>CAMPJY010000008.1 GCA_946887025.1 uncultured Salinimicrobium sp.
AGTGTCTTACGCTCTCCAGTGAGGGAAAGGAAGGCTTCCCTTTCCAGATCTAAGAGGTACTGTTCGCTTACATAGGAAGCTTCAGAAAGATCTCCTCCTGCCATCACGTAAGCCAGTTTATTGGCAATCTTCTGGTCGTGTTCACTAATATATCTGCCCGCTTCCATGGCATCGGTTCCAACGAGGAACATTCCCAGTGCCTGTTTCCCAAGCACCTTTACGTCCTTGCGTTTAATGGGTTTTGTATATCCGGCCTCGGCCATTAGTTGTGCGTGTTGTTTGGCCATTGCCAGCTGTCGGTCCCTGTTGACGATCACAATATCTTTTCCCTTCTGAAGGATTCCCGTGTCGTAAGCTTCATAGGCCGAAGTTGATACCTTGGCCATTCCAATGGTAAGGAAATGTTCCCGCAACACATTCAGTTCCACATCATTCTCACGGAACGAGTCTGAAGCTCTCATGGCCATCTCCTTTGAACCTCCACCCCCGGGGATCACTCCAACCCCGAATTCCACAAGACCAATATAGGTTTCCGCTGCTGCTACCACCTTATCGGCATGCAGGGATAACTCACATCCACCTCCAAGTGTCATTCCGTGAGGGGCTGCAATTACTGGAATGGAGGAGTACCTCATCCGCATCATTGTGTCCTGGAAATATTTGATCGCCATGTTAAGCTCATCGTATTCCTGTTCCACAGCCATCATGAAAATCATTCCTATGTTGGCTCCCACAGAGAAATTGGCTCCCTGGTTTCCAACCACCAATCCGTCATATTCTTTTTCGGCGAGATCTATCGCTTTATTCAGACCATTCAGCACATCGCCTCCAATGGTGTTCATTTTGCTGCGGAATTCCACATTCAGGATCCCATCTCCAAGATCCTCTACCACCACTCCGCTATTGCTGAATACCGCCTTGCCTTCCCGGATATTGTCGAGGATAATGAAGGCATCCTGTCCTGGGACCTTAACCTGTTTCATTTCTGGAATGTCATAATAGTAGGAATTCCCTTCTTTTACTGTATAGAAACTTTTACTCCCACTCTGGAGCATTTCATTGACCCAGGCAGCAGGAGCATAACCTTCGGCTTTCATCATCTCTATCCCTTTCTCGACTCCAATGGCATCCCAGATCTGGAAAGGGCCCTGCTGCCAGCCGAAACCAGCTTTCATGGCATCATCGATCTTATAAAGGTCATCTGTTATTTCGGGAATCCTGTTGCTTACATAGGCAAACAGGGCAGAAAAGTTCTTTCTATAAAATTCCCCGGCTTTGTCTTTTCCGGAGACCAACACAGAAAATCTGTCCTCTACCTTGTCTATGGTTTTGGTAAGTTCCAGAGTGGCAAACGAGGCTTTTTTCTGTGCCCTGTATTCCAGGGTATCGAGATCGAGAGATTTGATCTCACTGGAACCGTCATAATTTTTGATCTTTTTATAGAATCCTTGTCCGGTTTTACTTCCCAGCCACTTCTTTTCCATCATGGTTTGGATAAAACCGGGAAGGGCGAAAAGCTCGTGTTGTTCATCATTTGGTACTCCCTCATAGAGACCATTGGCAACATGAACCAATGTATCCAGTCCTACGACGTCAACTGTCCGGAAAGTGGCAGATTTGGGTCTGCCGATTACAGGTCCCGTAAGTTTATCCACCTCTTCTATAGTCAGGTCGAGTTCCTTAACCATGTGAAAAAGGCTCATTATGCTGAAGATCCCGATCCTGTTTCCAATAAAAGCGGGAGTATCCTTTGCAATGACGGAGGTTTTTCCTAGAAATTTTTCTCCGTAAATGTTTAAAAAATCCATGACTTCCTGAGAAGTCTGTGGTCCGGGGATGATCTCGAATAACTTCAGGTATCTTGCCGGGTTGAAGAAGTGAGTTCCGCAGAAATGCTTCTGAAAATCCTCGCTGCGGCCTTCACTCATGAACTTAATTGGAATTCCGGAGGTATTAGAGGTAATTAATGTTCCCGCCTTTCTATGCTTCTCTAAATTGTCGAAAACCTGTTTTTTAATATCCAGTCTCTCCACTACTACTTCAATAATCCAGTCTGCTTCCGCTACTCTCGCAATGTCATCCTCCAAATTCCCTGTAGTTATCCGTTTGGCAAAGTCTTTATGATAAATAGGGGAGGGTTTGGATTTCAGTGCGGCCTGAAGAGAATCATTCACGATCCTGTTGCGCACTGTTTTGTTTTCCAGGCTGAGCCCTTTTTGTTTTTCCTTTTCGCTGAGTTCCCTCGGAACTATATCCAGCAGTAGGACCTCAACGCCAATATTGGCGAAGTGACATGCAATTCCACTGCCCATGATCCCGGAGCCTATTACTGCTACTTTGTTAATTCTGCGTTTCATTGGTTTATTTGTTTTATTTGGCGACTGTGTTTTAAAAGCTAGAGTCCAGAAGCTAGAACTTAGACCTAGATCCTAAAAGGGATCCAGAAATAAGGAGGCAGAATAAAATCCAGTCTCTTGTTTCCAGTCTCTAGTCTCTCTTTTCTCACACCAGCCCATTTCCGTATATTTTCTTGGAAGCAATCAGCTCCATGATCTTGTATGCAACTCCTAAAAATGTCTGCAGCTCTTCTTCTGAAATCTCTTTTTTTACAGCCTCATCAAACTGAAGCACCACCTTCTTGGAATAATCCCTCATCTCTTTCCCGAAATCCGTGAGATGGATGAGTACGCTCCTTCCGTCCTCCGGATTTTTCTGACGAATAATAAGACCTTTTTCCTCCATCGTTTTAAGTGTCCTGGAAAGACTTGTAGCTTCCATTCCCATTTTTGGGCCCAGGGATGTGGAAGGGGTGCCTTTTTCGGGATCTATGCTCAGTAAGGCAAAGCCTGTAGCCATGGTGCTACCTTCTTTGCTCGCCTCTTCGTTGTACATTTTTGCTACTGAGGTCCAGGTAGCCCGTAAGACATAATCAATGGTCTTTTCCTTCATTGGAAAAAAGGTTTAAGCTCAAAGTTATTAAATTTTATTATGCATGCATAATAAAATAGGAAAAATATTATTGTACTTTCTCGGGAAGGATTCCCGGTGGCATCTTATCACTTTCATCTCTCCTGGCCAGAGAGGTTTTTATTATTTTTTTCTTTTAACTTGCGGCCTCGATACCTAAAATAAAATAGATGAAAGATTTTGGTTACCCGCTACTGTTTGAACCTATTCTAATGGAGAGAATATGGGGAGGAAATAAATTAAAGACCCTGCTGAAAAAGAAGGGTGGCGACGGAATTTATGGGGAGAGCTGGGAAATATCCAATGTTGAAGGAAATAGTTCTGTCGTTGCGAATGGTATTTTAAAGGGAAAGAGTCTGAATGAATTGCTGGCTGCTTCTCCTGAACTGATTCTGGGAAAGAAGGTATATGGGAATTTTGGAAAGGAATTTCCCCTGCTGATCAAATTTATAGATGCCCGAACCGCACTTTCAGTTCAGCTGCATCCAAATGATGCCCTGGCAAAGGAGCGCCACAATTCTTTTGGGAAAACGGAGATGTGGTATATCATGCAGGCCGAAGAAGATGCAAACATCAATGTTGGCTTTAAAAAGACAATAAGTAAAGAGGAGTATCTCCAGCACCTGGAGGCAGGAAAAATAACAGAGCTCCTGAATTTTGAAAAAGTCGAGAAGGGGGATTCGGTTTTTATTAATACCGGGAAGGTACATGCCATTGGCGCCGGTGTACTTTTGGCCGAGATCCAGCAGACTTCAGATATAACTTATAGGATCTACGACTGGGGGCGTACTGATGCTGCTGGGAATGCAAGAGAACTGCATACGGAGCTCGCCCTTGATGCTATAGACTTTGAAAAAAAGGATGATTATCAACGGCCATACGAAAAGCAGGTAAATCAGGTTTCCAATATCGCCCACTGCGAATATTTCACTACCAATTTCCTTCCGGTCGTGGGAAGAGTTGACAGGAATTATGAAGATCTGGATTCTTTTGTCATTTTTATGTGTGTAGGAGGGAGGGCCAGTGTTGAGGTTAATGGAAATACTGAAACCATTTCAATGGGAGAAACTGTATTAATTCCCGGGATCAACAAAAAAGTCACGATTACTGCTGAAGACGCCGAGCTTCTGGAAGTTTATATCGGCTAGATCAATAAAAAAAGGACCTCCTCGGGTCCCTTTTTTAAAAAAGTTAATTCTGCTGGCGATAGATCCTGTCATAAAGTTCCTGATAGATCTTAATGATGTTTCTTCGTTTTAATTTCATGGTAGGGGTGAGGTGCTCTCCTTCAATGCTCCAGACGTCAGGAGTAAGTTCAAAGCGTTTGATCTTTTCCCAGTTGCCGAATTTCTGGTTGTAGAAATCCACCTCTTCCTGAATTCTGGCAATAACATCAGGATTTTTTATAAGATCGGCGTTGGTGTCCCCCACCTGTAATTCTTTGCGTTTGGCCCACTCCCTCACAAAGTCAAAGTCAGGCTGAATAAAGGCTCCAGGCATTCTTTCTCCTTCTCCGACCACCATTATCTCTCCTATGAAGCGAGACTGTTTCATTCGGTTTTCAATTACCTGTGGAGCAACGTATTTTCCGCCCGAGGTCTTGAACATTTCCTTTTTCCTGTCAGTTATTTTCAGGAATCCCTCTGAATCCAGTTCTCCGATATCTCCGGTATGGAACCATCCGTCCACATCAATTTCCTGCCTGGTCTTTTCTTCATCTTTAAAATAGCCTTTCATTAGGTTGGGACCTTTAGTCAGGATTTCTCCATCTTCAGCTATTTTTACTTCTACATCAGAAAGCACCTTTCCAACGGTACCTATCTTAAATCCACCTCTTCTCTGATCATTCACTGATATTACCGGGGAGGTTTCTGTAAGACCATAGCCCTCCATTACAGGGATATCGGCTGCTGCAAATACTCTGCTTAAGCGAGGCTGCAAGGCTGCACTTCCGGAAACAATTAATTCAATTCTGCCACCCAAGCCCTCTTTCCATTTGGAGAAAATAAGTTTTCGTGCGAGATTAAGCTGGGTTTCATACCACCAGCCATTGGCACCATAAGGTTCAAATTTTAACCCCAGTTCCACCGCCCAGAAGAACAACTTCTGTTTTACGCCCCCAAGGTCTGAGCCTTTTGCGATGATCTTGTCATAGACCTTTTCCAAAAGCCGGGGAACGGCAGAAATCACATGTGGCCTTACCTCCTTAAGGTTATCGCTGATCTTTTCTATGGATTCGGCGAAATGTATGGAAACGCTGTAATACTGATACAGGTACAGGATCATCCTTTCAAAAATATGGCATACCGGGAGAAAGGAGAGGGCTACATAGGTGCCAAATTCGAAGGGCACTCGGTCGGAACTCATTAAGACATCGCTCACGATATTCTTATGAGTGAGCATTACTCCCTTTGGTTTTCCGGTAGTACCGGAGGTGTAAATTAAAGTAGCCAGATCATCCTCTGAAACTGCATTTTTCCGTTGTTCCACCTCGTCCTGAGTTGAGGTGTCCTCTCCCAAGGTCAATATCTCTTGCCAGTTAGGACACCCCGGAACCTCATCAAAACTATAGATTGCCTTTAACGGTGTATTCTGTCGTACGAGCTGAAGTTTATCGTATATCTCCTTATCAGATACAAAACATAAGGTGGATTCACTGTGGTTAATAATATATTCATAATCCTCCTCCCCAATAGTCGGATATATAGGTACATTCTGAGCTCCTGTTTGAAGGATACCAATGTCCAGTACACTCCATTCACTACGATTTGAGGAAGTAATGACTGCGATCTTATCGTTAGGCTTGATTCCCAGTTTTATCAGTCCCCTACTGACAGCATTGGCCTGATCTATAAATTGCTGAGAAGACAAGGCTTCCCATTTCCCATTGTATTTGGTCACCAGAGACTTCTCCAATGGATGATTTGCCAGCTGGTATTGCGGAAAATCGAACAGTCTTTTTATTTCGGTCATGTTTTTCTGTAAGTTATGTACTGCAAAATAGGAAATTAAGAAGATTTTTCAAATTAAAATATTTGACAATAAAATTTTGTTAAATAATAACTTGTCCAAGTATATTCAAACCTTCCTCGACTATTTCCCTGTCGATGTTTAAGGCAGGGAAAAAGACCAGGCTTGTTCCCTCAGTTCCAATTATTAAACCCTTCTCAAGGCATTCTTTTCTTATTTCAGAGGCCTTTTCTTTGTTCCCTATTTCCAAACCTATTGCCATTCCTTTGACCCTGATTTCAGAACCATCCCTGTAACCGAAATCTAGCAGCCTTTTTTTAAACAAGTCACCCATTTCTTCCACATTATTGAAAAGATTTTCCACATTTTCCAACAAATAGCCTATGCTTGTAATAGAAGCATCAACGCTAACCGGATGCCAGCCGTAGGAAGAATACAGCCCTATTTTCCCTTCCACTGCCTCGCCAATTTCCTCGGTTGTGATCACCCCTCCAATCCCGGCATAACCGGCGGACATGGCTTTTGCCATACAAAGTATATCCGGTTTTATATCATAATGTTCAGAGGCAAAAAGTTTACCCGTCCTCCCAAACCCGGTGATGGCTTCATCCATAACCAGAAGGGTGCCATGGGTTTTACAGAGCCTGTCTAATTTCTCCATAAAGCCGTCCTCAGGGATCATAACCCCAAGATTGCATACAACAGGTTCCATAAAGAAGGCGGCCACCTCATTTGAGGCTAGTTTTTCCGCTATTGTTTTTAAAGTTTCAGAATTGAGTGGGGGAGATACTTTTTCACATCCGGGGAGGAGGTTATGGAATTTCTTTTGGTTTTCAGAAGCCCCAAGACTCAGTGCCCCTAAAGTATTTCCGTGGTAGCTGCCCTCGATCGAGAGGAACTTTTTTCTGCCTGTGTACATCATCGCGATTTCCATAGCTCCCTCAACTGCCTCGGAACCTCCAGTAGTGCGAAAGGTACGACTAAGTCCTTTGGGGGTTATGGTTGCCAGAAGTTCAGACAGCTCGCTCCAGCCTTTGTAATAAAAGTGAGGGAAAACGTAAGTAGGCCGGTCAGAATTTCGGAGTGCAAGATCTATTTCTTCCAGCCCCCATCCCAGGATTCCCACTCCCGCTCCTGTATGGAAGTCAATGTATTTTTTCCCTTTAACATCCCAGATAAGACTTCCGAGGGTTTTGGAAATCTCGAGATCCATGGCAGAACCACCTCTGCCAAAAAACTTATGATCCTTTTCCTTTACGTTCATAATTCAAAGATTAAGGTTAGAGTAAAAGATAGTTAATTCGAGAGGATAAGACTGTTATGATTGACTTAAAACATCCTGATTATTAATAAGTTAAAAATAAATGGAAAAAGAAAAGCGGGAGCTCGACTCCCGCTTTAGATTGAAAATAATATAAAAAATATACTTAAACCAGCTTTATTTGTCAGATTCAACTTTCTCCAGCCATTTCCTCGCATTTACAAATGCCTCCAGCCATGGAGTCACCTGATCTTTACGGCCTTTTGGATAATGTGCCCAGTTCCAGGGGAAAGTCGATCGCTCCAGATGTGGCATCATTGCTAAATGCCTTCCGTTATCGCTGACAATAATGGCGGTGTTGTGATGCGAGCCATTAGGGTTGGACGGATAATTTTCATAGCCATACTCACCGATAATGTTGTAGCGTGACCTTTCGTAGGGGAAACTGAATTTTCCTTCTCCGTGCGCAGCCCAGATTCCCAGGCGGGTCCCTGAAAGGCTGTGCAACATTACCGAGTCATTTTTTGCAATTTCAACCGAAGTAAAGGTACATTCAAATTTTCCTGACTGGTTGTGCAGCATTTTCGGCTTTTCCTCGTGGTCCGGATTGATAAGACCCAGTTCAATGAATAATTGGCATCCGTTGCAGACGCCCATAGAAAGGGTATCTTCCCTGGCGAAGAAGTTATCCAGGGCTGCTTTCGCTTTCTCATTGTACAGGAAAGCTCCCGCCCACCCTTTTGCACTTCCTAACACATCGGAATTCGAGAATCCTCCGACGGCCACGATAAATTGGATGTCCTCCAGGGTTTCCCGACCGGAAATAAGATCGGTCATGTGGACATCCTTGACATCGAATCCAGCCATATCCATGGCATAAGCCATTTCCCGTTCTGAATTGGAACCCTTTTCCCGGATGACAGCAGCTTTAACCCTCGGTCTTGAATCATCATTTCTTTTGGCAAAATCTGTTCTCCCTGTAAAATGCTCCGGAAATCTGAAATGCAATGGTTGTTTCGCAAAATTCCTGTATCTCTCTGTAGCCCTGTCCACCCCACTTTGCTGCTGGTCAAGCAGGAAGGAGGTTTTTGCCCAGGTATTTCTAAGCTCGGGAACATTGAATTCCAGTTGCTCAGCACCATTCCTTAACTTTAGAATTTTTCCTTCAATCGGCCGTCCAATTTTATGGACTTCAATTCCCCGATCCTTAAAAGCTCTCTCAACAGATTCATTTCTGGTCTGGAAAAGAATTCCGCTGTTTTCGGCGAAGAGGACTTTAATAATATCTTCTTCTCCTAAGGAGCTTAAATCAATTTCTGCAGCGAGATCAACATCTGCAAAACACATCTCCAGAAGGCTGGTGATCAGCCCTCCCGAGGAGATATCATGCCCGGCAAGGATCAATTCTTCTTTAACCTGCTCCTGAATAATATTAAATGCTTTTGCAAAAAACTGATCATCCCTGATGGTTGGAACCTGGCTTCCCACTTTATTTTGAACCTGGGCGAAGGATGAGCCTCCCAGCTTAAAGCGATCCTGGGAAAGGTTCAGATAATAAATAGCCCCGCCATCCTTCTGCAGTACAGGCTCCACTACTTTAGTGATATCGCTGCAATGGCCTGCCGCTGAAATGATGACAGTTCCAGGGGAAAGTACGTCCCCTTCCTTGTATTTCTGCTTCATGGAAAGTGAATCCTTTCCTGTAGGGACATTAATTCCCAAATTGATGGCAAAGTTGGAAACTCCTTCTACCGCCTCGTACAACCTGGCATCCTCTCCCTTATTGTTACAGGGCCACATCCAGTTAGCTGAAAGGGAAACAGATTTCAAGCCTTCCTCCAAAGGAGCCCAGACGATATTGGTAAGAGCCTCAGCAATGGAATTTTTGGAACCCGCCACCGGATCTACCAAGGCCGAGATGGGGGAGTGACCGATGGAGGTGGCTACCCCTTCTTTTCCTTTATAATCCAACGCCATGACCCCGCAATTGTTCAGGGGCAGTTGTAGTGGCCCGGCGGTCTGCTGTTTCGCAACCCGGCCTGTAACGCAGCGGTCAACTTTATTGGTAAGCCAGTCTTTGGATCCCACGGCCTCCAGAAGCAGAACCTGTTCAAGGTACCTGTGAAGATCTCTTTTAGAATAGGATACATCAGCATACTTCCTTTCTACCGTAATATCGTTCATTACCGTTTTAGGGGAACTTCCAAACATGTCTGCAAGGCCGAGGTCCATTGGTTTTTCGCCGTTGGTCTGGCTCTCAAAGGTGAATTGTCTTGAGTCAGTAACCTCTCCTACTGCGTATAAAGGTGTGCGTTCCCTTTCGGCTATCCTTTTCATGGTCTGCAGGTCTTCCTCCCCAATGATGAGTCCCATACGCTCCTGAGATTCATTTCCAATAATTTCTTTTGCGGATAAGGTAGGATCTCCCACAGGAAGTTTATCCAGATCAATATTCCCACCTGTGTCCTCAACCAGTTCGCTTAAACAGTTGAGGTGGCCTCCAGCTCCGTGATCGTGAATGGATACTATGGGATTGTTTTCTGATTCCACCATTGCCCTGATGGTATTGGCTGCTCTTTTCTGCATTTCAGGGTTTGAGCGCTGAATGGCATTCAGCTCTATTCCACTGCCAAACTCTCCAGTATCAGCAGAGGAAACTGCAGCTCCACCCATACCGATCCGATAATTCTCACCCCCCAATACCACTATTTTGTCACCCTTTTTAGGTTTTCCCTTGATGGCTTGTTCTGCCTTGGCGAATCCTATTCCCCCTGCCAGCATGATCACCTTGTCATAAGCCAGGGCACGATCATTTTCGGAATGTTCAAAGGTCAATACTGATCCTGCGATCAATGGTTGCCCGAATTTGTTACCAAAATCAGAAGCTCCATTGGATGCCTTTATGAGAATATCCATCGGAGTCTGGTAAAGCCAGTCCCTTTCCAGCAGACCTTTTTCCCAGGGTCTCGTTTTCTCAAGTCTGGAATAGGAGGTCATATAAACAGCGGTTCCCGCCAAAGGCAAAGATCCTTTCCCTCCCGCAAGTCTGTCTCTAATTTCACCACCGCTACCTGTGGCAGCTCCGTTAAAAGGCTCCACAGTGGTAGGGAAATTATGGGTCTCTGCTTTTAAGGAGATCACAGAATCAAATTCGGATCTTTTATAGTAATCCGGTTTATCTGCAGTCTTCGGGGCAAATTGTTCCACTCTTGGACCTTTTACGAAGGCCACGTTGTCTTTATAGGCTGAAACAATACCATTAGGATTCACTTCTGAAGTTTTACGGATCAGTTTAAAAAGCGAAGAAGGTTTTGCTTCTCCATCGATTACGAAAGTTCCATTGAAGATCTTATGACGACAATGTTCTGAATTGACCTGAGAGAATCCGAATACTTCTGAATCCGTCAGCTTTCTCTCGAGTTTTTTGGAAAGACCCTCGAGGTATTCTACTTCCTCGGAATTCAAGGCAAGGCCTTCTTTTTCATTATAGGCATTGATATCCTCCACTTCCTGAATGGATTCGGGTTGGATATTCACGGTGAAAATATCCTGGTCCAGACCTTGATATTTTTGGGACAGCATAGGATCATAATCGTCGAAATGCCGGTCTACCTTGTGGAATTCTTCAATTCGAATTATTCCTTCTATCCCCATATTCTGGGTAATCTCTACTGCGTTGGTGCTCCAGGGCGTAACCATGGCGGCACGGGGGCCAACAAAAAAATCTGCCAGAGCAGATTTATCAAGAAAAATGGCGTCGCCAAAGAGCCAGTCTAATTTAGCAATATTTTCAGCTGAAAGGGCCTTGTGCGTCTGGACAGCAAAGACCGTGTTGGGGAGGTTTCCGAAGAAAAGGATCATCCTATGTTTTTTTGCGTTGTTCTATGGCAAATTTACATTTTTTATACTGATTTGTTCGAGGGCTAAATTGAAAAAAGCTAAGGTCTCATTTTTTATCTGGTTTAAGTTTTAAAGGGATTCCGGGATCGAGGTCAATACCTTTAGTTATAGTATTAAGCCATTCTATAACTTACCGATACCGTCAAAAACATCCTTCTCCAGGATTTCCCATTCTTCAGGTTTAAAGGTCGCGCTTGGTGTTTGCACTGAAGCCTTCCTTCTCATGGTAACGTCCTGGGCAAAGTATTCTCCCCCAGGGGTGCCGATCATATCTATTAGTTCCCCATCCTTAAAAAGACCCACCGGATCATTCCCGTTGAAATCCAGGAACCCTCCTCCCATATGGAAATCCGACTGCTGCAGGATTAGGGGATCGGCCTTCGAATGGGCGAGAACAAAAACTTCTCCGGCAGGGAGTTTACCTTCCAGTTTTTTCTCATCGCTCCAATCCTCGTTCTCATTGGATATCTTTTTAAACGAATAAGCGCTCAGGTCTATTTCAGTTTCCGAAACATTTGCTAATTCTAAGGCTTTGTTATTACTACTACCTTCGATGTATTCAGAAATAAAGATCAGAGTGCTGGAATTTTCCGGAGGTTCCTCTCCGGTGGTTTCCAAGGTGAAGTCCAGGCTTTCACTTAATGGGGAGTTGTTTCCATATATATCGCGTGATAGAATCTTCACGGAATACGCTTCACCCTGCTGCAGATTCTCAAGAGTCAGTTCAGGATTGACAGCAGTAGCGTAAAGTTCCCCGTTAAGGAAAATTGCGTATTCCAGGATCCCGGCATTGTCAGTGGAGGCGGTCCAGGTAATGGTGACAGTGGTTTCGGTCGTCGCAGTTACGGATAGATCTTCTGGTACTCCGGGCGCTTCAGTGTCTATCGGGGTATCTGCCCTCAATTCGCTGCTTCGCTCAGAAGAATTTCCAGAGGCATCAATGGCGGCAACGGAAAGAGAATAGGAATTTCCCGGACTTAATCCGGATAGGGTAGAGGTGGCAGTTGTAACCTCGGCAACCTTGGACGCGTCCAGGAAAACCTGATATTTGGCCACCTTGTCATTGTCAGTGGAAGCTTTCCAGGTGAGGGTCAGGCTTTCGAACGATTTTTCAGATACCCTCAGTTCCTCAGGAACCGATGGAGGCTGGGTATCCTGCTGCTCGACCGGGTCCGGTTCTTCCCCCTTCGGATCCGGAGGATCTGTGTCGGGGTCTTCAATGCTACAGGCAAAAATAAAAATCAGGGGGAAAATGGAAAGAAAGAAACGATGGTTCATCCTGATCAAGAATTATTATTAATTAATTCTAAATGTAGAACTATTCCCGGTGCGGAATATTTAAGGGAATATTAAAGTCTTGGAAAGAATTTCGGACAACCAAAAAGTTTAAAAATGAGCAAAGGCAGAAATCTTCGCTTAATTTCTGCCTTTGAATTCTTTAATTGGATGTATAACTTTTAATTACATCGCTCAATCCCCTATTCAAGAATCAAGGTTCTCAGGGAGCAGTTTAAGTTTTTCAATAAGAAGTAAAGGGTTATTCCTTTTCGAGAAGGGCCATGTAAAAACCGTCATACCCGGTCTCACTGGAAAGAATTTTCCTGTCTTTTGCCAGTTTAAAGGATTTTCCCTCTTCGGTAGAAAGAAATTTCTGAACCTGTTCCTGATTTTCTGATGGAAGGACGGAGCAGGTTGCATAGAGGAGTTTACCTCCCGGCTTTACTATTCGCGAATACTGGTTAAGGATCTGTTCCTGGGTGAGTTTAATGGTTTCCAGGAATTCAGGCTGAAGTTTCCATTTGGCATCCGGATTTCTGCTCAAAACGCCGAGCCCGCTGCAAGGGGCGTCGATGAGAACCCTGTCGGCAGTGCCGTACAGTTTTTTAATGACCTTGGAGGAACTAATGGGACGGGGATCGATATTATGAGCCCCGGCACGTTTCGCCCTGCGTTTTAGTTCCTTTAATTTATTTTCATATATATCGGTAGCGATAAGCTGTCCTTTGTTCTCCATGAGTGCTGCAAGATGCAGGGTTTTTCCTCCCGCTCCCGCACAGGTATCCACCACCCTCATTCCTGGTTCAACCTCTAGAAATTCGGCTACCAGTTGGGAAGAAGCATCCTGGACTTCAAAGTAGCCCTTCTTGAATGCCTCTGTTTTAAAAACATTTGCCCTTTCCTTAAGCTGCAAAGCATCCTGATATTCAGCGAGGGTATGGGTTTCAATTCCTTCTGCAGACAACTCCTTTTTCAATTGGTCTTTGGTTGTTTTCAGGGTATTCGTGCGAAGTACAACCGGGGCCTGCTGGTTGAGGGCGTGGATTTCTTTTTCCCAGACTTCTTCCCCCAATTCCTTCACTCCAAGCTCGTCAAGCCAATCGGGAACAGATTCCCTATATTTCCTGATCTTGCTGAGTTCGTCAAATTTCCCTTTGATCCTACGGGTAGGGACTGGTTCAATCTGTTTCCAGTCTTCCGGGATCTCTATGCCACGAAGGGTAGCCCATACAGCGAATATCCTGAACAGTTTTTCCCTGGAATAAGGCGCTTTTACATCGGCGATTTCAGAATATAAACGCTTCCATCGAACTATATCGTAAGTGGTTTCTGCAATGAAACTGCGGTCGCGGGCTCCCCAGCGTTTGTCGCGTTTCAGGGTTTTTTCGATCACCTTGTCAGCGTATTCCCCTTCATTGAATATTTCCCCCAGAGCATCGACGGTTGCAAAAACTAAATTTCGGTATAAGCGCATAGAATTTATTTAAAGCTGCAAAGGTACGGATTTTTGCTTGGGAAAAATTTATCTTTGAAGGCTAAATCCCCCTTATGAAAAAACTCCTGTTTATCCTATGCCTGAGTCTTATTGCCTGTAATTCAGAAGAAAAGAAACCCGAAAGAAATATCTTTTCGGAAGTAGAGGTGGAGCACATTTTAGAGGATTCTATAAGTATAAGAGCACTTGAAATTATGGGCTCATCCGTAGCCTTTGCAGGTTCCGATGGATATTTTGGGTTTTATAGCGCTTCTGACAAGTCTGTTAAGCTGAACCGGCAGGAGCAGGATTCTCTTTTTCCTGAATTCAGGGCGGTGGCAAGTACACCCAATGATTTTTTCATGCTGAGTGTGGCTAATCCTGCCTTATTGTACAAAACAGGCGATAGCGGAGAAATGGAATTAGTCTATTCCGAGGAAAATGAGAAGGTTTTCTACGATTCCATGGCTTTCTGGAATGCTCAGGAAGGAATTGCCATGGGCGATCCCACGGAAGATTGCCTTTCCATAATCATTACCCGCGATGGAGGGAATTCATGGAATAAAATTGCCTGTGACAGATTGCCTAAAACTGTTGAGGGAGAAGCTGCCTTTGCTGCCAGTGATTCCAATATTGCCATTCATGGTGACAGTGCCTGGATCATCAGTGGAGGTATGGATGCAAGAATTTTCTATACCGGCGATAAAGGAAGGACCTGGAAAGTCTTCAATACTCCGATAATAAGTGGTGAACCTACAACTGGAGCTTATTCTGTAGACTTTTACGATGAAATACAAGGAATCATCATTGGAGGCGATTATACCAAACCTGAAGGGAATACAGCAAATAAGGCTGTAACTAAGGACGGCGGAAGAACCTGGACCCTTGTAGCTGAGGGGGAAGACCCGGGATATAAAAGCAGTGTACAATATGTTCCAGGCGGAAAAGGAAAGGAGATAGTGGCGGTAGGGTTTACGGGTATAGCCTATTCAGCTGATGGGGGGAATTCCTGGAAAAACTTATCGGAGGAGGGTTTTTACACCATCAGGTTCCTGAATGACAGTACTGCTTATGCTGCAGGTAAAAATAAGTTGGCTAAGCTGAAATTCAGATAGGCGAAGAAAGGCTAATAAAATTCCGGATATGGTAGGGGCATATCCGGAACAGGAGGGGGATATTAAATTCTAGGACTGCTCGTCCTTCGAATGTCTTTCCCGATACTCCTTTATCAGTTTTCTGTTGAAATCGTCTTCAATTTTCTTTAAATGGATGATCTGTCTGGCTGAGAAAATTGTTTTGAGATCCGAGAAAAATTTTTTCTTAAGAAGATAATCTTCCCTTTCGATATTCACATATTCCTGAAGCATGTTTTCGGCTTTTTCTTCCGAGATGCATTCCAGCTCCCCTAAATCTGCATGTTCCTTCTTATAAAGCCGCCTTCTCTTTTCATTGAAGTCGTTATATATGGGCCAGAACTTTTCGGCATCCTGAGGGCTTAGGTTCAGGCCCTCGGTGATGAAGGCCGTTTTAAGAGCCTTGATCCGTTCCCGGTGTTCCTCCTTTTCCTGTGCAGAGATCTGCAGGGTATTCAGAAGCAAAAAACAAATGAACAATATTTTCTTCATCTTAGTTTTCATTAAAAATGAGGGAAGGCTCCTCGATATTCTCATGCAAATACTCCATTAGCGCCTCCTGGTCTATATAACTGGATGGAGTTGAGGTTGCGAAACTGAAACTGCCATCTTCCATAAAATTGGAAATTTCCGGATTTGAATAATCCACGCTTTCCTCCAGATAGCTTTCCAGACTGAGCATGTCCAGATTGTCCAGCGATTGTGGCACGGGTTGCTGGACCGAAATATTGGTCACTATGGCTATTAGGACCGCTGCCACCCCCGCTACATAGTAAAAAGCCTCTCTGGTAAATAGTGAAACGACCTTTGGTTCCTTTTTCTGCTGCCCCTGAATGGAATTCATCACCCTGTCTTCCAGGTTTTCAAAATAGGTGTCGGGAACCTGAAAGGCATTTTTGGTCTTTTCTACAGGTGCTGCCTCAATTTCTGACGAGATCACCTTCGACATAAGCCGCTCCTCCAGATCCGCGAGGTAATTCTCTGGGATTTGGAAACCGGTCTTTCCGTGATATGGTAACCTGTTCTTTTTCATTTGTTTATTTGACTGATTTTTTAAAGGAAGGTTTAATTTCCCTTTAGAAAATCTTCTACTTTTTTTACTGCTATATGATATGAGGCTTTTAAAGCGCCTTCGGACGTGCCTAATATATCGGAAATTTCTTTATACTTCAACTCTTCGAAATATTTCATGTTGAAAACAAGCTGTTGTTTTTCGGGTAAAGCAGCAATCGCTTTCTGCAATTTCAACTGAATTTCGTCCCCATCAAAATATACGTCACTTTCGAGATTTCCTACTATATGTTCCTGCAGTTCCTCCGAACTCAGCTTCAGGTTTTTTGCCTTGTTGTTCAGATGATTTATAGCCTCGTTGGTAGCAATTCGGTACATCCAGGAAAAAAGTCTGCTTTCCCCCTTGAAGTTTTCGATGTTGTTGAAGATCTTGATAAAGGTATTCTGAAGGACATCATCTGCATCGTTGTGATCCTTGACCATATTCCTGATATGCCAGTACAACCTTTCCTTATAAAGAGCCACAAGCTCGCGAAAAGCGGTGTGGCATTTCTCTTTATCCTGAAGGTGGAGAATAAGTTGTTCCTCGGAGATTTTCAATCTGCTTTAGCTGAATTTTTGTACGGCAAACGCAAAGGTAAAGCATATCGGGGAAATCATAACCTCTTTATTTCAATTGATCAAAGTCCCGGAATATCGATGAAATGCATATTATTTAGATAAAATACACAAAAAGTTTGGTGGGTAAGATTTTTGGTTTATATTTACATAGTGAAAAAGGATCCCTTTTTTGCTCCAGATTAATCAATGATTTTATTTCCTCGTGCCCCAAGAGGAAATAGAATTTTAAATGGGTGAACCTACTTCACCCATTTTTTTATGCCTTTATTTCAAGGAATTTCCGTTAACACTCCCATTACGAGAATGGTGGTAGTGTGTTTTATCTAAAGGGCCATTTATATTTTGAATCGCAGATTAAAAGCTATTTGGCTAAAAACAGAAAGCTTTAAAGGAGACTTAAATTTGTAGGAAAATTCTTTATTAATCAAATGACTGCATGGACACCAGCTTGTCGTAAGTTCCTTTTAAAGTCATTAATTCCTCGTGCGTTCCCTGCTCTACTATTTCCCCTTTTTTCATCACTACGATCATATCGGCACTTTGTATTGTGGATAATCGGTGGGCAATCACAATGGAGGTCCGGTTTCTCATCATGTTCTCCAGGGCTTTCTGCACCAGGCGTTCACTTTCGGTGTCCAGGGCTGAGGTGGCTTCGTCAAGGATCATGATGGGAGGATTTTTGAGTACCGCACGGGCAATGGAAAGCCGTTGTTTCTGTCCGCCGCTGAGTTTATTCCCACTATCCCCTATATTGGTTTCCAGACCCTGTGGAAGGTCTTTTACGAATTCCCAGGCGTTGGCAATTTTGAGGGCATCGATAATTTCTTCTTCCGTAGCCTGATCTTTGCCGAGGTTCACATTATTTCGAATGGTATCATTGAAGAGAATGGAATCCTGGGTAACCAGTCCCATCAGATTACGCAGGGATTTTTTGCTAATATTCCTGATATCAATCCCGTCAACCTTTATAGCGCCTTCATTGATGTCGTAAAAACGGGTCACCAGGTTAGCGATGGTGGATTTTCCACTTCCTGACTGCCCAACCAGGGCAATGGTAGATCCTTTGGGAACTTTGACGCTGAAATTTTTCAAAACATTTTCCTCCTCGTATCTGAAAGAAATATTTTCTATCTCCACAGCATCTTCAAACTGGGTTTTGTCCACAGCATCAGGGGCATCCAAAATATTGGATTCGGTTTCCAGAACCTGAAAAATCCTTTCGGCAGCCGCGTTCCCTTTTTTAACACTGTAGGAGGCTTTACTGATCTGTTTAGCCGGTGTCAGGATATTATACGCAAGGGCGATGAAGCCAATAAAGGCTTCTCCTTCCAGTGTACCTTCGACAAGCACCATATTTCCCCCGAACCAAAGAATGATGACGATAACAAAAACTCCCAGAAATTCGCTGGTAGGGGAGGCGAGGTTCTGCCTGTTGAGCAGACTATCCAGGATCTTTTTCAGTCGATGAGTCGAATTTTGAAACTTTTCACGGAACTTGTCCTCGGCATTAAATCCTTTGATGATTTTAAGGCTGGACAGTGTTTCTTCAACAATTGATAGGAAATGGCTGTTCTCTTCCTGGGCTTGATTGGATTTGCTCTTTAACTTTTTACCAATTAACGAAATAATAAATCCCGAAATAGGAAGAAAAACAAAAACAAATAGTGTCAGTTTTGGGCTGATCACCAGCATGGCGATGATGGTGAAAAGTATTGTAAGCGGCTCCCTTACTATCAGTTCAAGGATGGAAAGAAAGGAAGTTTGTACCTCATTCACATCAGCTGTAATGCGCGAAATGGTATCTCCTTTTCGCTTTTCGGAAAAGTAGGAGATTGGGAGGGCTAGAATCTTATTATAGATCACATCCCGAACGTCCCTCAGAACTCCATTCCGCAAAAATGTCAGGAAAAAAGCCGCAAAATAACCGAAGAGGTTCTTCAAAAAGAAAAGCAGGACCACAATCCCACAGATAAACATCAGAGCTGACAGTTCATCCTGGTTCACTCTTTCGGCTATCTCGTAATTAAAAATACCAGTAAAATAATCTTTGGCGCCCATCAATCCATTCCATTCCGGTTTTTCGACTATGCGTTTTTCCTTGTCGAAAAGGATCTGGATAACAGGGATAAGGGCCAGAAAGGAAAGGGTGCTGAAAAGCGCGTAGAAAACGTTACAGATGATATTAAGTACCGCAAATCTTTTATACGGGATTGCGAACCGCAGTATCTTTTTAAAATAATTCATTCAAGGGGCGCTACGCCAGGTTTAATTCGGATTTTATTTTATTGACCTTCTCCAGAAGTTCCGCGTTTACCATATCATAGTTTTCTATGGAATCCAGGGTGGTGTTGACACTGATGTAAAATTTGATCTTAGGCTCCGTTCCACTGGGACGGGCTGCCACTTTAGTCCCGTTCTCCGTGTAATAGATCAACACGTTGGATTTCGGAACATCCATGGCCTCTCCTGTATTGGAAAGATCTTCATCATTCCAGGAAACGGAATTGTTGTTATAAGACAGGGAACTTTCGTAATCTTCGATAAGAACCACTTTTTCCCCAATAATTTCTTTCAGAGGATTTTCCCTGAGGTTCAGCATCATGTTCTTTATTTGTGCTGCTCCATCTATGCCTTTCTTAACCATGGAAACCAGTTCTTCCCGGTAAAGTCCGTATTTCTGGTAAATTTCGAGTAGTTTCTGGTAAAAAGAACTGCCACTGGCTTTCATCTGGGCAGCTATTTCACAAGCCAGAAGGGTGGCGGTGACGGCATCCTTGTCACGGACAAAATCCCCAACCATGAAACCAAAACTTTCCTCCCCACCTCCTATGAAATGAAGGTCCTCATGATCTTTAATCATTTTGGCAATCCATTTAAAGCCGGTAAGGCCTTCTTTGTATTCTACTCCGTAGTCTTCAACAATAACCTTTAAAAGGGGAGTGGATACTATGGTAGAACCTACAAATTCTTTTCCGGTGATCCGGTCTTTCTTTTTCCATTGCTCCAGCAGGAACCAGGTCATCACCAGCATGGTCTGATTACCGTTGAGGAGAACCATTTTTCCGTCAAGATCCCGAACAGCAATCCCTAACCTGTCACAATCGGGGTCAGTCCCGATAACTATATCTGAATTTTTTTCCTCGGCGAGTTCGAGTGCCATGGAAAGTGCTTCAGGTTCTTCGGGATTAGGCGACTTTACCGTTGGAAAATTCCCATCCGGCTTCTCCTGTTCCTTGACAAGATGTACATTGTTATAGCCTGCCTTTTCAAGAACTTTTGGAATCATGGTGATAGAGGTTCCGTGAAGGGAGGTGAAAACAATGGAAAGGTCGTTTTTTGCCTCCACCGTGGTATCGAAACTTCCATTCTCTACCGAAGCATTGGCAAAAGCCTCGTCCACTAGGGTGTCGATGATCTCTATATGATCTTTTTTCGCATCAAAATTAATGTCTGCGTACTCAAGGCTGTTTATCTCCTCGACGATTTCTTTATCCTGCGGGGGTACCAATTGCCCTCCGTCCTGCCAGTAAACTTTATATCCATTGTATTCCGGGGGATTGTGACTGGCAGTCAAGACAATTCCGCATTGGCAGCCTAAATATTTTACTGCAAAAGAAAGCTCTGGAGTTGGACGCAGTTCTGAAAACAGAAAAACCTTGATTTCATTGGCTGAAAACACATTGGCAACGACCTGTGCCAGTTCCCGGGAATTGTTTCTGCAATCATAGGCAATTACCACCTTTTGCTCCTGGCCCCGGAACTTTCTCTTCAGATAATTCGATAGGCCCTGGGTGTTTTTCCCTAAGGTATATTTGTTGATCTTATTGGTGCCTACCCCCATGATGCCTCGCATGCCACCTGTGCCAAATTCGAGGTCTTTATAGAAACTTTCATTCAGTTCATCCGGATCGCTTTCCAGCATCTCCTTTACTTCCTTTATCGTTTCCTGATCAAATGGGGGAAAAAGCCAGTTTTCCGCCCTGCTTTTCGTATTGTAATAGCTCATGATTCCAGAATTTATCAATCGCAAAATTAAGAATTTTATACTGGAGGCTTCTTAAAATTGTCCTGTAGTTTCGCTAATTCTATAGCGGTCCTTCCTCTTGCTGGATCTTAAAATAATTTCCCCGAGGAATCCCGCCAGAAAAAACTGTGTCCCGATGATCATGGTGGCCAGGGAGATATAGAACCAGGGATTGTCAGCCACGAGTATGTTAGGCAGGCGATAGTAGAGTTTATATAATTTGGAGATCCCTATCCAGGCGGCGGAGAAAAACCCTAAAATGAACATCAGGACCCCTAAGGCACCGAATAGATGCATGGGTCTTTTGCCAAACTTGGAAAGGAACCATATGGTGATCAGGTCCAGAAAGCCATTAATGAATCTTTCCATTCCAAATTTGGTCTTCCCATACTTTCTTGCCTGATGTTTGACTATCTTCTCGTCTATGCGGCTGTACCCTGCATTTTTAGCCAAAACTGGAATGTATCTGTGCATTTCTCCATAGACATCAATATTCTTGATGACTGCCTTTCGATAAGCTTTTAGGCCACAGTTGAAATCGTGAAGTCTAAGACCTGAAGTTTTCCTTGCCGCAGCATTAAAAAGTTTGGAGGGCAGGTTTTTTCCCAGGACAGAGTCGTAACGTTTCTTTTTCCATCCTGAGATAAGGTCATATTTATCTGAAACTATAAGGGAATAAAGCTCAGGGATTTCCTCGGGATTGTCCTGCAGGTCGGCGTCCATGGTGATGACCACATCGCCCTCGGCTTTCTCAAATCCTACATGTAGAGCCTGGGATTTCCCATAATTACGGTTGAATTTTATACCTTTTACCGAGTTGTCCCTTGCTGATATTTCCCTGATTATTTGCCAGGAGTTATCAGTACTTCCGTCGTCAATAAACAGAATTTCATAAGAAAGAGAATTGGACCGCAACACTGTTACGATCCAATTGTATAATTCCATTATTGAATCTTCCTCGTTTAATAGAGGGATTACGACGGATATCTGCATTAAAAAATTTTTTAAACCTCGTAAGGTCTATTCTGCTTCATTATTGCGCCAATGATGAGGGAATAGATCAAGCCGAAGAAGGTGCTCATTGCCACCCAGATGGCTCCGCCTATCAAGGGGTCTGATCCCCAACTCATGTACTCCAGAGTTGTTTCCACTTGTTCCTCGGTCATGGTTCCCGCCTCATTTAGTTTGTCACGGGTTGCATCCATCACCTGTTCTGTCCAGGTAGGTTCAATCAGGTAATTGAATACCAGGTTGTAAAGCAGAAAAATCACCGCACTTATTACTGCTGCTGCCACTCCAACTTTCATAGCTTCGCCGAGGCTCAGAAAACCTCCGTTATCAGCTTTAAATGTCTTAATGGCAATGAATAAAGTGACGGGGAAAATCACATAATAAAGATACATTGGCCATTGCACACCTTCGAGCGCCATGCCTGTAACATACATTATTATTGAGATGAGGATCAGGATCACCCCCAGGATAATTCCATAGGTTACGGCGTGTTTACCGGGGGTTACATGGGTAGAAGTTTCTTCCATTGGTTGGTTGTTTAGTTAATCTAATAATACTTGGTTCAGCTTTATTAGTTAACAAATATAATAAAACGTTACACATGAGTCTAAATTCGCTAATTGAGAAAAAATAAGTTTTTTAATCCTTGTTCTTTTGCAAAAAAGAATTAAATTTGCAGCTCGAAAAAGTACAAGAATTAAAGTATAAAGAGATGAAGCAGGGAATCCATCCGGAAAATTATAGATTGGTAGCGTTTAAAGACATGTCCAATGAGGAGGTTTTTATCACAAAGTCTACCGCGAACACAAAAGAAACGATTGAAGTTGAAGGGCAGGAATATCCTTTAGTGAAATTGGAGGTTTCCAGAGCGTCACATCCTTTCTACACAGGTAAATCCCAATTGCTGGATACCGCTGGTCGTATCGACAAGTTCAAGAACAAATACGCGAAATTCAAGAAGTAATTTCAAGCGAAAAAATATCAAAGCCTCCAGTAATGGGGGCTTTTTTTTTTGGGGGATAATTGCCCCGACTTACACGAATATCTTTGGTAAACTATTCATCTATCAATTTGATTTATTCGTGAATTCGTGGCTAAAAAAAATAACCCCCGAGTGATTCGAGGGTTATCTTATCATAATTTATAAAAGCAGCTTTACCTAAGCAAGTACGGCCTGTACCTTATCAGCAGCTTCCTGAAATTCGATGGCACTCTGTACATCAAGTCCGCTGTTATCTATAAGTTCTTTGGCAACATCAGCATTGGTTCCCTGAAGACGAACAATAATGGGCACATGAATGGCATCTCCCATATTTTTATAGGCGTCCACAATTCCCTGTGCAACACGGTCACACCTTACGATACCTCCAAAGATATTGATAAGGATAGCTTTAACGTTAGGATCTTTCAGGATCAATCTGAAGGCTTCCTCCACACGTTTGGCATCCGCAGTTCCTCCAACATCCAGGAAGTTGGCTGGTTCCCCTCCGGCTTGTTTAATAAGGTCCATGGTGGCCATGGCAAGCCCTGCCCCGTTTACCATACATCCAACGTTTCCATCAAGGTCAACGTAATTAAGGCCTACAGCCTTAGCTTCGACCTCTACAGGATTTTCTTCGCGGGTGTCACGCATTTCCATATAATCCTTGTGACGGAAAAGTGCGTTATCATCTAAGGTAACTTTGGCGTCAACAGCCATTATTTTATCGTCGCTGGTCTTAAGGACCGGGTTTATTTCAAAAAGGGAGGAATCTGAACTCACATAAGCCTGATAAAGGGAAGTGACAAATTTTACCATCTCTTTGAAGGCATTCCCACTCAGACCAAGATTGAAGGCAATTTTTCGTGCCTGAAAAGGCATAAGACCAACTGAAGGGTCAATTTCTTCAGTAAATATCAGGTGAGGTGTTTGTTCTGCGACAGTTTCAATATCCATTCCTCCTTCGGTAGAATACATGATCATATTCCTGCCGGTTGAACGGTTCAGGAGGACTGACATGTAATATTCCTCAGGTTCGCTGTCTCCCGGATAATACACGTCTTCTGCGATAAGCACCTGGTGAACCTTTTTTCCTTCGGCTGTAGTTTGAGGAGTAATAAGATTCATTCCAATGATCTGACCCGCAAGGGACTCAACTTCCTGAAGGTTTTTGGCAAGTTTTACCCCGCCACCTTTTCCACGTCCACCTGCGTGTACCTGTGCTTTTATCACATGCCAGCCGGTCCCGGTTTGTTCAGTAAGTTTTTTTGCAGCCTCCACAGCTTCTTTTGCATCCTGGGCCACAATACCGCGTTGGACGCGAACGCCGAAACTGCTCAGTATCTCTTTTCCCTGATATTCGTGTATATTCATAATAAGATGTTTCTTCTGAAATTTATTTGGTTCACAAAAGTAACAAATGTTCTACGATTGTGCCAATCTTTTTTGGTGATATCCGAAGGGGACAAGTTGCCTGCGCCTAACGTTCACTAAGGCGGAAATCCTCGAAATCCAGGGGATCAAAATTGCGAAAATGGCCGTTCATTTCTATAGTAAAACGGGTGCGATTAAGTTCCTGAACAATGGGAATGGTAATACACAGGTGATTCAGCAGAAATGACAAACGGTCCTTCTCTGAATTCAACTTCAGCAGGGTATACTCCTGGTCTACTGAAAGACCCATTTTATGCGAAAGAGTATAACTATTGACAGTGGCCGCATTAATTTTTGGCGGCGGTACATCAAGATGTTGATATAGCTCCGCGATCAGGGCTACCAGTTGTTCCCTTTGGGTGTCCTCTCCATCATCAATATTTTCCAGGAATTCCACATCCCCATTGGCGTAGACCCGATCGTAATCTGTCTGGTAAAACCTTTTGATCCTGAAAACCCTCAGGCCCTTACAGATAACATCCTTGGCGCCCGATTCATAACTTTTTACTATTCCGGTAAGTTCTACCTCGGTCCCAAATTCCATGTGGTTATCTATATAGGCGGGGATACCAAAAGTGAATCCTGTGGCCTCACAATCATCTATTAATTGCCTGTACCTGTCTTCATATATATGCAGGGGAAGATTTTCTCCCGGAAATACCACACTTTGTAAAGGGAACAGGGCGAGTTTTGAAACCATGGCAATCTTTTTTTGAAAATTACAAAAATCTTTTTTCGCTATCTCGGTCTTTTAGAGAACTTTAGAATTGTTTTGGGAGTGTGTGAAGAAAATCCTTCTGAGGCCTGATTCCTGCAAATAAGTTCACCTGGTTGTACAATTTTCCCTATTTCGTTATTTTTATTCCTCGAATTGCTTCTGTAATGAAAACTACTTTATTTTTGTTGTTTAAAATTTAAACATGACCAATCGAGATTTATTGCAAGTAGCTGAAGAATTTGGTAGCCCTGTATACGTTTATGATGCTGAAAAAATTATTTTTCAGTACAACCGGCTTAAAAATGCTTTCAGCGGAATAGAAAACCTGAAGATCAATTACGCAGTAAAGGCACTTTCAAATATTTCTATTCTTAAACTATTCAGTAAACTCGGTGCTGGACTGGACACGGTTTCCATACAGGAAGTAAAATTAGGACTGGCAGCAGGGGTGGAGCCTTCTCGGATAATTTATACCCCCAATGGTGTCTCTCTGGAGGAAATAGAAGAGGTCGCTGCTATGGGGCCGCAAATCAATATCGATAATCTTTCCATACTGGAGCAGTTTGGGACCAAGCATCCTGAAGTGCCTGTATGCATCAGGATCAATCCTCATATCATGGCCGGGGGCAATACAAATATCTCTGTAGGCCACGTTGATTCCAAATTCGGGATCTCCATTCATCAGATGCCTCATTTACTCAGGATTGTCGAGAATACCGGGATGAATATCAACGGAATCCATATGCACACGGGAAGTGATATCCTGGATATAGAAGTTTTCCTGAGGGCCTCGGAAATACTTTTTGATGCAGCCATGAATTTTAAAGAACTCGAGTTCCTTGATTTCGGGAGCGGCTTCAAAGTCCCCTACAAGGAAGGTGATATTGAAACAGATATTGAAGAGCTGGGTCAAAAGCTGACTGTTAGATTCCGGGAATTCTGCAGGAATTATGGCAAGGATCTTACCCTGGCCTTTGAACCCGGTAAATTTTTGGTAAGCGAATCCGGTAAATTCCTTGCTAAGGTCAATGTAATTAAACAAACCACTTCTACTGTATTTGCCGGAGTGGACTCTGGTTTCAATCATTTGATCAGGCCTATGTTCTATGGCTCCCAACATGAGATCCATAATATCTCCCATCCGGAGGGCAGGGAGCGATTCTATTCGGTGGTAGGTTATATTTGCGAGACCGATACCTTTGCCAGCAATCGAAGAATTGCGGAGATCAAGGAGGGGGATATCCTCGCTTTCAGTAATGCCGGAGCTTACAGTTTTACCATGGCCAGCAATTATAACTCCCGATTCAGACCGCCCGAGGTCCTGTGGTACCAGGGAGAAGCTCATCTGATACGAGAGAGGGAAGAATTTGAGGACCTGTTAAGACATCAGGTGGAGGTAGATTTACCTCTTTAACCTGATCTGCTTTAGAAATCGAAGGAAGAAGCATCTTTTTCTCTCCTCTCATATACGTCCTCCCATTTCCAGCCGGAGCTCAGTAAGGTTGCATTGACTGCTTTATCGGCAGTTGTCCTTGGGACATATTTCAGGTTATATTTTGACCAGAATTTCCTCAGGTCATCCAAATGATCTTCCTCTAAATCGTATTCCTCCCGGTCTTTCACCCCCAGCTTGATATAGCTAACTATAGTGGCGATTATGCTATTAACTTTGAGGTTCTGGACACTATCCTTTTCAAACTGGTAATTTAGCATCACCAGGACCTCATACAATCTTACCAGCTGAAGTTCAAGGGAGGCCTCCTTCTTGGCAGAAAGATAATACTGTACTATAGGGAAAAAGATATAATTACTCGAATTCTTGATGATCATCTCCCTGATGGAGTCAGTGTTCTCAACAATCATATTAGTCCCCTCCGGGGTAATGACCGTGGTATAGATCTCACTGATATCTGTGCCAAGAGTCGATATATAAATTGCCAGTTGCTTTTTCTGAAGTACCGTATTTACCACTGAAATCAGATAAGTCAGCGCAGTTGTCAGGAGAATGAAACCCGAAAAGGACAAAATGGTGGTAATCACCCTGCTGAGGCTGTTGCCTGGAACAAAATCCCCGATTCCCAGAGTAGATATTACAAAACCTGTATAATAGAGTCTCTCCAGTAAGTTGGCCGGAATTTTTGATTCTGAATTGATCACCATTTCCGGGGAACTGGTGTAAATTAAAAAGGTGCCAAAGTTTAGCATCAGCAACCAGAAAAGTGTCGTTATCAGAAGATGGAGGAGGCCGGAATATTTGAAAAGAAAATTGTTCCTGTTTTTCAGGATCAGATGTCCCAGCAGCCTGTTTACTTTACCCGTCATAAATCCAAATCCCTGGCCTGAGAGGGTAGTATGAAAAAAATCCATGAAAGTGAGCACGAGAATTAATATCCCGAGTAGTAATAAAATTATTCCCATTATAAAAAGATATGAAAAAAAGACTATAAATTTCGCGTTAGGTTCCTTAAAATAAGCCTAATGTGTGGCTGTGGTTTTTCAGTAAGAGGGAAAAACTGTAACTTATTGAGAAATTTTTTACGAAGAAGATTATTATGGCAACAGACATTTCAAACTTCATCACAGAACCTAATACGAGCTCCACTCATTATCTTCCCCTTGAAAATTCCCAGGATCTGGATCCCCTTATCCAGAGGATTGGTGACGCTAAATATGTACTTTTAGGGGAGGCGAGTCATGGGACACATGAGTACTATACCTGGAGGGCTGAAATTTCAAAACGCCTTATTGAGGAAAAAGGATTTTCAATAATCGCAGTAGAGGGAGACTGGCCCGACTGTTATAAAATCAACAGGTGGATCAAAGACTTACCCAATTCCGGAAATTCAATAAAAGATGTACTCATGGAATTTAAACGCTGGCCTACCTGGATGTGGGCCAACTGGGAGATTGCCGCCTTTGCGGAATGGTTAAAGGATTATAACACAAAACTGGAAACCAACGATCGAGTGGGTTTCTATGGATTGGATGTGTATAGCCTATGGGAATCCTTGGAGAATATAGTGTCATATCTGGAAAAAGAGGATCCCGAAACGGCTGTGCTGGCCAGAGAAGTGGCGGCATGTTTTGAACCTTATAAAGCCAATGATTCTTACGTCACTGCTTATCGAGGATTACGGCAGAAGTGTAAAGATGAAGTAAGACAGCTGTTATTCGAGGTACGGCAGAATATCGGAAGATACGAAGACGAACCTGAGGCAGGTCTTAACGCGGAATTAAATTCCCTGGTGATGAAAAATGCGGAGAATTATTACGAAGCCATGGCAAGCTTCAATAATTCATCATGGAATGTGAGGGATACCCATATGGTCGAAACTTTAAATACTCTGGTGAAGTATCACGATCCTGACGCCAAGGTGATCATTTGGGAACACAATACTCATATAGGTGATGCCCGCGCAACTGATATGGCTGCCGATGGGATGCATAATGTCGGCCAGTTGGTGAGAGAGCAGCATCAGGATGAAGGGGTAGTCCTCGTCGGCTTCGGTTCCTACGAAGGTTCCGTGATTGCTGGTGAGGGCTGGGGCTCTGAAATGAAGAAAATGGATCTCCCCCCGGCCATGGAGGATAGCGTAGAGCAGATCCTTCATGATCTTTCACCAAAAAACAAGCTGTTGATCTTTGAAGACGAATCAGTTCTAAAGGAAATGTTCGGGAGTACCCTAGGACATCGTGCCGTGGGAGTGGTTTACGATCCCAATTACGAAAGGGGTAATTATGTGCCTTCGGTAATGTCTGACCGGTACGATGCTTTCCTCTTTATTAACAAAACCAAAGCCTTGCATCCGCTGCACATCACACCAGATGGAAATAAGATTCCCGACACCTATCCCTTTGGCCTCTAATCACGTATGAAATGAAAGTAGAAATCCTTGGAACACGGGCTAAAATAAAACCTTCTGCCCCTGGTTATAAGAACCACACAGGTTTTCTAATAGATGATCAAATACTTCTGGATGTGGGGGAGGAGAACTTTTTGGAAAAGAATCCCAAGGCCATTGTATTTACCCATTTTCATCCGGATCATGCTTTTTTCGTTCCTGAACAACTGGTTTTCAATCCTAAAATTCCTCATTATGGGCCGGAAGAGCATGAACTTCTTCCTCAATTGCAAATTATAACCAAGCCCTTTGAACTCCAGGGGTATAAATTCACCCCTGTCCCCGTTATACATGCTCTCCGCCTCAAATCCCTCGGCTATGTGGTGGAAAAGGGAGCTAAAAGAATATTCTTCACAGGGGACGTGGCCTGGATTGAAAAAGCACACCTGGAGGATCTGGGGAAGCTGGATCTTATTATTACAGAAGCAACATTTATAAAAAAAGGAGGAAGAATAAACAGGAAGGGAAATCAGATCTTCGGACATACTGGGGTTCCGGATCTTATAAGGCTTCTGGGGCAGCATACTCCCAAAATTGTCTTCACCCATTTTGGGGAATGGTTTTATGCAGATGTAAAGAGAGGACCCGATAAAATCAGGAGCTTGAATCAGGGCAATCCTGAACTGATCCCTGCGCATGATGGTTTCATCATAGAGGTGTAACTAAATTCTAATTGAACATCCCCTTCAGCTGTTTGGCATTCTCCACGGCGTTCGCTCCAATGTCATTGTTGAAATAGACGTAGACCTCCTTCACGCCCGATTTCAGGATTTTATGATGCCATTTCTCCAGCTGTTCCTGTGCGTAGTAATAGTCGTACCAGTTTTTCCCCTCGCCATGAAAACGGACATACCCGATTTCACTGGTAGTAATCATATCATCGGGAAATTCAGGACTGGAAATGGAACAGAAACTAACCCCATATTTCGATAAAAGGGAATAGACTTCGGAATCAAACCAGGATAGGTGACGGAATTCAATAACGTTTTTATCAGCCGGATTTAAAGTTTCACAAAAACCCTTCAGTTTCTCATCATTTCTATGAAGATTGGGTGGGAGCTGCCATAAAATACAACTCAGTTTTTCCTCCAGCAGGGCTGCAGCATTGTGAAAGTTATCGACACTTTCTGAAACCTCTTTAAGCTTTTTCATATGCGTGACATAGCGGCTTCCTTTTAAGGTGAATCTAAAGCCTTCCGGTGCAGTATCTTTCCAGGAAAGAAGGGAGGAGTCACGGGGGAAGCGATAAAAAGTATTGTTTACCTCCACCGTATTGAACTCCTTCGCATAGAATTCCAGCCAATTCTTTTGTGCAAGTTTCTCAGGATAAAATTTACCCCTCCAGTCCTTATAGTTCCATCCGGAACATCCGATAAAAACCTTCATTACTTCACTTTTTGACAGGAAGGACAGAAATAGGTACTTCTGCCCGAAACTGTTGTCTTCTCGACTTTTCCCTGACAATCGGGGCAATCCGCACCTTCTTTTCGATGAGGTGCCAGGAAAGAGGAGGGCAGTTCAGAACGCTCGCCATCAGCTTCAATAACTTTATTAAGAACCATGGTTATATTTTTAAAAACCAGCTTTACCTCCTTTTCAGTCAGCTGGTCCGTACTCGTTTTCGGATGTATCCCCGACTGATAAAGGATCTCATCTGCATAGACGTTCCCGATTCCCGCAATCTCGTGCTGGTCCGTCAGCACCGCCTTGATCATCCCTTTCTTGTGCTTCAGCAGCTCCTGAAATTCCTTCTGGCTGACATCCAGGGCATGTTTCCCCAGGGAATGCTCCTTTTTGAAATCCTCCACCCCCGGGGTTAAGTAGATCTTGCCCAGTTTCCTGCGACAAACATAGGCCAGCCGGGAATCGTCCTCAAATCTAATGACCAGGTGCGTGTATTTTGGGGACTCCTCGTGCCGGTAAAATTCCAGTTTACCTGTCATCCCGAAATGGAAACCCAGCCACAGTTCCTTCTCGGCCTTTAAAAACAGATATTTACCCAGCTGCTGACATTCGGAAAAAGATTTTCCTTTAAGCTTGTTGAAATCCGACTTAGGGGATTGCAGTAACCCGGTCTGAAGGAAGTCCAGCCCGGTTATTTTTTTATTTAGCGAAGTGGAGGCTATATACTTTCCAAGAAGTGCAATTTCGGGTAATTCGGGCATAATGCTTGATTATTAGATCCTTATTCAAGTTACTCAAATTATTCGAAACAGAATATCCCGTAAATTCAGTAACTTGAAGGTTTAACTTGAACTTAGGTTAATAATTCTCAAAATCCCTTAAATTGCAGAGAAGCAGGATCAAAAACATACTGATACTAACGCCCATTTTATTTCTGATGATGGGCTGCGCCCAAAAATTTGCCATGTCGCCAGAAACGGAAGTTTATCATAGTAACAAGATCATCCCAAAAGAGATTTCCAAAGAAGCGAAAATAGCCCTGTCCTACTATCCTGAACTTGAAAAAGTATCCATTGAATTCAGGTTCAAAGAAGATATAAAGAAATCTTTTATGCAGGCTCAGCCGAAGTTTTCCAACCTGTTCCATGGAAAGAACAACCGGGAGTATTACGTATTCATCAGTAGTAAGGTGGAAATAGAGGGGGAAGATTTTACAATAAAAGATATTCCTCCCGATGTTTTAATCGGGTGGCTCGGCCACGAACTTGGACATATTGTGGACTATAGAAACAGGTCTGCTTTCGGACTCATGATCTTTGGGATGCGATATGTGACTTCCGAAAATTACATTATGGAAGCAGAAAGGGTCGCGGATACCTATGCTGTCGAACACGGGATGGGAGATTATATCCTGAAGACCAAAAACTTTATCCTGAACCATACCGACCTGTCGGAATCTTATAAAAACAGAATCAGGAGGCTATATCTTTCCCCGGAGGAAATAGTAGTGCTGGTCAATAATCTTGAGAAGGTTGAAGAGGGGGGAGGTTGAAATCTGTGATTACTATGGTTTCCCGCAGATTATGCAGATCTGGCAGATTAACGCAGATTAAGGAATAAGGTTCTTAAGGATCAAATTTTCTGGACAAACTGCTCCCACTCCTGGAACTTTTCGGGGTTCATTACCTTTTCCATCTTAACCTGTCCCCCTTTTTTCTTGTTTTTGGCGTTCCACTCATAGAAAACGGCGGGAGGGATGGTCACAACTTCCACGCCTTTAAGAGCCTTTCCACGGGCAGAGCGGTAGGACCTGTTGCCGCTCAGGATCTTGTCAATTCCCTCAGCCAGTGCCTTTTCATCTGCCTTTCCCTCTATTCCCAGATACCATTTGTGAAAAAAGTAGCCATCCTTCTTAACTGCTGAAATGGTGAATTCAGGAACCTTTATATCGAACATTTCTTCCAGTTCCTGAACCGCCTCCGTCATTTTATTCACTGAAAGCTGCTCCCCAAGTACATTGAGGAAGAATTTTGTCCTGCCCGTGATTTCAATTTCCATCCGCTCCACATCCGTGAACTTGATGGTGTCTCCAATTACATATCTCCAGGCTCCCGCCACCGTACTGATCACCAACACATATTCCTCATTTTCCCTGACCTCCCTCAAAGGCACCACAGGCGCCTCCTGCTTAAGGGAGCCATCTTCATTGATATAATCGGGGTTGAGAGGAACAAATTCGAAGTAGATGCCATTGTCGAGCACCAGTTTCATGGCGCTGGTTTCTGGTCTGGACTGAAAGGCGAGGAAGCCTTCAGAAGCAAGGTAGGTATCTATAACTATGACCGGCTCTCCGAGTAATTCGTTGAAACTTTTCTCATAGGTTCCAAAAGCCACGCCTCCTGATGAATAGACTTTCAGGTTAGGCCATATCTCGTGAATATTTTCAGCATTGTGGTATTCCAGGATCTTTTTCATCATCAGCTCTGTCCAGGAAGGAATCCCTGTAATGGCCCCAACATCCCAGTTCCGTGCTTCCTCCGCGATTTTCTGGACCTTCTGGTCCCAGTCTTCAATCTGGGCGATTTCCATTCCTGGTTTGTAGAAATTGCGAAACCAGAACGGAATATTACTGGCGCTGATCCCACTGATCTCCCCCTCCTTATGATCCTCAATCTCCTCCAGCCCTGTGGAACTGCCAAGCATCATGATATCCTTTTCGAAAAAATCTGCGGGAAGATCGTAATTTGAAAGTGTTCCCACCTGTTTGATACCGGCCTGCCGAATGGCTTCTACCATATCGTCGGTTACGGGAATCTTCTTGCTGACTTTTCCCGTAGTGCCCGAAGAAAGGGCGAAATAAGGCGGTTTCCCGGGCCAGGTTACATTTTCTTCCCCTTCATGGTACTTGCTCCACCATTCTTTATTGATCTTATTATAATCGAAATATGGAAGCCTTTGGGAAAAACTTTTCTGGATATCCTCTGATTCCAGGATCTCCTCAAAATTATAGTGGATTCCAAAGGCAGTGTCCCTGGCTTTTTTCAGGAGCTGCCTTAAAACCTTTTCCTGCGCCTCGAATGGTTCAGGTTCTGAAGTAATGGAATCTTTGAATTCTATAAGACCTTTGATCAGGGATCCTAAAATGGGCATATCTGTCTGTTTTAATTTTGCCCATTTAAGATAGTAAAAGAAGGATGCAACTTATTTCAGAGAAGTCGAATTTATAAATACTTTAACCTGTCGAAGGGTTGGGAGTGGTGCTGTGAATTCACATGACTACCGCCCCTGAAAAATTTCCCGCAGATTTCGCAGATTTCCCCGCAGATTACGCAGATTTTTTCTTCGGTCTTCGATCTTCGGACTTCCGACTCCTGTCTTCACGCTTCCTTCTGCACTTTCTCCTGCAGCATTTTTATCTCGTCCCGAAGTTTTGCGGCCGTCATGAAATCCAGTTCCTTGGAGGCGGCTTCCATGGCCTTGCGTTTCATTCGAATTCTCTTTTCGAGCTGGTCCTTCGTGAAATAGGCTGTTTCTTCTTCGGCAGCCTTTAATCCGGGAGCAATGTCATACTGATAAGGCTCCTCTTTTTTCTTTACCAGGTAATTCTCGAAGGATTTTTTCAGGGCAGTAGGAGTGATATTATTATCCACATTATACTGCAGCTGTTTCTCCCTTCGGTAATTGGTTTCGTCAATGGTCCTTTGCATGCTTTCCGTGATCTTGTCGGCATAAAGGATTGCCTTTCCTTCCAAATGTCTCGCTGCCCTTCCAATGGTTTGGGTCAGGGATCGGGCACTTCTAAGGAATCCTTCTTTGTCAGCATCAAGGATGGCGACCAGGGAAACCTCGGGAAGGTCTAATCCTTCCCTCAAAAGGTTGACCCCTACGAGTACATCGAATAGTCCTTTCCTCAGGTCCTGCATGATCTCCACCCGCTCCAGGGTATCCACGTCACTGTGGATATAACGGCAGCGGATGTTTATTCGGGTGAGGTATTTGGTGAGTTCTTCGGCCATTCTCTTGGTAAGGGTGGTAACCAGGATCCGCTGGTCCTTCTCAATCCGCACGTTTATCTCCTCGATCAGGTCGTCGATCTGGTTCAGACTCGGTTTGACTTCTATAATAGGATCCAGAAGCCCTGTTGGACGGATCACCTGTTCCACATAAAGCCCCTCGGTTTTCTGAAGTTCATAATCCGCAGGAGTGGCACTCACATAGATGACCTGGTTCTGTAATGCCTCAAATTCCTCAAATTTCAACGGACGGTTGTCCATGGCAGCGGGCAATCGGAATCCGTACTCCACAAGATTCTCCTTCCTGGACCTGTCGCCCCCATACATGGCGTGCACCTGCGGAATGGTCACGTGACTTTCATCAACCACCATCAGGTAATCATCGGGGAAGTAATCCAGCAGACAGAAAGGCCGGGTGCCGGGAAGCCTTCCATCAAGATATCGGGAGTAATTCTCGATTCCGGAACAATAGCCCAATTCCCGGATCATTTCCAAATCAAAATTTGTACGTTCATCCAGCCGTTTGGCTTCAAGATGTTTCCCGATATCCTGAAAATAAGAAACCTGCTTTACCAGATCGTCCTGGATCTCATGGATGGCATTCTTTAA
>CAMPJY010000009.1 GCA_946887025.1 uncultured Salinimicrobium sp.
AGGGCGGAGTCACGATAGAGTTTGAAGACAATGGCCCGGGGATTCCTGACTCCTTAAAGAACAAAATCTTCCAGCCATTCTTTACAACTAAAAAAGGGCATGAGGGAACTGGTCTGGGGTTAAGTATTACTTACGACATTATAAAATCGCATCAGGGAACGCTGGAGATTTATTCGGAAGAAGCTGCTTTTTCAAGATTTGTTATTCGGATACCTGTTGAACAATTTGAAAAAACGTAATGGGTTTAATAAATGCCTGTTAACTCTGCCTCGGCACCCCATGGCGATCTGGAGATCGCCACCCGATGGGTCCAAATCTGGAGATTTGGACCAGCGATGCAGTCTGAAGCCTGCCAGCTGGGCTCTTTCCACAGCTTTTAAAACGAGTATTCCATATTAATCCCCCCAAAATAATTCCTGGGGTTCCCGGGATAGAAATACCTTGGTGCTGCCCCTCCGAATCCCACAGCATTGGGAATCACACTGGAGGCGTAGTTTTCATCAAATACATTATTGAGCCCTGCAAATAATTCCAGTCGGAGATCTTCCCATAAATCCTGCTGGTAGCTGGCTTTCACATTAAAAAGATTATAGGCCTCACTAAAGGCATTATTCCCGTCATTCAAAGGAATCATCCCGCTGTGAAAGTAATTAGCGTAAAAGGATATCCCTGAATCGGACACCACATCAAGCCCCGCATTAATAGTCTTATCCGGGACCCCGGGCAGGTGGTTTCCTGAATAATCGACTCCGTCATCGGTAAACTCCCGGAACCTGAAAAAATTTAAGGAGGCATTGACAAAGGGGCGCAGGTACAGATTCCTGCCAACCCGGAAATCTGACCGAAGCAGAAGCTCCAGCCCATTGTGGGCGGTCTTTCCGGCGTTCCTTCCAATGTACTGGTCCTCCGCCACCCTTTCAGCCACCAGCTGGTCCCTTACCTGGATGGAATAGACCGAAACTTCGGAATACAGCCGGTTATCCAGCCAATTTGCTTTTAACCCCAGTTCGTAATTCACCCCGGTTTCAGGCTGCAGCTTGGTATTGATCAGCCCCTCGGGCGTCAGGGTCTGCGCCACCGTGGGAGTGGAAAATCCATGGCTGATACTCGCGTAGAGGGATTTCTCGGGGCTCACCTCATAGATCGCCCCTATGCGCGGGGAAAGTATGCTTTCAAAGGCGTACTCCCCTGTCTGGTCCACTTCATCGTTAAAATAAAGGTCGGTCAGGGTATAGGAGGTGCCATTGAGATTGAGTCCGGCTTCTATCGCCAGGGCTTTGGTTATGGAGAAGTTCCATTGACCGAATATATTGTAGTACCTGCGCAGCTGGGAATTGTCGCTGAGATGGTTTCCCCTCACACTTCCCTGCCCCGGGAAATCTTCGTACAGATTTTCAAAAGTGGCGGAATCATACCATTCCTGGTTGAATTCAGCACCAAAGCTGAGGTCGGAGCTAAGTCCAAAAACCCTGGCAGTGCTGTTGAATTTTGTTCTTGCCCCTATCGCCGTCTGGTCCTCCTTCAGAATGTCGAAAGGCCGGGGTTCATAGGCATCCCTGAAATTGATGTACACGCTGGTGGTATTCTGCAGCTTTTCCAACAGCTGCTGCTCATACGCCACCCCTAGCAGGCCTTTGTCATAAGACTCGTAACCCTGAGCAGCTTTCCAGGTAAAAGCTGCAGAAGCTGGCTCCTCTTCCAGTTGCTGGGCATTTATGGAACTGGGGATATAGGCAAATAATTTGGTGAAGTTGGCAAACAGGGAAAGTTTGCTGCTGGCATTCCCAGCTAATTTACCGCATAGGCTGAAGGATTCCCTGTCGTAGGCGCCATTTTCCCTGAAACTGTCCGTCTGAAGCTTATTGTACGCTGCAAACATATCAGTAGTCCCGGTTTTATGGGAAAGCTGCAGCCCGGTCTTAAAAAGACCAAAGCTTCCGAAGCTGAATTCAGCACTGCCATGAGTCCCGGTTCGAGCTCCTGTCCCGGCGTAGAGATTAATAACCCCTCCCAGACCGGCACCGTAAAGACTGGAATTAGGTCCCTTGGTCACCTCCACCCTGTCGATCACACTCGGGTCCAGATCATCCAGGGTGGTTTCCCCTTCAGCCGTGGAGATAGGAATTCCCTCGAAATAGGCCTTGATCCTGTTGGTGCTGTACTGAGACCTGGCACCTACACCCCGGATGCTGAGTTTATTGGTGTTAAGCGCTCCCTGATGCACATAGATTCCGGGGACGGTATTGAGAATGCCGACAAATCCGGAGCCGGCAGCTCTCGCCAGATCAGCCCTGCTGATGATACCTACGGAAGCAGGGGTCTGCTGCAGGCTCTTCGGGATCAGGGAACTTCTCACCAGCACCTCCGTTAGGGATTCAGAAATCGGCTGAAGTTTGATGAGTCTGTCCTGTTCCCCTTTTTGGACTCGTATCCGGGTGACATAGTATCCATCGGCGGAGATAATGATCTCTGCCGGGAACCTGTCCAGCTTTAAACTGAAGCCGCCAGTCTTATCGGTTGTGGTGAAGACTTCAGGATTCTCGGAAGTTAAAACGGCATTTTCTATTCCCTCACCTGTATACATATCTACCACGCTCCCGCTGATTCTTTGGGCAAGGGATGTTGCTGAAAACAGAAGAAGCAGGCAAAGGAGGCAGTATCGGTGGATCATGGTTGGTTTTAGAGACAGATACAAAAATAGGATTAAAAGCTGAAAGGAGAGCACCGCTGCGTCCGACCTGCAGCCGCTGCACCTGAACTGGAGATTTGGACCAGCGAGGAATTTGGACCAGCGAGACCTTCCATTTTACCATTTCTTTCACATTCTAGGCGGAAAGCTGTATTTTAGCTAAGTTTACGCCCAAAACAGATTTGAATGAAAAGAGTTCTCCTCTCGGTTATTATTGCCTTCTGCCTTGTTTCCTGTGATTTCTCCAATTATATCCTGAAAACAGATTACGACTTCACCACCACCTTTGAACGATCAGAAGGGAAGCAGACAGCTACCTACCCGGAGGTCATCGACTTTTATCAGAATCTGTCTTCGGCCTATTCCACGGTGAAGCTGGAGGAGTTTGGGGAAACCGACAGCGGGCTGCCGTTACACCTGGCGATCTACAATCCTGACGGCAGCTTCGATCTGGAAAGCCTTAGAAAAGACCATAGCATCCTGTTCATTAACAACGGGATCCATCCCGGGGAACCGGACGGGATCGATGCCACCATGCTGCTGTTCCGCGATATGGCGCAGGATTCCATTGCAGTGCCTGAAAATACAATTATTGTCACCATCCCCGTCTATAATGTAGGAGGCGCCCTTAACAGGAATTCCTATTCCAGGACCAATCAGAACGGTCCGGAAGCCTATGGTTTCAGGGGAAATGCCCGAAATTATGACCTCAACCGCGATTTCATCAAGGCCGACACAAAGAATACCAGAACTTTTTACGAGATCTTCCATTATGTGAAGCCTGATGTCTTCATAGACACCCACGTGAGCAACGGGGCCGATTATCAGTATACCCTTACCCATCTTTTCACCCAGCACAACAAGCTCGGAGGGGAACTGGGGAAATATCTTCACCAGGACCTGATGCCGGGGCTAAGAAGATCTCTGAAGCAAAAGGAATGGGACATCACCCCTTATGTAAATGTCTTTAACGAGGTCCCCGAAAAGGGCTTCAGCCAGTTCAACGACACCCCCCGTTATTCTACCGGATACACCAGCCTATGGAATACCCTGGGGATGATGGTGGAGACCCACATGCTCAAGCCTTACGACCAGAGGGTATGGGGGACTTATGAGCTGCTGAGATCCATGATCAGCCTGACGGATCAGGATTCTGAACAGATCAGGGAACTGCGGAATGCCGCCAACAAATCCTTCCGGGAGAAAAAGCTGTACCAGTTCAATTATGTTCCTGACAGCACCAAATACACCAAGATCCGGTTCAAGGGTTTCGAAGGGGAAATGCTCGCCAGTGAGGTTACTGGTGCAGACCGGCTGAAATACAACAGGGAAAAACCGTTCACCCGGGAGGTGGATTATTACAACTTCTACAAGCCTGGCAAGGAGGTGAAGATCCCGAGGGCCTACATCCTGCCCCAGGCCTGGTGGGAAGTGCGGGAACTGCTGGAGCTGAATGGGGTGGAAATGATAGCCTTTGAAAAAGACAGTGTACTGGAAGCGGAAGTATACAGGATAGAAACCTTCCAGACCCGGGAATCGGCTTACGAGGGGCATTATCCGCATTTTGACACCAAAGTATCCTCCAGCACCAAAAATGTTGAAGTAAGGCAGGGGGACTTCCTGATTCCAACCGATCAGCCTGCCATCCGTTATCTATTGGAAACCCTGGAACCGGAGGCCGTGGACTCCTTCTTCAACTGGAATTTCTTCGACAGCATACTTCAGCAAAAAGAGCACTTCTCGCCTTATGTCTTTGAGGAGCTTGCGCTGGAACTCCTGGACGAGAATCCTGAGCTGCGGGAAGCTTTTGAAAATAGAAAAGACAGCCTTGCGGACTTCAGAAATAATTGGTATGCCCAGCTGTACTGGATCTACAAGCAGTCAAAGCATTACGAGCCAGCGCACTTACGCTACCCAGTCTTTCGCCTTCCCCGTCAATAGCTTTTCGGGAAACAGAAGTTTGATATTTGCATAGGACTTGGACAGGGCTTTTTTCGCCTTCTCCTCGTTCTTCCACTTTACCTTGGTGATCCCTTCACTCTCTTCGGGAGATAACGGGCCTGCGTAATCCGTTTTCATCTTATACCAGTGGGTGACCTTCAGCTTGTATTTCCCGTTGCGTTTGAAGATATGATAGGTTTTCAGAAGAAATTCCACAATTTCCAGATCCTTAACCCCCGTTTCTTCCTCCACTTCACGAATAGCGGCTTCCTCGAGACCTTCCCCTTTCTCCACTTTGCCCTTAGGGAGATCCCAGCGCCCGTTTCTCTGAATGAACAGGAACTCACCTTCAGGATTGAAAACAAGGCCTCCCGCAGCTGTCACCACCGGAAGCTTCTTTTTAAGATGCTTGAAAAGTTTGTGCTTCTTTGGGTGGAAAAGATTCACATACAGGATCTTTCCCTTGTTAATATTCTTGATGATTCTTTTTAATTTTACTTCTTTAATTGGTATAGAAGTAAATTTATCACCCAAATCCTCCTCTGTTGAAAGAATTATTGGAATATCATTTACAAAAACTTTATACATTTGCAGTATGATTTTAGATAAAGAAACCGCCCGCAAAACAGCTGAGCTCCTATTGCAAATTAAAGCAATAAAATTAGAACCACAACAACCTTTCACCTGGGCAAGTGGATGGAATTCACCTATCTATTGCGACAACAGGGTGGTGCTTTCCTATCCGCCTATTCGCAATTTTATCAGGGAAAACCTTGCCAAACAGATCGAAAGCCTGTACGGAAAGGCAGATGTGATCGCGGGAGTGGCTACCGGGGCCATAGGCATCGGAATGCTGGTGGCGGAATATCTGAGCCTTCCTTTTGCTTATGTACGTCCTGAGCCCAAGAGCCATGGACGCAAAAATCAGATAGAAGGCCATGTGGAAGAAGGCCAGACCGTGGTGGTGATCGAAGATCTCATAAGCACCGGAAAAAGCAGCCTGAACGCAGTCAATGCGCTAAAGGAGGCAAACCTTCATGTAAAGGGGATGCTGGCTATTTTCTCCTACGGGTTCGAAGAGGCACAGAATAATTTTAAAAAGGCGAATGTCGAACTGCACACTTTAAGCGATTACAACTATTTGCTAGAGGTGGCGCAGAAGACCAACTATATCAATCAATCGGAGGCGGAAATTCTGCAAAAGTGGAGAGAGGATCCGGAGAACTGGAAAAAATAGAAGCTCATGAATTTAGAAAGCCCAAAAGTAAACGTAGATAAAAGTCAGCAGGAATTGTTCAATTTCCTCACCGACGTTGAAAATTACGAGCAGATCATGCCGGAGAGCAAGGAGAAGTTTGAGGTGAAGTCTTCAGATACCTTTGCTTTCGCTTTAAAAGGCATGCCTGAGATCTGGCTTCAGATCAAGGAAAAAAGGAAGCCCAACCTAATAGTATTGGGATCTACTTCTGATAAATTTGATTTCTCCCTGGATGTTGTGATTGAGGACGCAGGGAATGACAAGAGTCAGGCGCAGCTGTTCTTTAACGGGAAGTTCAATGCCATGATGGCAATGATGGTAAAAGGGCCACTGAATAAGTTTATTGGCAGTCTGGCAGAGAATATCTCGAAGCTGTAGAGACTAATCTGCTGGTCCAAATCTGTAGATTTGGACCCCTCGGGTGGCGATCTCCAGATCGCCCTGGGATTTTTGGAAAACGAATACGGGAATCTGGAGATTCCCGCCCGGTTGCGACAGGATCTGGAGATCCTGTCGCAGCGTAGTTCCCGTACAGCTGAATAGATTCAGAAACAAAGCCTCACCTCCTTCAGATCGAATTCCCTTAACTCATCGGTCTCCGTCCTCACCATAAGCTTCCCCACCGGAGAAACATCTTCGATCATCCCTGTAAAAAAACTCCGGTCTTCCAGCTGAAAGGTGGACGGCACATTTTTTCGGAAGAGATAGCTCTTGTATTCCTCCATGATACTTCCGGAATTGGAAGCAGATATTCTTTCCAGCCCTTTTTCCAATTCAGTCAATAATTCTTCCAGCAACTCCTCCGGATAAAAATTAATTCCCGTCACCAGTTTTAAGGAAGATGCTGCGGGCAAGCCTTCAAAATCCGTCTGGTTCACATTGAGTCCCACCCCCACGATGGTTGCCGAAATAGCAGCTTCTGAAACAATATTCTCAATGAGGATGCCCCCAATCTTATATCTGGCTGACATTATGTCGTTGGGCCATTTCAAACTCAGATTCGGGATATTAAATATTTTGAGTACCTTAACAATAGCCGTAGCCACAGCGGCACTTATCAAAAATTGCCGGACCGGGAGTACGGGTGGGTTCGGATAAACCATACTGAATGTAAGGTTCTGCCCCGGTTTGGAAACCCAGCTGCTACCCCTCTGCCCCCGCCCCTGCAGTTGCTGCCGGGCTACAATGGCAAAAGCTTTCCCGGAGGAATTTTCGCGTAACATTTCCCTGGCCATGGAATTGGTGGAATCAATGGCATCAACTTTGATTAGGTGCATGGGAGAAAAGGTATCATGGTGGGCAAAATGTTATGAAAAATCGCCGTCTATTAAAGGTTAAAAAGTAATAACTTTGCGCAAAGAAATAAAATTTAATGGCAAAAAAAGAAAAGAACAACGACATACTTATTGCACAGATCATCAAGGGAATTGAGGAGGTAAAAGGAAATGATATAGATATCCTGGATCTTAGGGAAATTGAAAATACCGTTTGTGATTACTTCATTATCTGCAATGGTACTTCGAATACGCAGGTAAATGCCATAGTCAATTCAATTCAGAAAACCGTAAGCAAAGCGATCAAGGACAAGCCCTGGCATATTGAAGGTTCAGAGAATGCGGAATGGGTGCTGATGGACTATGTGAATATAGTGGTGCATGTCTTTCAGAAACATATCCGGGAATTTTACGATATTGAGAGCCTGTGGGGAGATGCAAAGATTACGTCGATAGATACAAAATATTAAGTAAGGAAATTTATAATGGCCAAAGAGCAACCTAAAAAGAATATGGAACCCAAAAAACCGAAGTTCAGTGCTTACTGGATTTACGGTGCGATAATTTTTATTTTTCTGGCTATCCAGATCTTCAGCGGAGGTGGGTTCAATGAACCCGCCAAGACAAACCCCACAGAATTCCTGAGCTTCCTTAGAGAAGGGGATGTGAAAAAACTGGTGATCGTCAACCGCAGTGAAGGCCGGGTGTTTTTAACCGAGGAGGCTAAAGCCAAGGACATACACAAAAAAACAACGGAAGCCGAGCTTTTCCCATCGCCCGACACTCCCGATTATACTTTCAAATTCGGAGATCTTCAGAACCTGGAGAATAAGATTACGGAAGTAAAGGAAACCACCGGGGTCGAGGCCCCGGTGGAGTTTCAGGTGGAACAGAATGTATGGGGGGATATCCTTCTGACATTGCTTCCGTTTATCCTGATCATTGGGATCTGGATCTTCATCATGCGAAGAATGAGCGGGGGTGCCGGAGGCGGTGCAGGAGGTCAGATCTTCAACATTGGAAAATCAAAGGCGAAACTCTTCGACCAGAATACAGATGTAAAGACCACCTTTAAAGATGTGGCAGGACTCGAGGGTGCCAAGGAGGAGATCCAGGAGATAGTTGACTTCCTTAAGAACCCTGAAAAATATACCACCCTTGGGGGAAAGATTCCAAAAGGTGCCTTGCTGGTAGGACCTCCGGGAACAGGTAAAACCCTTCTTGCCAAGGCGGTTGCAGGGGAAGCCAAAGTACCATTCTTTTCACTTTCCGGGTCTGATTTCGTGGAAATGTTCGTAGGAGTAGGAGCCTCAAGGGTGCGGGACCTGTTTAAACAGGCCAAGGAAAAGTCACCTGCCATCATATTCATCGATGAGATTGACGCCATAGGTCGTGCACGTGGGAAGAGTAACTTCTCGGGATCCAATGACGAACGTGAGAATACACTGAACCAGCTTCTGACAGAAATGGATGGTTTTGGGACCAATACGAATGTAATTGTACTGGCTGCTACCAACAGGGCGGATGTTCTTGACAAGGCGCTGATGAGGGCTGGTCGTTTCGATCGTCAGATCTATGTGGACCTGCCGGATGTCAGGGAAAGAAAAGAGATTTTCGAAGTACACCTTCGCCCCCTTAAAAAGGTGGCAGATGAGCTGGATACTGAATTCATGGCAAAACAAACTCCAGGTTTCTCCGGAGCTGATATTGCCAACGTCTGTAATGAAGCTGCCCTGATTGCTGCCCGAAAAGGGAAGCAGGCCGTAGGGAAACAGGATTTCCTGGATGCCGTTGACAGAATAGTCGGGGGACTTGAAAAGAAAAACAAGATCATCACCCCTGAAGAGAAAAAAGCCATCGCCTTCCACGAAGCAGGCCACGCTACCATCAGCTGGATCCTGGAGCATGCTGCGCCTTTGGTGAAAGTTACCATAGTTCCAAGGGGACAATCCCTGGGAGCTGCCTGGTACCTTCCAGAAGAACGGCTGATTGTGAGACCGGATCAGATGCTGGATGAAATGTGTGCCGCCCTGGGGGGTCGTGCCGCAGAAAAAGTGATGTTCGACCAGATTTCAACAGGAGCGCTTAGCGACCTGGAAAAGGTTACGAAACAAGCCAGAGCCATGGTCACTATCTATGGACTGAACCCGAAGGTTGGAAACCTTACCTATTATGATTCCACAGGTCAGAGTGAGTACAACTTCACCAAGCCATACAGTGAAAAGACCTCAGAGCTTATAGACAAAGAGATTTCAAACCTGATTGAGGAGCAGTACCAGCGGGCGATTCACCTCCTGGAAAGCCATAAGGACAAGCTTACGCAGCTGGCGGAGATCCTTCTTGAGAAAGAAGTCATCTTCAAGGACAACCTGGAAGAAATTTTCGGAAAACGTCCTTTTAAATCCAGGGATGAAATTCTCAATGGAACCCTTCTCAAGAATGAATCCCCTGTGCTGGGTGAAACCGATTCTGAGGAGAACCTTCCAAAGACTGCTGAATCTTAAGAGCAGCCCCTTTTAGTCTGGGGAAAAATATTTTATTTAACCGGTAAAAAATCTTAATTTAAATAGCGTATAAGTTAAGATTTTTTACCTTTGGTTAAAATGCCACCTTGCGTAATACCTAATACCCTATATGAGTCTATTTAGAAACTTCTTAAACCCTAAATCTAAATCAGACAAAGGTCAGGATAAGCCGGAAACTTCTGACCGTAGCAAATATATGCCAGATGTAAAATTACCCACCGATGAGCGATTCATGCTCAACTTCAAAAATAATGGGGGTAAATTTCTTTACTGCGAGTCAGATAATGAGATCATGGATGTTTTTGACAACATCCTGCTTGAAAATGACTGGTATGAAAAGAAGGCTTGTTGCTTTGATTCGAATTTACGGGAAAAATTTGCCGATTATAATCTGGAGTTCACCAAGGCGGGCGATGCGCCCTTCTTTCTGAGCACCTGTGAATACCTGATTGCCAACGATGGATCCATTCTCATCTCTTCCAACCAGATCAAGGAGAAGAAGTTAACGGAACTCCCTTATAATTTTGTTATTCTCGCATCCACAAGCCAGCTGGTCGACGCCATTGGGGAAGGATTACGCGGGATTAAATTCAAGAATAAAGACAGGATACCCTCTAATATTACCACGATCAAAAACTTCGAAAATAACAAGGAAGGTGACTTCATGAGTTATGGAAGTAGCACAAAAAACCTATATTTGCTGCTTCTCGAAGATCTGTAAGATGAAGGAAAATATTATTAGGGCTTTATCAGGTGTCATGTATGTTTCTATTCTTGTAGTTTCCATTTTTGCATCTGAATTCGCCTTCACCTCCCTCTTCCTTTTATTCGGTTTCATCTGCCTTTACGAATTACAGCGACTCCTGCATTTAACGAGTTATATGGGTTATGTGTTGCTGGTAGGCCTCTTTTATATTTTCAGTTACGCCCGCCTCTATCCTTATGGAACGCAGGCCCTGCTGCTGATCACCATTTTCGTGAATCTTTTCCTGGTGAAGGACCTTCTGCTGGTCCACAAGATTCCTGTTTTCGAGAAAAAGAAATACGTGATCATTATTTTCTACCTGATCTCCTCCCTTATCTTTTTAACCCTTATCCCCAGCCATACCGGCGATTTCACGCCTGAACTCGTCATCGGGATCTTCAGCCTTATTTGGATTAACGATACTTTTGCTTACCTTGTAGGAAAGAACTTTGGACGGCGAAAACTCTTTGAACGCATCTCCCCGAAAAAGACGGTGGAGGGCTTTCTGGGAGGGGTGATATTTACAATTATCGGAGCTTATGCAGCCTTCCTGCTGACAGGACTTCTGGATCTGAAAACCTGGATGGGTCTGGCAATCATTATGAGCATTTTCGGGACGCTTGGCGATCTGATCCAGTCCAAGTTCAAGAGGCAGGCCGGGGTAAAGGATAGCGGAAGACTGATGCCCGGTCATGGGGGCTTGTTCGACAGGCTGGATAGTATTATTTTTGCAAGCCCTTTTGTTTACGCTTATTTACAACTTTTGACATATGTTCCATAAAGAAGGATACAGAATAATGGCCGTGGCAATGATCCTGCTGATCATTGTAAACCTCGCTGCAGATGCGTTTATTTATACGGAATGGATCAGACTGGTGATCTTTTTCGGCACGGTACTGCTCTTCCTTCTGATCATTCAGTTCTTCAGGAATCCAAAGCGGAATACAGAACACAATGACGCCCATATTGTCGCCCCGGTGGACGGGAAAGTGGTTGTCATAGAAGAAGTCTATGAACCCGAATACTTCAAGGACCAGCGACTCATGGTTTCCGTTTTCATGTCGCCGATCAACGTTCATGTGACCCGTCACCCGGTTTCGGGTTCTGTAAAATACAGCAAATACCATCCGGGGAAATATCTGGTGGCCTGGCATCCGAAATCCAGCGAGGAAAACGAACGTACTACGGTGGTAGTTGAGAATGAGGTTGCAGGAGAGATCCTGTACCGCCAGATTGCAGGGGCCATGGCAAAGCGAATCGTCAACTACGCGAAAGTGGGAGACCAGGTGGTTCAGGGGAGCGACAGCGGATTCATTAAATTTGGATCAAGGGTCGATGTTTATCTTCCACTGAAGGCGGATGTAAAGGTAAAACTGAATCAGAAGGTGAAAGGGGGAGTAAGCATCATAGCCGACATTGCTGAAGACGAAGAATAATGACAGAAGAGGAAAAAATCGACCTGGAATTCCAACAAGCCTATGAAAAGGCGAGCAGAACCTCCCAAAAGTTCCCCCAGGACATCATGCTGCTGTTTTACGCTTATTACAAGCAGGCAACTGAGACAAGTGGCATCTATACCCCCTCAGGCGAATTGGACGTAAGGAGCGCCTTTAAATTGAATGCCCTGCTGCAGGTGAAAGGCCTAAGTGTTCTTGAGGCAAAAATCAAATACATAGAGCTGGTACAGAAATATATTAAGGATTAGCGCAAGCCGGAGGATATTCCCAGATGGGTGTTGCATAAAATTTATAGGTGTCCCCCCTCCGGGCTCAGGTGTAGGGGGATGCGTTTCTACAAAGATTAAACCCTTCCAGGGTTTTTTTTACCTCAAAGAAGGATATTTGGTGGCGGTCGCCATGTTTTCTACAAAGATTTTGAATGCTGGACGAAGTCTCGTCCAGCAACCCATTTTCCTAGCCTTCCAAGGCTTTAAGGCTGGCATGAATGGCTTCAATCTTAGCCTCCGCATCCTTCTTCTTGTTCCTCTCCAGCTCCACCACCTTTTCAGGGGCGCTGTTTACAAAACGCTCATTCGACAGCTTTTTATCTACGGAACGAAGGAATCCTTCATTGTAGTTCAGTTCCTCCAGAAGCTTGGCTTTTTCCGCCTCCACATCGATATTCCCTGCTACGGGAATGAAATATTCATTGGCCTTGACCCTAAAGGACAGGGCGCCCTGTACCTGCTGATCAGCTTCAGTAAAAGAAGACAGGTTACCCAGTTTTATAATTAGCGGATTAAATATGGTGGAACTACCCACTTCACTGTTCAACACCTGAAGTTTGATCTGGTCCTTGAAGGGGATATTGTTCTTTTTCCTGATAGCCCGGATCCCGGAAATCACTTCAGAAGCAATACTGAATTCCTCAATAAGCTGCTGGTTCTCCTCCCCTGGCTTGGGCCAGTTTGCTATTATTAATGCTTCTTCCGGAGTACGCTCCTTCAGCTGCTGCCAGATCTCCTCAGAAACAAAAGGCACGAAAGGATGTAGGATAACAAGATTATCCTCCAGTATTGAAACCACTTCCTTATAAGTCTTTGCATCAATTGGGGCGCCATAGGCTGGTTTTACAAGCTCCAGAAACCAGGAACAGTAGTCATCCCAGATAAGTTTGTAAGTCGCCATTAAAGCATCGCTCATGCGATACTTGCTGTATTGCTCATCAATTTCCTTGAGGGACTGGCTGAATTTCGCCCGGTACCATTCCACCGCGAGCCTTGAAGATTCCGGCTGAGGGATGTCCTCAGAGATCTCCCAGGATTTGATCAGTTTATATGAGTTCCAGATCTTGTTGACAAAGGCACTCCCCTGCTTGCAGAGATCCTCGTCGAACATCAGATCATTCCCTGCAGGGGAACTTAAAAGCATTCCTACTCTTACTCCATCTGCTCCATACTGGGAGATCAGGTCAAGCGGATCCGGGGAATTCCCCAGAGACTTTGACATCTTGCGTCGCTGTTTATCCCGAACAATCCCGGTGAGGTATACATTGGTGAAAGGCTTCTCGCCCCTGTATTCATAACCTGCAATGATCATCCTGGCTACCCAGAAGAAAAGAATCTCAGGCGCTGTTACCAGATCATTGGTTGGATAATAATAATTGATCTCCATATTATCCGGTTCCAGAATCCCATTGAACACGGAGATAGGCCATAACCAGGAAGAGAACCAGGTGTCCAGGGCATCTTTGTCCTGCGTCAGATCAGCAGGATCCAGGGAAGAATTCCCGGATTTCTCTCTTGCAAGTTCCAGGGCCTCTTCCCTGGTTTCAGCAACAACAAAGTCCTCCTTTACGTCCCCATAGTAAAAAGCAGGGATCTGCTGGCCCCAGATCAACTGGCGGGAAATATTCCAATCCCGCACATTTTCCATCCAATGCCTATAGGTATTGATGAATTTGTCGGGAACCAGGTTCACTTCCCTTTCGAGAACAGCATCAAGGGCGGGCTGCGCCAGGTCCTTCATCTTAAGGAACCATTGGTCGCTGAGTTTTGGTTCAATTACAGCCCCGGTCCTTTCACTGGTACCTACCTTGTTTAGGTGCTCTTCGGTTTTAACGAGAATCCCTAAACCTTCAAGTTCCTTGACAATTTCTTCCCTTGCCTTGAAGCGGTCCATCCCCTGGAAATGCATTCCAAAGGAATTCAGGCTTGCGTCATCATTAAGAATATCGACAACCTCCAGCCCATGTTTATCTCCCAGCACCTTATCGTTTTCGTCGTGGGCAGGGGTAACTTTCAGGCATCCTGTCCCAAATTCCATATCCACATACTCATCCTCAATAATAGGCACCACCCGATTCACGATAGGTACTATGGCCTTTTTACTTTTTAAATGAGTAAAACGGTCATCATTTGGATTGATACATATTCCGGTATCCCCTAAGATGGTCTCCGGTCTGGTTGTGGCGATAGTGAGGGTTTCGTCACTGCCTTCTATTTTATATTTCAGGTAATACAGCTTCCCCTGACGTTCTTGATACACCACTTCTTCGTCAGAAAGGGTGGTTTTGGCTTCAGGATCCCAGTTTACCATCCTATAGCCCCTATAAATCATGCCTTTATTGTAAAGATCCACAAAAACCCTTATCACCGAGGCAGACATCTTGTCATCCATGGTGAATTTAGTACGCTCCCAATCGCAGGAAGCTCCTAATTTCTTGAGCTGCTCCAAAATGATCCCCCCGTGTTTGTGGGTCCATTCCCAGGCATGCTCAAGGAATTCCTCTCTGGTAAGCTCATTTTTATCTATCCCCTCCTGTTTCAGCTTGGCAACCACCTTTGCTTCGGTAGCAATGGAAGCATGGTCAGTCCCCGGGACCCAGCAGGCGTTGAATCCCTGTAGGCGGGCCCTTCGGATAAGCACATCCTGAATGGTATTGTTGAGCATGTGCCCCATATGCAGGACCCCAGTTACATTAGGTGGAGGAATAACGATGGTATAGGGCTCCCTTTCATCCACTTCGGAATGAAAATATCCATGCTCCATCCAGTAATTATACCATTTATTTTCAGTAACTTGAGGGATATAACTTGATTCTGCTGACATGCTTTGGTGCGGTTTTTGAATAACTGCAAAATTAAAACTTCAGGATTAATATGGGCAATGAATTGGAAACTATTTAACTTGTGTATTTAACTAAAGCTTTTATCTTTACCAATCCTGTAAATCTAAAGACCATGAGAAATTTTGTAATGGCCATTTTCCTTTTTGTCGGTATTGCGGTACACGCACAGGCAAAAATGGAATTTAAATCAGAAGTTATAGATTATGGCGAGATCCAGAAAGGGAGCGACGGCCTGCGGACTTTTGAATTCACCAATACCGGGGATGCCCCGCTGGAAATAACCAGAGTGAGTTCAAGTTGTGGCTGCACCGTTCCCAAGAAACCTGAGAAACCAGTAGCTCCCGGAGAAACGGGAGAGATCCAGGTGAAATATGATACCAGTATCGTAGGTCCGATAAGAAAAACGATCACCGTTTATTCCAATGCGGAGGTGCCTGCAAAATCATTAAAAATAAAAGGAAGGGTTCTGGATTAATACAATCCTGAATCCTTAAAAACAGCCCCTTCTGGATTACAGGAGGGGTTTTTTATTTTTGCTTACACCACTCCGAAAAATTATACGGCGATCTGGAGATCGCCACTCGGAAGGTCGAAATCTGGAGATTTCGACCAGCTGCTTTGCAGTTGGTTGCACGCAAAGACTTTTACAGCGCCCTCTCCAGATGGAAGATGAAAGTCTGTTCAGATCCATTACGCTTAATCTTCATCTTGATCCTCTTGCCTTCCTTGGAAGCAAAGAGCCGGGCAATCTCTTCTATATCCATCTTATAGGCGCTCCTGGAATTTATGGACACTATATGATCCCCTACTTTCAGCCCGGCTCGCTCGGCGGGGGAATCCTTTCGGAGCCGGGCTATCCTGAATTCAGGTTTCAGGGAAAAAGTCTGTTGAACCCGGGTAGTTTCTGAAACCAGGACGGTGCTGTTCTGGTTAACACCGTTAGTAGAGAAAGAGGGTGCCTTGGCGGAGGAGCGAATAACGACAAAACCATCATGTTCTACGGTTATCCCTGACATGTTGGTGAAGTACTCATCATCAAAATGACTGTTCTTCTTCATGTACAGCTTCAGTTCGCTGTAATTGAAAATCAGATGGAATCTTCTCAGGATTTCGCCGCCAATACTTCCATTTCTCTCCGTAAAGAATTTTAAACCCCCAAAGGCGGTGGTATCCGGGAAGGACGTCAGGATATTATCCAATTCAAACTCTGCGATAGTCATATTAGAACTCCTGCTCCTTTTTCCAAAAATATCCCCAACCAGCCCTAGTCCCAGAAAATCGTCATAATAAGGGTCCGGGACCAGGATCTCCTGCCCATCCTCGAACAGCCAGAGCGCATCTGCCAGTCCGCTGTCGAGCAGTAAGGTGCTGCGTATCGTACTGTCCTTTATGGTGAGCAGGGTATTAACATAAGGTTTGTTCTTATAGAAAACCAGGGGTACAGCCTCATACTTTCTCACTTTTCCCGGCTCCTCATTTAAAGGATAAAGCCTCAAAAACTTTCTCTGGTAATTGATCTCCACGATGAAATTCCTGAAAAAATCATGGCCCAGGATTCCGTGTACCGGAAAGCCAAGACGGGGGGAGAAATTGATATTCTGGTCGAGAATCAGAAAAATGGTCAGGTCATCGGAAACTGCTTTCCCCACCCGCATCTGGTTCCCTTCTGACTTGAGTGCCTCAATATGCTCATCGCTCCCGATCCCTTTAAGCTTTACTGTTTCTGAATTGCGCAAGTCAAGGGAATCGACATTATCCAGACCTAGTAAAACAGTCGTATTTACGCCCGTATCCAAAAGAAAGGACAGCTTTATACCATTCAGTTCAACAGGAAGGATTATCAGGTTGTTGATCAGTTCAAACCTGATCTTATCTTTTCGTTCTCCCGGTTCCAGCGCAAAAGTATTCTGCCCCGAAACGGAGATCAGGGGGAAAAGGGTCATAACTGAAAGGAGGATAAACTTTCTCATCTTTCCCCTGTTTTTGTCATTTAAAAAATACAAAAATTTCCAATTCAGCTTACTTTAATTTTGCAACTTTGTAATCCTTAAAAAAAAGTTATGCCTAATATCTCAAATAAAGGTCTGGCGATGCCGGAATCCCCTATAAGAAAACTTGTCCCTTATGCTGAAGAAGCCGTTAAAAAAGGCCGTACCATTTATCAGCTGAACATTGGACAGCCCGATATAAAAACGCCTGCAAAAGCCCTTGCAGCAGTCAAAACCAACGATATTGAAGTACTTTCCTACAGCCACTCTGCAGGATTTGAGAGCTACAGAAAAAAGCTCGCCACCTATTATCAAAAAAACGAAATTGATGTTTCTGCACAGGACCTGATCATCACCACCGGAGGATCTGAAGCCCTGTTATTTGCGATGGGAACCATAGCCGATGCGGATGATGAAATTATCATCCCCGAGCCTTTTTACGCAAATTATAACGGGTTTGCCACTTCATCGGGAGTCACTGTAGTTCCGGTGCAGTCCAATATTGAAGATGGATTTGCCCTGCCTCCCATTTCTGAATTTGAAAAGCTGATCACCCCGAAAACAAAAGCCATCCTGATCTGTAATCCGGGTAACCCCACAGGATACCTTTACACCAGGGAGGAAATCGATCAACTGGCCGAGATCGTAAAAAAACACGACCTCTTCCTGGTGGCGGATGAAGTTTACAGGGAATTCGCCTACGAGGGCGCCAGACATTATTCCATCATGAGTGTGCCGGGACTAGAAGAGCATGCCGTTATGATCGATTCTGTTTCCAAAAGATACAGCATGTGTGGTGCAAGAATAGGTTGTATCGCTTCCAAAAACAAGGAGGTGATGAAAACCGCCATGAAATTTGCCCAGGCACGTTTAAGCCCTCCCACATTTGCTCAGATAGCCAGTGAGGCTGCATTAGATACCCCACAGGAGTATTTTGATGAAGTCATTGAAGAATATACTTCCAGAAGAAATACCCTCGTAAAAGGCCTGGAGGAGATCGAAGGGGTCATAGTAGCAAAACCGAAGGGTGCTTTCTACTGTATTGCCCAGCTGCCTATTGAAGATGCTGAAGATTTCGCGAAATGGCTGCTAGAAACCTACCATCTGAATAACGAAACCGTCATGGTGGCCCCTGCTGCAGGTTTTTATTCCACCCCTGACACGGGATTGAATCAGGTAAGGATCGCATACGTACTAAAAGAAGAGGATCTGAAAAGGGCTGTCGAGATCCTGAAAGCAGCTCTGAAAGAATACAAAGCTTAATGCAGACTTTTTCAGATAAAACTTTACAGGAGTACAATACGTTTGGGATTGATGTAAAAGCGAGGAAATTCATCTCCGCTGATAGTATTTCCGATCTTCGGGATATAATTACACAGACCTATGCTTCGGAATTATTCATCCTGGGGGGTGGCAGTAACATGCTCCTCACCCGGGATCTGGATAAGACTGTCGTGCATATCAATTTAAAAGGCATTGAAATACTTAGTGAGACTGCCAATTCTGTTCTGGTGAAAGCCATGGCAGGGGAAAACTGGCATGAATTCGTGATGTATTGCATCGACAATAACTTTGGAGGCCTGGAAAACCTCTCCCTGATTCCCGGGAATGTCGGAACAACCCCTATCCAGAACATAGGGGCTTATGGGGTGGAGGTGAAAGACCTGTTCCACAGCTGTACAGCCCTGAACCTGCAGACGCTGGAGACCAGGGAATTCTCCCGGGAAGACTGCCAGTTCGGTTATCGGGATTCTATTTTTAAAAACTCCCTGAAAGATCAGTATATCATCCTCAGCGTCAGCTTTGAACTGACAAAGGAGGATCATATTTTGAATACTTCTTATGGCTCCATTGACAGTCTTCTGGAAGAGGAAGGAATTTTAAATCCCGGAATAAAGGATGTTTCCGATGCGGTGATAAAGATCCGTCAGTCCAAGCTTCCCGATCCGAGAGAAATAGGAAATAGTGGCAGTTTTTTTAAAAATCCCATCATTCCGAAAAAGAAAGTGCTCGAGCTGAGGGAAAGGTTTCCTGAATTACCTTTTTACGAGGTTTCTGAAGAAGAGGTGAAAGTCCCTGCAGGCTGGCTGATAGATAAGGCAGGCCTGAAAGGCTATCGCGACGGAGATGCGGGGGTACACGCCAGACAGGCACTGGTCCTGGTGAATTATGGAGCGGCTACAGGATTGGAAATCCTCCACCTTTCCCGAAAAATTCAGGCAGAGATAAGGAATTTATTCGGAATAGATCTGGAACCCGAGGTCAACATCTTTTAATTAGATATAATTGTTGATCCCCTCTTCAAGCAGGAGGGAATAAAAATAAGCTGCCTAAGAATTGGTTTTCCCTATCATCTTCCAGGAAAATTTTGGAATAAGGGCAATCTCTTAGACAGCCTTCTTTAAATATTATTATTGTTTGTTGTTACATTCCGCCAGTAGATGTAGTATCGCTGGCTGAAGTATTATTTTTGCCCTGATTCATGTTTCCCGCTTCATTCATAGTTACATCACTTGGCACTATAACTTCATCAATTATGTGGATTACCCCGTTGGAGGCCGCAAGATCAGTCTCGATAATGGTAGCAGTATTTCCTTCAGGATCAGTTAAAATGATGTCATCCCCTTCAAGGGTGGCATTGATCTCTTCTCCCTGCATGCTGGTCAATATAAAAGTCCCACCAGCCGTTTCAATTTCCTGCCGCAGGTTTTCTTCGGTAAGTTCTTCGTCAACAACCAAATAATAGAGCATCGCGCTGTTTTCCTGCATGTTTTGCGGATCGGTCAATGCATCTCTTTCCTCCTGGGAAAGATTCTCATAGGCCATGTTAGTGGGTGCAAAAACAGTATATGGTCCTTCCTCTTCTAAAAAGGTCTGATTCATTTCATTGCTTTCCAGATTTGTGGTAAATACAGTCAGAACTGTATCCTCCTGAACCATGGCAAAAACACTGTTGTTTTCAAAGTCCATTCGTTCCTGTTCCAATCTGTTTTCCTCTGCCATCTGAATACTGTCATTCAGCATTTGATCATTTTCGCCCCGCTTGTCATTATCATTACAGGAGGAAAAGGAAAAAACTGCCATAGCAGAGAATATTACTAAATTCAATTTAGCTGATTTCATAACTTAATTTTTAGTTTACTTACTGATATGCAAGGTATTGCGTTCTTAAATCATGAAAGATTTATACGCGATAAACTTTAGTTAAAGTGTGTAAACGATTTATTAACTGCCCCAATTTATTTATCCGGAACTACTGAATTAAGGCCAGAAATTCTTATTTTTGCATAAAATATTTGACATGAAACTTCTCATAATCACCATTATACTTCTTGCCCTGGCTTTTGCAGGGATCGCTATTAAAATCTGGGCGAAAAAGGACGGTAAATTTGCCGGTACCTGCGCCAGTCAGAACCCCGCTCTTAATCAAAGTGGGGAAGCCTGTAGTTACTGTGGAAAAATGCCCGATGAAATCAGAGATTGCTCAGAACCACAAGCAGTAAAATAAATACATGCAGGTACTTTTTTACTGTTTTGCTGTGGTTTGCCTGGTCAACCTATGCTATTATTTCGGCTTCCTGAAGTTTTCCCAGAAGAAGCCATCTCAGCAATCCCATTCGAAACCCTTACCTGTTTCCATAATTATCTGTGCTAAAAACGAGGCGGAAAACCTCAGGAATTTTCTTCCTTCCATTCTCTCCCAGGAATATCCTAACTTCGAAGTGGTGGTCATTAATGATGCCTCCACCGATGAAACCCTTGAAGTCATCGAAGATTTCCAGGCCAGGGATCCACGAGTGAAGATCGTGAATGTTCAGAATAATGAAGCTTTCTGGGCTAACAAAAAATACGCGCTTACTTTAGGCATTAAAAAAGCAGTGAATCCATACCTGCTCTTCACCGATGCGGATTGCCAGCCCGAATCGGAAAACTGGATTTCAGAAATGACTGCCGGATTCCGGCAAGATAAGAGTATCATTCTGGGATACGGTGGCTATTTTGTGAAGAAGCGGTCCCTCCTGAACAAGCTCATTCGTTTTGAGACCCTGCTTACGGCAGTCCAGTATTTCTCCTATGCGAACTGGGGACTTCCCTATATGGGCGTAGGCCGAAACCTTGCCTATACTGCAGAGGAATTTTATAATCAGAACGGATTTGCGAGCCATCTACACTTGCGATCAGGAGATGACGATCTTTTTGTAAACCAGGCCTCCACTGCAAAGAATACGGTCGGCTGCTTTACGGAAGGCTCAGTCACGAGAAGTGTTCCAAAAGAAAACCTCAGGGCCTGGTTCCATCAGAAAAAGAGGCATGTGTCTGTGGCAAAGCATTATAAACTGAGCCATCGGATACTGCTCGGCCTGTTTTACCTTTCCCAAATTACCTTTTGGGCCCTTTTCATCATTTTACTTTTCTCCTCCTTCTGGAAACTGGTCCTGGGGGGCCTTCTGCTGCGGCTACTGGTACAGGGGATAGTATTCTACAATTCCGGGAAGAAACTCAATGAAAAGGATCTAATCTGGCTTTTTCCTTTCCTGGAACTCTTTCTGGTTTCGGCGCAATTAGGTATCTTTATATCCAATAGCATCTCAAAACCTAATCATTGGAAGTAAATTCTGAATTGCTGCAGAAACATATCCAGAATGCCCAAAGCGGGAATCAGATATCTTTCAATTTCCTCCTGGACACTTACTGGAATGAGGTATATGCCTTCCAGCTGAAAAAAACCCAGAATGAGTCGGATGCGGAGGATATAACCATTCAGACCTTTTCCAAAGCTTTTAACAAGATCGATACCTTCGACCCTTCATATTCCTTCAAAACCTGGTTGATTGCTATTTCAAAGAATATCCACGTGGATCTGCTTCGGAAAAAGAAAGCTTCCATCCGTTCCCAGACTACCAGCGATGAGGATCATAAGGTTTATGGCATTGCTGATGACGCCCCATCCATTGAAGACAAGCTCATTACTGAACAGAATCTGGCGCAGCTGCTCAGGGATATAAAAAAACTGCAACCGCATTATCAGGAGGTGATAAATCTCCGATACTTCCAGGAAATGAGCTATAAGGAAATTTCCCAGGCCCTTGCTGAACCCATGAACAATATCAAGGTAAAACTTCTGAGGGCAAAAAAACTATTGGCTGAAATAATCAAGGCCAGGATACAGTAAACAAATCCCCTGCTTTTTTATGCGCCCGACTCGTTGATAGACCCCTTCGATCTGCCTGCGATTTCCCATAAAATTGTATCTTTGTCCCAATACTTTTTCTATGGAAACAGAAGCAATCCCTACTGCCAGAACCCCTAAACCCAAATGGCTGAGAGTCAAACTGCCTACCGGTCAAAAATATACCGAACTAAGGAGCCTGGTTGACAAATACGACCTGCATACGATCTGTACCTCCGGCAGCTGCCCCAACATGGGGGAATGCTGGGGAGAAGGCACCGCAACCTTTATGATCCTCGGGAACATCTGCACCCGCTCCTGCGGATTTTGCGGGGTTAAGACAGGGAGACCCGAAACCGTAAGCTGGGATGAGCCCGAAAAGGTGGCGCGTTCCATAAAACTGATGAAGATCAAACATGCCGTCATCACAAGTGTCGACCGGGATGACCTGAAGGATATGGGATCCATACTTTGGGCCGAAACAGTGAAAGCCATCCGAAGGATGAATCCCGAGACCACCCTCGAAACGCTCATCCCCGATTTCCAGGGGAATGAAAGAAATATAAACAGGATCATTGAAGTGAATCCTGAAGTAGTTTCCCATAACATGGAAACCGTTAAAAGATTGACCCGGGAGGTACGGATACAGGCAAAGTATGAGCGAAGCCTGCAGGTATTGAAATATCTGAAGGACAACGGGATCAAAAGGACCAAGTCGGGAATAATGCTGGGTCTTGGGGAGAAGGAGGAGGAAGTGATCCAGACCCTGCAGGATCTGCGGGCCGTAAATCTGGACATAGTCACCATCGGGCAGTATTTACAGCCCAGCAAACAACATCTCCCGGTGAAGGAATTCATAACTCCCGAGCAATTCAAAAAATATGAGAGCATAGGACTTGAACTGGGATTCCGCCACGTGGAAAGTGGTGCGCTGGTACGTTCATCCTACAAGGCCCAGAAACATCTTACCTAATCAGGCCGCGCCACTGCAACAAATGAATACCAGTAAAAAAATAAGAGTGGGAATAAATGGCTTCGGGAGGATCGGCCGCAATTTATTCAGAATCCTGCTCGACCACCCGGAGATCGAAGTGGTTGCCATCAATGATCTCGCAAACGCCCACACTCTCGCCCACCTGCTGAAATACGACAGCCTGCACGGGGTTTTAAGAAGGGACATCAAAACAGAGGAGGAAAAGATCTTCATGGATGGAAAGGCTGTCCCCGTTTCCAATGCGAAACAGCCGGGAGACATTGACTGGAGTTCCAATGGCGTAGAACTCGTTATTGAAGCCTCAGGGAAATTCAAGACCAGGGAACTCCTGGAACCTCATCTTCAGAATGGGGTCAAAAAAGTCATACTTTCCGTCCCGCCGCAGGACGAATCCATTAAAATGGTGGTGCTAGGTGTGAATGAGCATCTGCTCGACGGGAGTGAGAGCATCATCTCCAACGCCTCCTGTACAACAAATAATGCTGCCCCCATGTTAAAAGTGGTGCACGATCATTTTGAGGTGCTGGAAGCCTATATCACCACGGTCCACTCCTACACTACCGACCAGAGTCTTCACGACCAGCCGCACCAGGATCTGCGCAGGGCACGCGCAGCCGGGCAATCCATAGTCCCGACCACCACAGGAGCCGCAAAGGCCCTGACCAGAATATTTCCTGAACTCAGCGAAGTAATTGGAGGTTGCGGGATCAGAGTCCCCGTACCAAATGGTTCCCTGACAGATATGACCCTCAGGGTAGCCAGGCCAACCTCAATTTCCGAGATAAACGCTGCCTTTAAAAAAGCCTCGGAAACTAATTTCAGGAACGTACTCGAGTATACTGAAGATCCTATAGTTTCAGTTGATATCATAGGCAATCCGGCCTCCTGTGTATTTGATTCGCAGATGACTTCGGTGATAAGCGGGAATTTTGTGAAAATCATCGGCTGGTATGACAACGAAATTGGGTATTCTAGCCGCCTAGTGGATTTAATTTCACTTGTTTGCAATAAATAATTATATTTAACACCAGTTAGATTTCCCCCAATGAAAAACTTGTTGATATGTTTATGTGCTTTTTTCTGTTTTCTTATCACCTTCGCAGAAAATCGCCCGCAGGACCAGGATGAGATTAATGCCAATATTGAGCAGTTCCTGAGTAATGCCGAAAAAGCAATAAACGAAGTGGACTTTGACGAAGCCCTGAATCAGTTAAAGACTGCACTGGACCTCTCGAAAAGCATCAATCACAAAAGATATATTGCCCTTTCCAGCAGTATACTCGCACAGCTTTATTACGTCCGACATGACCTGGACAAAGCCGCTACCGAATTGCAGCGAGCCGTTGCCATACAACGAAACATAGACGACGAATCAGGCCTGGCGTACAGCTACGTGAATTACGCGAAAATATTCAACAGCCTCAATAATTATGAGCGGTCCACCGATTATCTCAACCTGGCGGAGGAAATTTACTCCAAACTGAATAATTCAGAAGGTTTGGGAATTGTTGCCCTGAACCGGGGGATCCTTGCCCTTAATACAGTAAAAGATCCCGAAAGGGCCAGGGTCCTGCTTCGGGAGGCGAGTGAAAGGCTGGAGGAAAGTCCTAACGACTACGAAAAATCCCGTCTCCACTATTATATGGGGCGAACCCAGCTGGCATTACAAAATTACGGGGAGGCTATCTCGCAGGGGGAGAAAGGACTTGCTATTTCAAGAAACAATGATTTTGGAAGTATGGAAATGGCCAATACCCAGCTCCTCAGCCAAACCTATGAGGTTACTGGGGAATATGGAAAAGCCCTTGAGTACCTCCACCGGAGCAATGCTGTGAGGGATTCAATTTACGACCTCAACAAGGAGGCGCTGGCATCCGACGCTACTGCACGTTATGGAGTAGACAGCATGAAAAACAACCTCAACGAGATCACCAAGTTATATGCTGAGTCGGAACGTTCCCTGAAAGTGAATAAACTAACCACGATCTTGAGCGTAGCCCTTATCACCATCCTCTCTTTATTAACCCTCTCCCTCTATAAGAACAACAATTTAAGGGCAAGGGCGAATGATCTTCTTCAGAAAAAGAATTCCGAACTGGTCACTGCCAAAGAAAATGCTGAAAAAGCTTCCCTGGCAAAGGCGCAGTTCCTTTCTACCATTACCCATGAATTAAGGACCCCTCTTTATGCGGTAACGGGTCTTACCCATCTCCTACTGGAGGAAAGTCCTACTGAAAATCAGAAAGAGCACCTGAATTCCCTTAAATTCTCCGGGGAATATCTGCTCTCGCTGATAAATAACATCCTGGACCTGAACAAACTTGAGGCGAAAAAGGTGGAGATGCTGGAGACTTCCTTCAATCTGCGAAAAAGGATCTCAGACGTGCTGATTGCCCTGAAAAATTCTGCAGAGGACAAGAATTCAAGGCTACATCTCGATTTCGAGGACAACATCCCTAAAAAGCTGAAGGGAGATCCGTTGAAGATATCCCAGATCCTGATAAACCTTATTGGAAACGCCATTAAATTCACCGATGCGGGAGATATCTGGGTTCGAGTGAAGATGCTTTCCCAAAATGGCAATAAGGTCCTTCTGAAATTCGAAATTGAGGACAATGGGGAAGGAATCAGCAAAGAAAAACAAAAGGCTATATTCGAAAACTTTACGCAGGGATCCTTACAGATAAACAGGAAATTCGGAGGTACCGGCCTGGGGCTTTCCATCGTGAAGAACCTGCTGAACCTGATGAACAGTGAGATCTACCTGGAAAGCGAACTGGGAGAAGGTGCCATTTTCTACTTTGAACTTGAATTTGAGGCCCTGGAACCTATTATGGTAAGTGAAAATGCCATTCGTATGGAGGAGCCCCAGGAGTATTCCAATGATATTATGCATCACAAGAAGATCCTGATAGTCGAAGACAATAAGATCAACCAGATGATCACCCGAAAGATTCTTGAAAAGCAGAAAGTGATCTGCGATGTAGCCGACAATGGGACCATTGCCATTGAAAAGGCGAAGAACGACAAATTTGACCTGATCCTGATGGACATCCACATGCCGGGGATAAGTGGTATAGAGGCCACCTCAGCCATACGGAAATTCAATTCCCATATTCCCATCGTCGCCCTTACGGCAGTTACCCTGGATGAAAATCTGGATGAGTTCTATCTGAATGGCTTTAATGATATTATTCCGAAGCCCTATAAAACAGAGGAATTCTTTCATAAGATCAATAAATATCTTTCCCAGGAAAAAGCTTCCGTGTAGATTGGCACGCCCTTTGATTAACTGAGCTAAACAGATTATTGAAGACGATAATTTGAATTAGCCAAAACAAAAATGAGACTCTTCCACGGTCTCATTTTTTTTTGATGTATTCCATAACTGCCCTTTCAAAACCCGAGCTTTCTTCAGGGCTCAGGAACTTCATTCGCATAGGTAGATAGAAGAGGTTTTCTTTACTTAGGCTGCCCTTTAACCTCATGAAATCTTTCTCGGTGGTAAGCACAAAGGGAAGAGTGGAAATCTGCCGGAGCTCGCCTTCAGTAAAATTGTGGTGATCGGGAAAATCAAGATGATCAAACTGAAGACCTTCAGCCCGGAGGTAATCAACCAGGGGAGCCGGGTTGGCGATCCCGGAGACCAGGCTGAATTTTTTCTCCTTCAGGCTCCTCAAATCCCTGGATGAAGCTCCATTAAATACCTCCTCCCCATAACTGATTCCCGAGAAATATAATTGTTGCCCTTCCTCCAATCGCAATCTTTTCCTGATATACATTTTCTCCTGAAGATCCAGATTCAATGGACATTTTGTAACCACCACTATTTGAGCCCTTCCCGCTCCTGCCCTGCTCTCCCTGAGGTTCCCTGCAGGTAACACCTGATCTTCTGAATAAAGATCCTTGTAGGGAGTCAGAAGTATATTCAAGCCTGCCTTCACCTTCCGGTGCTGAAATGCATCATCCAGCAGGATCACCTGAGGCCCTGGCTCGATTTTCCTCAGCTCCTCAATCCCGTGCAGCCTTTTCTCATCAACAGCCACACTTACTTCAGGAAATTTTGATTTGAATTGCAGCGGTTCATCCCCCACCTGTTTCGCAGTTTCAGTCCCAATTAAAAGAAAGAAACCTTTGAATTCTCTTCTGTAGCCCCTGCTAAGGACTGCTAACCTGAAATCCTCCTTCAGCAGCGACACCAGGTACTCGATCATGGGGGTTTTGCCTGTTCCACCTACACTGAGATTTCCCACACAGATCACCGGAAAATCAAAGGAGCGGGAACTGAAGATCCCCAGGTCGTACATTTTATTCCTGAGGTACATAACCCCTGCATACAGCAGGGAAAATGGAAACAGTAATTTTCGGAGCATCCGCATGACAGCGAAAGTATAATATTTATATTTGATATAAAATAGAAGAATGCGCATCAATGATATTACCGAGGCTCTCGAAAGAATTGCTCCCCTGGCCTACGCCGAAGGCTTTGACAATGTAGGGCTGCTAACCGGCTCAAAAGATTGGGAAGTAACAGGCGTTCTTATAACCCTGGATACTTTGGAATCTGTAGTAGACGAGGCCCTGGAACAGAATTGTAACCTCATCGTCAGTTTTCATCCTATTATTTTCTCGGGAATCAAAAAGTTCAGCAATCCGGGTTATGTGGAAAGGGCTGTCATCAAAGCCATAAAACACGACATCGCAATCTATTCCATCCACACCGCCCTGGACAACAGTTTTCAGGGCGTCAACGACATGATGTGCCAGCAGCTCGGCCTTGTCAATCGTCGTATCCTTATTCCACAACCTCAGACCATCAGGAAGCTGATAACATTTGTGCCTACAAATTCTGCCAGGGAGGTACGGGCGGCACTTTTTGCTGCAGGGGCGGGCAGCATTGGCAATTACGACCACTGCAGCTTTAACCTGGAAGGTACCGGTTCTTTTAAAGGCAATGAAGCCTCCAGTCCCGTGATTGGCGAAAAAGGGGAACTGCATTTTGAAAAAGAAACCCAGATAGGAGTTACTTTTCCCAAGCATCTGGAAAGCGGAATTTTGAAGGCCTTGTTCGAGGCGCACCCTTATGAGGAGGTGGCTTATGAAGTATATTCTTTGGAGAACGCAAACCAGGAAATTGGCATGGGAATGATCGGCGAGCTGGAGGAGGAAACCGAGGCAGAGGAATTTCTGGAATTCGTAAAACAAAGGTTCTCCACAGGCTGTATCCGCCATTCAGCCCTTCCGAAGAAAAAGATAAAAAAGGTAGCTGTATTGGGTGGCAGTGGAAGCTTTGCCATTGACAGGGCAAAAAAAGCAGGAGCAGATATTTTCCTGACAGCCGATCTGAAGTACCACGACTTCTATAAAGCCGAGGGATCACTGGTGCTGGCAGATATTGGGCACTATGAAAGTGAGCAGTTCACAAAAAACCTTTTGCATTCTTATCTTAAGAAAAATTTTGCTAATTTTGCAATCGTTTTATCAAACACAAATACCAATCCTATCAAGTATTTTTAACTATGGCAAAAAAAACCGATGTTACTGTAGAAGAGAAGTTAAGAGCGTTGTACGATCTTCAGCTAATTGAGTCCAGAGTGGATGAAATAAGGAATGTACGAGGCGAGCTTCCGTTGGAAGTAGAAGATCTGGAAGATGAAGTAGCCGGCTTGAATACCCGTTTAGAAAAACTAGACGCCGATCTGGAAGTGATCGACAACGATATCACCGCCAAAAAAAATCTGATAGAGGAAGCCAAGGCCTCTATTAAAAAATACACCGAACAGCAGAAGAACGTACGAAACAACCGTGAATTCAATGCCCTTTCCAAAGAAGTTGAGTTCCAGGAACTGGAAATCGAACTTGCCGAAAAGCATATCAGGGAATACCGGGCGCAGATCGAGCAGAAAAAGGAAGTGATCGAGCAGACCAGGAGTCGCGTTGAGGAGCGTCAGAAGCATCTGGAGCACAAAAAGAGCGAACTGGACGAGATCCTTTCTGAAACCCAGAAAGAGGAAACTGCCCTTATTGCAAAAGCCAAAGAATACGAGAAGCAGATCGAAGAGCGACTGGTAACTGCTTACAAAAGGATCCGCGGAAGCGTGAAAAACGGACTGGCAGTAGTTCCAATTGAGCGTGGTGCCTCCGGAGGATCATTTTTCACCATTCCCCCTCAGGTACAGATGGAGATTGCAGGCCGCAGAAAGATCATCACAGATGAGCACAGTGGACGAATCCTGATCGACGAGCAATTGGCTGAAGAGGAAAGAGAGAAAATGACACAGCTTTTTGCAAGTTTTTAATCTTCCAAAAACATACAAGATCCCTTCCCTTTCGGTGAAGGGATTTTTTTTGCCATCCTGTTTCTGAATTCATCCTGCCCTGAAGGATCCTCCTGGACTCCCTCGTCTCATTTAATGGATAAATCAAAGGCATATCAAAGTCCTCTTAGAGCCAAATTAGGGTTTAACCCCTATTTAACCCTAATATAACCCTTATTTAGCCCTTATTTGACCCTTATTTGATCCGGAATTTATCCCTTGCCGAACGCCCTTAACACCTCTTTCACAAAAAATAATCTGAGAAAGAGTATCTTTAATCAAAAGCCCCGACCATGAAAAAGCTGCTAATGATCCTTATTTTGCTCCCGCTGGTATTCTCCTGCAGGGACGGAGAAAAGGAGAATCCGGAAAATGGAGATATACAGTTCGAGGATCGTCAAATTTCGACAGATACTTCTTCACAGGGTGAAAATGCAGACCTTGTTGAGGAAAGTGCTACGGAAAAAGATGGGGTCCAGACTGAAGAAACAGAAGAAGAAGCAGGAGAAGAGCCTGCAAATACAGAAACGACGCAAAAACGCAGTCTGGCAGGAGATTATATAAGAGTGGATCCTCCTGAACCGCCGGATGGCTGTAACTGCTATTGTGTGGAAGTCTCCTTCTCCACCCCTACGGAACTCTGTATTTCCCCCAACGATATTTACATTTCTGCCCGGTTTACACGTAATGGGGACAACAAAGCCAATGTCTATTTTGTAGAGATGCTAAAAGCCACGGGTACGGAAACGGAAATACCCTGGGGCGATTTTGACAAAACCACCCCTATCGCCACGGCCAGCCTTCAACCGGATGGCTCCGTGAAGCTCGACTGGCTCGGCTTTGCCATTGACGGGGAAATAGCCGTGGATTACGCCATCTATGGGAAGAAATCCCTCGAAGGGATCTATAAAAGAAAATGAAAATGAAATTACTGATAGCCTTTTTATTTCTTTCTGTCTCCACTGCCTGTGGAAATGGAACGGAACAGAATAAAACCCCACCTGAAATTGCCAATGCCGAGCCAGTGGAAGTACCCGCGCAGGAAGGACTGGAACGCGCATATTTCGCGAGCGGCTGCTTCTGGTGTGTCGAGGCTGTCTACGAAAGCGTTAAGGGCGTAAAAGAAGCCATTTCGGGGTATTCCGGAGGCCATACCAAGAATCCCACTTATGAATCCAGCAACACCGGGAGAACGGGTCATGCCGAAGCAGTGGAAGTTATTTATGATCCGGAAATAATAGATTTTGCAACCCTGGTGGACGTTTATTTCGGATCGCAGGATCCCACCCAGAAGAACGGACAGGGACCCGATATAGGTTCACAATACAGGTCCATCATCTTTTTTCAGAATGACAAGCAAAAGCAGATTATTGAAGAAAAGATAGAGGCGCTGGAAAAAGAACTTGGAAAGGAAGTAGCTGCTGAAGTTCTTCCCTTTCAGAAATTCTGGAAGGCTGAGGAGTATCACCAGGATTATGAAGTAAATCACCCGGAGAATCCCTACATCCAAAAGGTTTCCATTCCCAGGATCCAGAAATTCAAGAGGAAATTCCCTCATCTCCTGAAGGAAGGAGCTCATTGAAATTTTTAAATAAAAATCTTCGGCTGTCCCCTGAGAGTTTTTTTATTTCTCTAATTTTAATGCGGACTTTTTAACCAAAGAAACTTAATGGAAATCACTCCCGAAAACGTCCTGTTTGTAGGGTCAATGTTATTGCTCATAAGCATATTTGCGGGAAAGACTTCCTACCGATTTGGGGTGCCCACCCTTGTATTGTTCCTGCTGGTGGGAATCCTCGCCGGATCGGAGGGAATTGGAAGGATTGAATTTAATGATCCTGCCATAGCCCAGTTCATTGGAATTGTTTCCCTGAACTTCATCCTGTTTTCAGGAGGGCTGGATACCAACTGGAAATCCATAAAGCCCGTTCTGTGGCAGGGGGTTTCCTTATCCACCTTAGGGGTCCTATTTACAGCACTCAGCCTGGGGACTTTTGTCTGGCTCATTACCGATTTCACCATCTACGAAGGCCTTTTACTGGGAGCTATTGTATCCTCCACCGATGCCGCAGCAGTATTTTCCATACTTCGATCCAAGAGTTTAGCCCTGAAAGCAAACCTGAGGCCGACCCTGGAGCTGGAAAGCGGGAGTAATGATCCTATGGCATATTTCCTTACCATAGCCTTCCTGGGGCTGGTGGTGAATCAGGACCAGAGTCTTGTCAGCATTATTCCGTTATTTCTGCAACAGATCCTCATTGGGGTGGCGGCAGGATTTATATTCGGAAAACTGAGTAAAATGGTCATCAACAAGATCAATCTTGATTTTGAAGGTCTTTATCCCGTTTTGGCGGTAGCGTTGATGTTTGTGGTCTTCTCTGCTACCGACGCCGTGGGAGGGAACGGATTCCTTGCAGTGTACCTGAGTGGTGTATATCTGGGCAACCAGGATTTTATTCACAAGAAGACCATCCTGCGCTTTTTCGACGGGGTGGCCTGGTTAATGCAGATCGTCCTCTTCCTCACCCTTGGCCTCCTGGTATATCCCAGTGATATTATTCCCGTTGTTGGGATGGGAATATTGATCTCCGCCTTCCTGATCCTGATTGCAAGACCCCTGGGCGTCTGGCTAAGTCTGATTCCCTTCAAAATGAAAAAGCGCCGAAGGTGGTATATCTCCTGGGTCGGCCTGAGGGGAGCCGTCCCAATTGTATTTGCCACCTACCCCCTATTGGCAGGGATAGAAAAGGCACATATGATCTTCAACATCGTCTTTTTCGTTTCCCTTACCTCTGTACTGATCCAGGGAACCACGCTATCGGTGGTGGCCCGGTGGCTGCATGTCGCACTGCCCCTGAGGGTGAAACCTAAATCCCCGGTGGATGCTTTCCTCTCTGACGGTACCAAATCCCTGATCAAGGAAATAACCATTCCCAAGGCGAATTATTCGATTGGCAAGAGAATTGTGGATCTGGGGTTCCCAAGGAAGGCGATTATTGCCATGATTTCAAGAGATGGGAAGTTTCTTACTCCAAATGGCTCCACGGTCCTTCAACCAGAGGATACCCTGATCATACTTCTGGAAGATAAGGGGAGTCTGGAAGGTGTTTTTGAAAGTCTGTATATCGATCCGAAAACCCTTGTGGACGAGGAAACTATGGATTAAGCTCCTTCAGGAGGCTTAGGATACGGGATTCCACTTCCTCCGAATTCCAGTTTTCTTCAATCCCCGGCATTTTCATCACCTCATCCATGATTTCTGCCTGCCGGTCTCCCTTCCTGAGCGCCTCGGCATAGGGAGCTTCAGAAAAAGTCACCCGCGAATATAGAGGGATCCACAGATCAGGATATTCTTCAGAGAATTTTCTTTCAATCTTTTTTCTTAGCAGGAACTGCTCATCTGCCGTTTTACTACTCATCTCAAGGAAATTCCTGTAACTGAGTTCTGCGATGGCATCGGTATTGGGTTTTCTTTCCTCCTGATATTCCTCAAAGATCTTTCCCCAGTCGTCCCCATGCTTCTCGATGAGGTCCCGAAGAACGGAGATGTCTTCAAATCCTGCATTCATTCCATGACCATAGAAGGGTACAATGGCATGGGCAGCATCACCTATCAGGGCTATCTTATCCTCAAAGGTCCAGGGAAAGCATTTCATGGTAACCAGGGCACTGGTCGGGTTCCTCAGGAAATCACGGGTGAGGTTGGAGATCTCATCATTAATATCCGGAAAGAATTCAGCAAAGAATGTATCCGCCTTTGCTGAGGTATCTATGCTTTCGAAGGAATTTTCCCCTTCAAAAGGCATAAAAAGGGTGCAGGTGAAACTGCCGTCAAGGTTAGGCATGGCGATCAGCATGAATTCTCCCCGGGGCCAAATGTGAAAGGAGTTCCTGTCAAGTTTATGGCTCCCGTCCTTATTAGCAGGAATATTCAGTTCCTTATAACCGACATTTATGAAATCCTGGGAATAATTGAACCTGCTCTGCCGTTGCATCTTATGGCGGATCCGTGAGAAAGCGCCATCAGCACCAAAGACGATATCGAAAGGATACTCCTTCCACCTCCCCTTTTCACTCTTTCCGGTATATAATTTGGCAGCTCCCAGGCTGACGTCCCAGATCTTTTCATCAAATTTGAATTCCACTCCCACCTCCTCGGCCAGGCTGATCATCTTTCGATTCAGGACCCCCCGGGAGATCGAATAGATGGCTTCCCCTCTTTTACCATAGGGCTGAAAGTACAGCGGTTTTCCGTTTACATGAAGTGCCCTTTTATCCATGGGAATGGCCAGGTCCATGATTTCGTCCTCTATGCCGATCTGGCGCAGGGCCTTCCATCCCCGGTTGGACATTGCCAGATTGATCGACCGTCCTGAGAACTCCACGGTTCTCACATCAGGTCTTCTGTCGAAAACCACTACCTGATGTCCGATTTTTTTCAGGAAAATAGCTAAAAGGGAGCCTACCAGACCTGAGCCTACAATTGCTATTTCTTTTGATTGCTGCATTAATTGCTGTTTGCCCGACCGCCAATTCACCCCATCTTGCTGGCTGCGGAGATTTCTTTGGGAACTTTCCTAAGCGAAAATACTTAAATCCTGCCATATAAGCCGTAGAAGATGTTTTAATATAATCTGCGATATCTGCGGAAACATCCGTGGAATCTGCGGGAAACCCTGCCCTACAATCGGGACGCCCATCATTTATAGGATGTTTAACAGAAAGATTGAACTGAAGGTTATAATTTAAA
>CAMPJY010000010.1 GCA_946887025.1 uncultured Salinimicrobium sp.
TTGGGATTTTTGTCAGATATCTCCTCCAGCACCTTTTTAATTGGAGTAGTTACAATTGGGGAATCTGGCATTTGTGGTTCCGCAAGACTCGCCATGACTACCTCATAGGATAAGAATAATCCTGTTACGGCTAACAGGGTATTCAGTAGGAGGGCCCATACTCCCACAACTCGGTGCAGGGAGGAGTTAAGGCTTCTCCTGCTTTTGAAATTTATTTTCTCCTGGAACAGAAGAACCTTTAACAGAGAACGACGATACAGGAAAAGTCCGGTGAGTAAGGAAATGAAATATAGCATTCCTGCAATAAATACCAGAATCCTTCCGAAAACCCCCGCCTGAAAAGAATAGTGGAATTTTAATAACCACCTCGAAAAGGTCGTTAATTCATTTAGTTCTTTCAGGATTTCCCCTGTGCTTGGATGGACAAACAGGAAGAGACGTTCTGTAGGCCTTCGTAAATTAAACATTAAGGCCTCCCCTTCATTAAAATGGATCAATCTGATACTCCAGTCCGGGTATTTCTTCTGAACCGTCTCAAAACCCTTATCGATTTCCAGGGTGCTGTAATCCTCAATCTGTGAATATTCCTTCCAGAGATTATCTTCTATATCATGCTGGAAAACGAGGATAGCTCCCGATAACCCCATGATAAATATAAAGGCTCCGGCCAAAAGCCCGAACCAGGAATGATACTTTAAAAGGGTCCTGTTGTTCATTTAAATTCGCAATCTTAAATACCGATTGAAAACAAGTAGAGACGCAATGCATTGCGTCTCTACCAGATTTTTTGGAATTTATATTTTTACTGTGAGGGATAGATTAAATCTTGCACCATTCCCTTTTATGTAATTGGAGTCCCTGGCGCTCCATTGGGAAAGCAGATTGTAATAATCCTCGTTCAGGAAATTTTCAATTCCCAGTCCAAGTTTTGTGTTAGGAGTCAGGTTATAGTTGGCGCTGAAATTAAAGATGTTGAAACTCTCAACCGGACCCTTTCCGTAAGAATAGGTTCCATCGGCCGAAGGTTCGAACTTGTCCCTGTTACCACTGTAGATATGAGATATCCTGGCGTCCCATTTGTTCCATATTCTGTATTGCAGGTAGGTTACTGTCTTAACTGGAGGGATTCGGTCCCCATTCATATAGGTGTCGTAATTCCCATTATCTTCAGAATCCAACTTTCCTTCTGTATAGGAAACGGAGCTTCCAAAATACAGGTTATCAAGTAGCTCAGTGTCAAGCGCCAGCTCAAATCCATATACCTTTTCAGGCTGTCGGGCTATCTGGAAAATTCCATTAACCTCTCTGTAAGTAGCGCCTAATTCGGAGGTGCTGATGAAATAAGCTCCCGACAATCTTGTCTGCCCAAAATGACTGCTGAACCCTGCCTCATAATTATTGGCAATAACAGCTTCGGAAGAGATCTGTGAAACTGTGTTCTCTGTCGCGGTGCGAAGAGTTCTCCCTAAGTCGGCTATAGAGAAACTCTGTGAAAAACTGAGGAAAGGTTCAAATATATTCCATCTGTTATATCTGAGTCCCACGTTAAAAGTGGTAGCATCGTATTTCAACTCTCCCCCGTTGACTGCCACACCTCCGTTGGAAATTTCGCTTCCGTAGGGAAAAATGTGGATGGTCTGATAATCCGGAACTTCGATATTGATGTTTTCAAAACGCATTCCTGCCTTGAAAACGAAATCCTGATACAGGGTTTTTAACTGAAGGTAAGGTGCGAAATTGGTCATGTCCATTTCAGGAGCCCAGATTCTGCCATCAACTAATTTCTGGGAAGTGACATCATTTAAAATATCCATTCCATATAAAACATCTCCTGTTAATTCCCCAAATTTATAAGGGGTGGAGAAATTAAAGCGGATTCCTTTTTTCTGCGACTCTACGGTAGACTGTCCACCTTCATAACCGGTTTCGGGATTATGGAAATAGCCGTCGAATCCGTAGACCGTCAGGAAGTCCTGCATGTAAAGGTTCAGGTTAAAGTCGGTGCTCCCTAAAAGGTCATTGGAATTGTAAGTAAGTTGAGCATTGTGGTTATGACGGTTTCCCTGATCAACCCCCAGGACTTCTCCAATTACCCCAATAGCAGGGCGCTGTCCATAAATTCCATCCTGGTTGACATACTCCGTATCCTGATTACTGCTGAAGTAATTGTACATCAGCTCTACAGAATTATCAAAATCGAGATCGTAATTTAATTTTCCAAAGAGACTGTATTGATCGGTTTCCCCAAGCCCATAAGTTGGAGAAATAATTACGCCATTGGCATCTCTGAAGATTCCGGTCTGCCTGAAACTTCCGTTGACAACATACCCAACATCTCCTTTGGTTCCGGAGAAAGTCTGTGAAATCTTGGATCCTACGGTATGGTCAGTGTCTACAAGGGAACCTTCCATTCCGATCTGTGTGGTGGATTCAAATGGTTCAGATCTTTCCGGGTCCTTGGTGATGTAATTTATTATCCCCCCATCAGCTCCGTTCCCGTATATAGCTGTGGCGCCTTTTATAACTTCAATTCTTTGAATAGTATTGGGGTCAATGGTGTTGATATCTCTTCCGCCACTTCGCAAAGGAGTGGACTGTGGAATACCATCAATAAGAACCAGCATATTTCTCCCACGTAGAGTCTGTCCGGTATTACTGGTCTGATTGGTGCTAAGAGCGAGCCCTGGAACCTCGATTAGTACATCAGCCACGGAATTGCTTGTCTGAAGTAAACTCTCAATATCCTGAGTTGAAATAACTGAGATGGAGGAGGGTACTTCATCCAAAGTCTCAATTCTTCGGTTGGTTGTGATTACCACTTCGCTGAGATCCTGAAACTCTTCCTTTAATTGTACCGAGAATTCTTTTTCTTCGCCTTCTTTAAGAAATATAGTAGCCTTTCGACTTATATGGCCCAGCGAGGTGAATTCTATAATATATGATCCAGGTTCAATATCATGAATGGAATAATTTCCTTCGCTGTCTGAAGTTGTGGCCTTTGAGGTGTTCTGGATTTGTACAGTTGCAAATGGAATGGCTTCGTTATTTTCATTGGTTACTTTCCCGGTTATTGAAGCAGTCTGTGCACTAATGGAAAGAGAAAGCAGACTGAGAATTAATGGAAAAATTTTTTTCATTGTAGGGATTGTTTATTTAGATTTATTAAAAATAGAGTGCAAATGTAGAATCAATCTAAATAAATTCACAGCTTTTTATCAATAATTTATAGGTGAAGATGTAACAATGTGATGTTCAGTAAAATAAAAACGCCTCGAATAAAATTCAAGGCGTTTAATTTAAAGTATATAAAAAAAACTCCAGATTAGTTTTCTTCTCTATTGTGGTTTCTGTCCCTGTTTCCACGATTTCTATCGTCCCGGCCTCTATCTCTCGATCCTCGGTTGTCACGGTTTCCACCATCACGGGAGTTGTCTCTAGGAGGTCTGGCCTGATAACCTTCAGGTTTTTCAAGTAATGCTTTTCTTGAAACCTTCGGTTTTCTTGTTTTAGGGTCAATTCCGAAATATTTAACCTCAAAAACATCTCCCATATTTACAAGATCAGTGACGTTGTCCGTACGTTCCCAGGCAAGTTCCGAAATATGTAGCAGGACTTCATTTCCTTTGGCAACATTAAATTCAACAACAGCTCCGAAATCAAGGATCTTCACCACTTTTACTTCATACACCTTACCAACTTCAGGCTTAAAGGTGATAGCTTTCACCCTCTTAATGACTTCGTCAATTCCTTCCTGTTTCACACCAAGAATCTCGATAATACCTTTTTCGTCTTTCTCTTCGATCACAATGGTAGTTCCCGTTTCCTTCTGCATTTCCTGAATAACTTTTCCTCCAGGTCCGATAACAGCACCAATGAATTCTTGGGGAATCTCAATCTTAACCATTTTCGGAGCGTGTGGTTTCACATCAGCTGCCGGTTTGTCAATAGTTTCGGTTAATTTGCTAAGGATGTGCAGACGACCTTCTCTTGCTTGTTTAAGGGCATTTACCATGATCTCATATGAAAGTCCCTTGATCTTGATATCCATCTGGCAGGCGGTGATTCCGTCAGCAGTTCCGGTGATCTTGAAATCCATGTCTCCTAAATGATCTTCATCTCCAAGGATATCAGAAAGCACAGCGTAATCAGAACCGTTTGAGATCAGTCCCATAGCGATTCCTGAAACCGGCTTTTTCATTTGTACCCCGGCGTCCATAAGTGCCATTGTTCCTGCACAAACAGTAGCCATAGAGGAAGAACCATTTGATTCCAATACTTCAGATACAACCCTTACAGTATATGGAGAATCTTTTGGGATCATCCTGACAAGAGCTCTTTGGGCAAGATTTCCGTGACCAATTTCACGTCTTGAGGTACCTCTTAATGGATAAGCCTCTCCTGTAGAGAAAGGAGGGAAATTGTAATGTAAATAAAAAGTTTCTTCTCCTTGAAAGGTTGGCAAATCCACCTGATTGGCTTCTCTGGAAGTACCCAGTGTAACTGTGGCCAGCGCCTGAGTTTCCCCTCTGGTGAAGATTGCCGACCCGTGCGTTGATGGCAGGTAATCCACCTCACACCATATAGGGCGGATCTCGTTAGTCTTTCTTCCGTCCAGACGAATTCCTTCCTTTAAAGTAAGATCACGAATGGCAGCTTTATGTGTTTCTTTGTAATATTTAGAGATCAGGCTTCCGTTTTCTTCCTGTTCTTCTTCAGAAAATAAAGCAGTTATTTCTTCTTTTATTGCTGCAAAAGCATCACTGCGATCTTTTTTGTCCAAAGATTGTTTTGCAGCATCATAAACTTTCTGGTAGGCAGCTTCATGTACTTTTTGCTGAATAGCCTCATCAGTCCTGGCGACATCATATTCCCTGGTTGGTTTTTTACCAACTGCTTCAGCCAATCTTACCTGGGCCTGACACTGAACTTTTATGGCCTCATGAGCGAATTTTATGGCTTCAGCCATTTCTTCTTCCGAACATTCATCCATAATACCTTCAACCATCATTACAGAGTCCTCAGAGGCACCTACCATGATATCGATATCGGCTCTCTCAAGGTCACTTCTGCTAGGATTGATGTAAAACTCACCATCAATTCTCGCTACCCTAGCTTCGGAAATAGGAGTTTCGAAAGGGATATCAGACAACTGGATGGCGGCTGATGCTGCCAAACCAGCCAATGCATCAGGCATAACCTCCTCATCATGAGACATCAGCTGAATCATTACCTGTGTCTCAAATTTGTAATCTGAAGGGAAAAGCGGACGAAGTACTCTGTCCACCAACCTCATTACAAGGATCTCCTCATTGCTGGGCCTGGCTTCCCTTTTAAAGAAACCTCCAGGATAACGACCTGCAGCCGCGAATTTTTCACGGTAGTCAAGCGTTAATGGAAAGAAATCCATGGTAGTAGGGGTGTGGCTGGAAACAACTGTACAAAGCAGCATTGCGTTACCCATTTGAACAACAACCGACCCGTGAGCCTGTTTAGCCAATTTTCCGGTCTCGAGGGAAATGGTCCTGCCATCTCCCAAATCGATAACCTCTTTAAATGTTTTTGGAATCATAATTTTTTGGATTCATTACCTGTGAAACAGGCATTTGTTAAACAATGGTCTCCCGTCTTACCGGACGGGACAGGTTGTGTTGTTGTTGTCGTGTGTTGTAAGACCAATGAAAAACTACCCTTTTAAAGGGTGACATTTCTTTAATTGTTTCTGAAAAATTTCAGAGTAAAAATTTACATAGAATTTTCTCAAAGAAAGAAAAAATATCCAGAATTTTCATCTAAGGCAATTTTCAGATAAAGCAAAGGATAAAAAAAAGGGGCGCGAAGCCCCTTTAAATTATTTTCTTAATCCTAATTCCTTAACGATAGCCCGATATCTCAAGATATCTTTCTTCATTAAATAATCAAGCAAACTCCTTCTTTTACCTACCAGCATTACCAATGAACGCTCAGTGTTATAATCTTTTCGATTATTTTTCAAGTGGTCTGATAAATGCGCAATGCGGTGAGTGAATAATGCAATCTGCCCTTCAGCCGATCCCGTGTCATTTGATCCTTTCCCGTGTTTGGCGAAAAGCTCTTGTTTTTGTTCTTTGCTTAGATACATTCCAATATTAATTTTAATGATTTTTATGTATTCGACAGTTTTTCTGTCAGGCGGCAAATATACTATTTTCTAATGTAATAGTTGCCAGCCATTGTTTTTTATTTTTTAAACCGAACAGCCCTTTAACCTGCAGGGTTTAAGCCCGTAAAGGCTGATTCAGAATAAGGTCAATATATTGATTTACTTTATTTTTTAATTCAGATCTCTTAGTGATAAAATCTAAAAAGCCGTGTTCCAGGAGGAATTCTGAAGTCTGGAAATCATCAGGAAGATCTTTTCCGGTGGTATCCTTTACAACCCTGGGCCCTGCAAACCCGATTAATGCACCCGGTTCCGCAATATTGATATCCCCCAGCATGGCGAAAGATGCAGTGGTACCTCCTGTTGTGGGATCGGTGCATAAGGAGATGTAAGGAATTCTTGCGTCAGCGAGCTGGGCCAGTTTAGCAGAGGTTTTCGCCAGCTGCATCAGGGATAAAGCCGCTTCCATCATCCTGGCACCTCCAGATTTAGAGATCACCATTAGCGGGATTTTGTTCTTCAGGGCATAATCAGCAGCACGTGATATTTTCTCCCCAACAACTGATCCCATAGAACCTCCTATAAAACTGAAATCCATACAGGCTACCACCAGATCCCTGCCCTTGGATTTTCCCACTGCTGTGCGGACGGCATCTTTTAAACCTGTTTTGTCCTGAGCAGCCTTCAGGCGTTCCGTGTATCTCTTTGTGTCTTCGAAATCTAAGGGATCCTTGGAAGTAAGGTTTTTATCCAGTTCCGTAAATTCATTATTATCAAAAAGAATAGCGAAATACTCTTTGCTGCCTATCCTCACGTGGTAACCGTCTTCCGGACTCACATAGAAATTTTTCTCGAGCTGCTCCGCATCTACTATTTTCCCGGTAGGAGATTTGTACCACAATCCTTTGGGCACATCTTTTTTGTCCTCGGTGGCAGTCTGTATACCTTTTTGTGTTCTTCTAAACCAGGCCATTGAATATGGTGTTTATTGTTCTATTAAAGTCATTTCATAATTCAGCAATAGCAGCTGAATTTATTAGAGGGAGGCAAAAATAATAAAGCTGAAACTTTTATCAGTTCCAGCTTTGGTTTATTTTTCTTTTATAGGGTATTGACATTATTGAGATCTTCGAAAGCCTTTTTAAGTCTGGTCTTGAAGGTGATTTCTCCCTCCCGAATCCATTTTCTCGGATCGTAATATTTCTTGTTAGGCACTTCCGGACCTTCGGGATTTCCAATCTGAGTCTTCAAAAAATCTACATGTTTCCCCATATAGTCTCGGATTCCTTCAGTGTAAGCGAACTGCAGGTCCGTATCAATATTCATTTTGATCACCCCATAACCAATAGCTTCTTTTATCTCCTCAACAGTGGAACCACTCCCACCGTGAAAAACGAAATCTATGGTATTTTCACCAACTCCGAATTTCTCGGAAAGATATTCCTGTGAATTTTTGAGGATTTCAGGAGTCAATTTTACGTTTCCTGGTTTATAAACCCCATGAACATTTCCGAAAGCAGCTGCAATGGTGAACTGATCACTGACTTTGCTCAATTCTTCATAAGCATATGCTACTTCTTCTGGCTGCGTATATAATTTGGAAGAATCGATTCCAGTGTTATCCACTCCATCTTCTTCCCCTCCGGTCACTCCAAGTTCAATTTCCAGGGTCATCCCCATTTTGCTCATTCGCTCGAGGTACCTCTTTGAAATTTCAATATTTTCTTCTATGGATTCCTCAGATAGGTCAATCATGTGTGAACTGAAAAGAGGCTTTCCAAACTGCTCAAAATGTTTTTCACTCGCATCCAAAAGACCATCTATCCATGGAAGGAGTTTTTTAGCGCAATGGTCGGTATGGAGGATAACTGTTGCTCCATAAGCTTCCGCGAGTTCATGTACGTGTTTTGCTCCGGCAACCCCACCTGCAATGGCGGCTTTCTCATTTTCGTTGGAAAGACCTTTTCCTGCATTAAACTGCGCACCTCCGTTTGAGAATTGTATGATCACGGGGGCTTTTAATTCTGCTGCAGTTTCCAGTACCGCGTTGATAGTGCTGGAACCCACTACATTGATGGCAGGAAGAGCGAAATTCTTGCTTTTGGCATATTTAAAAATTTCCTGAACTTCTTTTCCTGTGGCTACTCCGGGTTTAATAGTATGGCTCATTGAACTTGTTTTTTAGATTAACAAAAATAAGAAAAATTGTTGGCTTAGAAAGGGTAATTGATTCCTACATTGAAAACAGCATTGGCTAAATTATAATCTTTAAACCATCTCTCGCCTAAAGATCGTGCGGGATCATAGGTTTTAAATCCTACGTCAAACCGTAGGACAAAAAAGTCAAAGTCATAGCGCAGTCCCACTCCCGATCCAATTGCTATATCCTTAAGATCTGCCAGGGAAGTAAAAGTTGCGGCCTCCTCTTCAACTACATCCAGCACATTCCAGATATTGCCTATGTCTACAAATAAAGCAGAATTCAGATCTCCAAAAAGATTAAACCTGTATTCCGCACTAAAAGCCAGTTTTAGGTTAGCTTCATTAAATTCATTTCTGCCACCGCTGCTGCCCGGCCCCAGGGCATAGGCCTGCCAAGCCCTGTTGTCATTAGGACCTCCTGCAAAAAAACTCCTGGAAAAAGGGATGCTGTTCGAATTTCCATAAGGAATGGCAATCCCTCCAAAAGTTCTTATGGCAAAAACATTTTCTGAACCAAGATCCCAATGCTTTATGTAATCAAGCTCTGTTTTAAAATACTGTGAAAAATTCACTCCGGAAATGCTATATCGTCCGGTCTCATCCTTTTCTATATTTGAGATTTTTGATACGGCATTTAAAAAATTCCCGGCACTTTCTACTTTTACCCGAAACCTTGAAAAATCCTCATCATATAGATTTTCTTTCTTGTTCAGGATGTACGAAAAATTGGAAGCGAAAATCAGGTTGTCCTCGGTTAACCTGTTTTTCCTTTCCCGAATATCGCTCAACTCCTCTATTTGGTCAGCATTCAGGCCAAAAGAATCACCTTCGCGGGTATCCCGGAGAAATGATTCAGCTCCTTCAGGAATAGAAAGTATCCTGTTGCCATTTGGCATAGTGGTGAAGTAGCTGTCGTCGGCCCGTACATTTCCCGAAGTGGCTATTTCATTCAGTTCCTGAAAAGAATTTCTGTAGACATTAAAGTAGTTGGGAGTATTGAGGTTCCTTACATACTGCACATTGATCAGGTCCAGCAGGTGTGATAATGAATCCGTGGGCTGCCAGCGATAATTCATGATAGTGGTGAAATTTCTCTTGTCGAGACCAATATTGGTCTGATTGCTCAGCCCTACGCTAAAGGTCGTGAAAGGATACATGTATTTCGGAATGAACCTTTCGGTGGATACAGGAAAAAAGATTCGGGGAAGGGTAAGTTTTATGTCTGCACCTATTTCCGAGATGTCAAAAAAACGATCTTCTGTATTAGCCGCATCCTTGGACGATCCTACACTTCCCCTCCCTGCGATTTCCAGGATTTCCGCTCCACCCAGAATATTTCTAATTAACAATGAACCTCCAAATCCAATACCGAATTTCTGAATATTGCTTTGAGAGAGGTCGAATTCGAACCCCAAAGAATATTTAGGCAGGGCGGTAAGAAAAATATTGGCAATAAGATCGGTGCCTGTACTGTCCCTTGGGTCTTCCATATACTGGATATTCGGGTATTTAAAGGTCCTCAGCTGATTTATTCTGTTATAGGTGAGCGATCTGGAATTGTCAGAGTAGATACTGCCGGGAGAAATGAAAACCGCATCGGTTAGGGCAGAAGCCCTGTATTTTATTTCGTCAAAAGCATATATGTTATATTCCTCAAAACTCGTGGTGTCGGTTATGGGACGATTCCTGTTTTCGTATGTGTAATCAGGAAAAATGTTTACCTCACTTATCTTATGGACTTTATATGGAATTCTCGTAGAGGCCCCATCAACAATGGCTTCCTGGTTCTGAATTAAGACTGAAGCATTGACTTTATGGCTGGTGTCGATGGTGTCAGCCTCGAAGGAAATATATTCCTGTTCGAAATGATACAATCCGTTATTTCTGAAAAGCGATGTCAGCCGCTCTCTTTCCTTATTAAAGTCCAGCGTTTTGTATTGAACTCCCGTCCTGATCTCTGAAGCTCCCTTGTGTTCCTGGTAAATAGAATCGGCAACAATGGATGCAATTCGGGTGCTGATGGAATCTATTATATAAGGGTCCCCTCTGGAAACATAATATTCAACCTTTGCTCGCTGGTTGTCCTGTGGCAGGATTTCAAATGCTGTTTCAGCACTGAACCAGCCCTGGTTCCAGTACCAGCCCTTGAGCCTTTCTGCTGACTGTTCCGCCTGCTCTTCGTTTGCAATTACAGGAGCTTCCCCAGTTTTCTTTATCCACTCATTCAGGGCGACGTATGAATCCCCCAACCGACGGACTTGTTTTTCGGAAAGAATATTAATCAGGCGTTCCTCCCTTTTTGGCTTTTTATGAAGCCAGGCCTGAAAAGTGGAATCCGGATTTTTTTTGGCAAGGTTATAAATGTGAAGTTCAATGGGAATTCCAAGGAAAGTAGAGTTGGGTTCCTGAGTTAACTGATCGTATACCTGTTTTCTCCTTATTTCCTCTCCTTCGACGAAAATTGTATTCTCAATTAACAAATTCTCATCAGCCTCGACCCTTTTAACGGCGTTGCAGGAGGATAATAAGAGGAGCGTTAAAAGAAATAATGATATTTTTGCCGAAATGCTTTTCAAATAGATGATTATAAAGTCTTCAAAAATACAATTTTGGAATGTTTAGTAAAAGCCAAATTAAACTAATAACCAGCCTCGCGCAAAAAAAGTATAGGGCGCAGCATAAATTGTTTTTTGCAGAAGGTAAAAAAGTAATTAACGAATTGCTGAATTCCCATTTTGTTCTTCAGGCTTTATATACTACCGAGGACCTCTTTACAGCCGAAAGGGAAAAGACATTCATAATAAAGGAGGCCGAACTTAAAAAAATCAGCCAGCTTAAAACCCCACAAACTGCCTTAGGTGTTTTTCATATTCCTGAAACCAAAACTTTTACGGAACCAGGACTTGCAGTCGCCCTGGACGGGGTAAGGGATCCGGGGAATTTAGGAACTATAATCAGACTCTGCGACTGGTTTGGGGTGGAACAGCTGATCTGTTCCCAGGACAGTGTTGATTGTTTCAATCCAAAAGTGGTCCAGGCAAGCATGGGTTCCATAGCAAGGGTTTCAGTGGCTTATACAGATTTGTCTACTTATCTTGGAAATAATGCATCAAATCCCATTCTGGGAGCCTTTTTGGATGGGGAAAATGTCTATTCAACCAATTTACCAAAAGAAGGTATTCTGGTGATGGGAAATGAGGCAAACGGTATATCCTCAGAGGTTGAGGGATTAGTAAACCAGAAGATCTCCATTCCTCAATTTGGAAACCTACAGAAGACTGAGAGTCTAAACGTTGCTACTGCTACCGCAATCCTCCTTAGCGAATTCCGAAGAGGCTAGATCTGAAATGAAGTTTCGAAATTAAATTTATTGAAAGGTGAAATTTATGAAAACGCCACGAGAAGACATTTTATCAACATTACTTGTAAACATGCTGTTCGGGTCGTCATCCCGTACCAGCTCGTCGTTAATGGCAAAGACTCCTCGGAGTGAAGGGGAAAATTTGAAATAATAGAGATAGAAATCTATTCCAAAACCAATTTCGTAATAATAGGAATTTGTAGTCATCCTGAATTGCCCATCATAGTTGTCATCGGGATTATTCTCATTGCTTGAAAGGTTCAGCGAGGTGGAAAGACCACCTATTACAAAAGGTTTCCAGTTGTTGATCCTATTCGCAGAGAACTTTAATAACAGCGGTACATGTACATAGGTGGAATTGATCTCCCTAAAAGAATCCCCATCTGCTTTCCAGAACTGGAAATTGATCCTGTTAAACGCCACTCCCGGTTCAAGCCGAAGGTCAAGATTATCATTTATACGCATATTTCCAACCAGGCCAACATTAAATCCTATGGTTCGATCCACAACAAAATCCTTCCCGGTTAATCTATTGTCAATTACTTCCTTGTAATTAAAATCAAAGTCATAGGTGTTGAAACCCAGGAAATATCCCCAGGACCACTTCTGTTTGTCGAAGTTAGGATTGTTTATCACCTTTTCTCCGGAAAAAAACTGGGCACTTGCAGGCAGGGCGCAACACAGCAAAAGGACAATTAAGAAATATTTCCTCATAAAATTATTTTGAAGCGGTATAAATTGTAGCCACACCCATAGTTTGTGGTTTATTTTCTACATTAATAAACCCAATTTTGCGCAAAATATTGTTGAAGGGCTCCCCATGTGGAAAAGCGGCCGCACTTTTACTGAGATAGGAATAGGCGCTCTGGTCTTTCGAAAAAAGTTTACCTATCAGTGGGAGCAGGTATCTGGTGTATACTGAATACCCCTGTTTAAAAGGAAATTTAGTGGGAACAGAAGTCTCCAGCACTACAAAGATCCCTCCGGGTTTCAGGACCCTGTGGATTTCTGCAAGCCCCTTTTTTAGGTTCTCGAAATTTCTTACCCCAAAAGCAACAGTAATGGCATCGAAACTATTATTCTCAAAAGGCAGGGCTTCTGAATCCCCCTGTACCATTTCAATCTTTTCTGATAACTGTTCTTTCGCGATTTTTTTTCTTCCAACAGCCAGCATTCCTTCCGAAATATCCAAGCCTATAATCTTCGTGGCTCCTGTTTTCGCAAGGTTAATAGCAAGATCACCTGTACCCGTGGCGATGTCCAGTACCAGATCAGGTTTTTGTCCGTTTACCAGAGCAACCACCTTCTTCCGCCATTTAACATCGATGCCAAAAGAAATAACCCTGTTCAGCCCATCATAATCAGAGGAAATAGTGTCAAACATCTTTTCCACCTGCTGTTTTTTATTGAGGTCAGAACCTTTGTAAGGAGTTATTTTCTTGTCCATCTTAATTTTTGCCCAAATATACGTAAAATGGAATTTCCACTACTGAATTTCAATAAACTCTAACCTGCGTAAATACCAGGGGCTTTCCTTTGAAATTTGGAATTTGGGATTTTGAATATTGTTTAAGGTTCAGGTAAATAACTTACCTTTGAGGTTTTGATTATAATTTTCCTATGAAAATAATCATTGCCGGTGCCGGTGAAGTCGGTTTTCATCTTGCTAAACTGCTTTCCTATGAATCTCAGGATATTACCCTAATTGATAGTGATAAGGAGCATTTAAGCTACGCAGATACTCACCTTGATATCCGGACCCTGAAAGGGGATGCCACCTCAATTGCTGTTCTTAAGGATGCACAGGTGAAAAATGTTGATTTGGTAATTGGCGTTACTTCCAGTGAAACCACCAATATTACAGTATGTGTACTGGCAAAGCAGCTGGGAGCAAAACGCACCATTGCCAGGATAGCAAATACCGAATTCCTCGAAAGTAAAGAGGAAATTGGCTTCTTTAAATTCGGTATCGACGAATTAATTTCCCCTGAAGCCCTTGCTGCCCGGGAAATCGAATTACTCCTGAGCCAGTCGGCTTTCAACGACAGCTATGAATTTGAGGAGGGGAAGCTGACCATGCTGGGACTAAGTTTATCCCGCACCACTGCCTTTGTAGGGATGACTGTTAAGGAGGCAGCCAAGATTTTCCCCGGAATCCAGTTCATGCCAATCGCGATCCAGCGTTTTGGGACTCAATACACCTTGATCCCTCGCGGGGACACCCAATTCAAGGAAGGAGATCAGGCCTACTTCATCACCACCAAGGATGGGGTAGAGGAACTGTATAAACTTACGGGGAAGGTGAGGCACGAAGTGAAAAACGTGATGATCCTGGGAGGAAGTAAAATTGGAAGGAAAACCACCAGAGACCTTGCCCAGAACAATTTCAATATCAAATTGATCGAGAGCAATAAGGAAAAGGCTTTCGACCTGGCCGATGAAATTCCGAAAGCCCTTGTAATTCATGGGGATGGACGGAACGTGGAACTGCTTGATGAAGAAAATATCAAGGATATGGACGCCTTTATTGCTGTGACAGGAAATTCTGAAACCAACATCATGACCTGTCTGGTGGCAAAATCAAAAGGCGTTAAACGGACCATAGCTCTTGTAGAGAATATGGATTATTTTCAACTAAGCCATTCCATTGGAATCGACACCCTGATCAATAAAAAGCTGTTGGCTGCCAATAATATCTTCCGCTATATAAGAAAAGGAGATGTGGTGGCCATGACAAAGCTGAACAACATGAATGCGGAGCTTCTGGAATTCATTGTGAAGCCCACTTCCAAGGCTACAGATAAGAAAATAAAAGATCTGGATTTTCCAAGGTCCGCAATCATAGGTGGCGTGATACGGGAAGGGGAAGGGATGATACCGCTGGGAGATTCAAAGATATATGCGGGTGACAGGGTTGTGGTCTGTTGTCTTCCCAGATCAATAAGAAAAGTGGAAAAAATGTTTTTATAATGCCACGGGTAACCCGGTTGAACTTCCAGATCATTTTTCACATAATGGGACTTCTCCTGTTGTGTAACGGCGGTTTTATGTTCTTTGCAGCCCTGGTGAGCTGGTATTACGAGGAAACGGTGTTAATGCAGATCTCTTCTGCGGCGCTGATTACCCTGTTTTCGGGAGTCGGACTGATGTATTTTACCAGGGGCCACAGAAAGGAAATAAAGAAAAGGGAAGGTTATGTGGTGGTAACCTTTGGATGGTTGTTTATGACCCTCAGCGGAACTCTTCCCTTCGTCCTCAGCGAAAGCATCCCCAATTTTACCAATGCCTTTTTTGAAACCATGTCCGGCTACACCACTACCGGAGCCACTATACTGAATGACATTGAATCCATTCCGAAAGGGATCCTTTTTTGGAGAAGTCTTACTCACTGGATAGGAGGGATGGGAATTATAGTGCTGGCTATCGCAATCCTGCCTCTCCTGGGAATAGGGGGGATGCAGCTGTTTTCTGCGGAGGCACCGGGACCTGCTGCCGATAAAATGAAACCCAGGATTACCGATGTGGCCAAACGCCTGTGGTTTATTTACGTAGGCCTTACCCTAACCCAGACAGTCCTTTTGAAACTAGCCGGCATGGGATGGTTTGATTCGATGAATCACTCCATGAGCACCATGGCTACAGGAGGGTTTTCCACCAAAAATCAGAGTGTGGCGGTCTGGAATGATAATCCCCTGATCCAGTATATCATCATCTTCTTCATGTTTGTGGGAGGGATGAATTTTGTGCTGACTTATTATGGTTTTAAGGGCAGATTCAGGAAGATCCTGCAGGATGAGGAATTCAAGTGGTATTTTTTCTTTGTCACCGGATTTACCCTTGTAACCGCATTAATGATCTATTTTAAGGCTGATCTGGGGCTTTCTTCCCTCGATCATCCAATGGTGTTGGGGGAGGCCGAGAGCGCCTTCAGACATAGTTTGTTTCAGGTGGTGGGAATCATCACCACGACCGGTTTTATTTCAGCCGATTATACTCTGTGGACTCCCTTCCTGACGGTGCTGATGTTCGGGCTGTTCTTTCTGGGAGGCTCAGCCGGGTCCACTGCGGGTGGGGTAAAAGTAATGCGGCACGTGATCATGATAAAAAACGGGCTCATAGAATTTAAAAGGGCGCTGCATCCCAATGCAGTGTTGCCGGTGCGTTACAAAGGGCGAGGGATCAGGAAAGAAGTAGTATTCAATGTGCTGGGGTTCTTTATCCTTTACATGCTTTCCTTTATAATAGGCGGTGTCGTACTGGCTTATCTCGGGCTCGATCTGGAAACCGCACTGGGAGCTTCGGCCTCCTCCCTTGGAAATGTAGGCCCCTCCTTTGGTGCTCTGGGGCCGATTTACAATTTTGATGGACTTCCCGATGCGGGTAAATGGTGGTGCTCTTTCCTGATGCTTATCGGAAGGCTCGAATTGTTCACGGTACTTATCCTGTTGACGCCATTCTTCTGGAGGAACAGATAAAGAACTTCTTCAGAAATAAAAAATCCTCCTTTCCCAAGTAGAAGAAGGAGGATTAATTATTTTCTGGTTTCTGAAGGTTTTAATTTACCTCCGAAAGCACATCTTTTATACGCTTCATGGCCTCTTCAATCTGGGCTTCACTAGCGGCATATGAAAACCGGATGCAGTTGGGGCTTCCAAAAGCATCCCCCGTAACCGTGGCTACCAGGGCTTCTTCCAGAAGGAACATGGAGAAATCATCGGCGTTGTTTATTGTATGCCCTTTAATGGTTTTTCCGAAGAAATAAGAAATATCCGGAAAGACATAAAAAGCACCCTCAGGTTCCGGGACTACGAAACCATTGATCTTGCTCATCAGATTTATTATCAGCTTTCTTCGTTCCTTGAAACGGTCGATCATGAACTGGATGTTATGAACCGGAGCCTCCAGTGCGGTAATGACTGCCCTTTGTGCAATACAGTTGGCGCCACTGGTGATCTGCCCCTGCATTTTGTTGCAGGCCCTGGCAATTTCCGTAGGAGCACCTATATAACCAATCCTCCATCCCGTCATGGCAAAGGCTTTTGAAACCCCATTGACAGTAACCACCCGGTCGTACATATCGTCAAATTCAGCCATGGAGGCATGACCTCCCACAAAATTGATGTGTTCATAGATCTCATCACTCACCACCACGACATCTGGATATTTTACCAACACATCGGCCAGTGCACGTAATTCTTCTTTGCTGTACACCATCCCACTTGGATTGCAGGGGGAGCTGTACCAGAGCATTTTTGTCTTGGGAGTTATGGCAGCTTCCAGCTGTGCGGGAGTCATCTTAAAATTCGTTTCCACGCTGGTGGGAACTTCTACGGGCACGCCTTCTGCCAGCTTCACTATTTCTGCGTAACTCACCCAGTAAGGGCAAGGCAGGATTACTTCGTCGCCCGGGTTTATCATTACCATCGCCACATTGGCAAGGGATTGCTTCGCCCCGGTGGAGACCACAATTTGTGAACGGTCATAACGAAGGTTATTGTCCCGCTGAAATTTTGTTATAATGGCATCTTTTAATTCAAGATAGCCATCAACAGGGGTATAAGAATTGTAATTCTCATTGATAGCCTGAATGGCGGCCTCCTTAATGAAATCCGGGGTGTTGAAATCCGGTTCCCCGAGACTCAGGCCAATGATGTCTTTTCCTTCTTCCCGTAGTTCGCGGGATTTTGCAGCCATGGCCAGAGTTTGGGATGTGGCCATACTGTTAATTCGGTCTGATAATTTATGCATGGTTGGATGGTTTTTTTCAATTAAGCGGTAAGCGTAGGTTTCATTCCCATTTCCTTTAAATGTCTGAAATGGGCTATAATAGCGCCACGGGTTGTTTTATACTCATTGTAGGGTAACTGACATTCCCGGGCTGTCTGCCGTACAATTTCTGAAATCTTACTGTAGTGGATGTGACTGATATTCGGAAAAATATGATGCTCCACCTGATGATTCAGACCTCCTGTAAACCAATTCACGATCTTGTTACGTGTCGAAAAATTAACGGTAGTGAACAACTGGTGGATTGCCCAGGTGTTTTTCATGGAGCCTGTTTCGTCAGGTAATGGCATTTCCGTCTGTTTGACCACATGGGCCAGTTGGAATACGACACTTAGAATTAGCCCAGCTGTGTAATGCATTACGAAGAAACCTATCAGGATTTTCCACCAGGCAACAGAAATGAAAAGCATTGGGATAAGGATCCAGATACTTACATAAATCAGTTTGGTGATGGCCAGTATACTCCATTGGGTCACCGGATTAGGCATTTTGCCATAGGCCAGTTTTCTGGACAGATATCTTTTTGTCTGCTTAAAATCAGTTGTCAGTGCCCAGTTGAAGGTGAGCAGTCCGTATAGGAAAATAGAGTAGTAGTGCTGAAACTTATGGATTTTAAGCCATTTTGCATGTTTGGAAAAACGGATGATCCTGCCTGCGTCCAAATCCTCATCATGCCCATGAATGTTGGTGTAGGTATGATGCAGTACATTATGCTGTACCTGCCAGTTGTAAACATTGCCTGCAAGGATATAGATAGTTCCCCCCATAAATTTATTCACCCATTTTTTAGAGGAATAAGAGCCGTGGTTTCCATCGTGCATTACATTCATTCCTACTCCGGCCATTCCCACTCCCATTACCACAGAAAGAAGGAGCATCCACCATTGGGAAATGTCCAGGGTCAGGATGAGGAAGTAAGGCGTAAGAAATATAGAGAACATCACAACAGCCTTCAGGTGAAGTTTCCAATTACCTGTTCTGGAGAGGTTATTTTCTTTAAAATAAGTATTGACACGGTTATTCAGCGTTCTGAAGAACCTGGCAGAGTCGGTTCGGGAAAATCGTACGGTATTCTGATTCATTTAAAAAATGGGGGTTAAATAACAAAGGTAAAACATTATAGGTTCTATAGTAAAAAGTCACTCTAAAAAATTTAGTGCTAAATGCAGGAAAATTCCATATGAATCTAATTAAAGAAAGGTAAAAAAGCTGGTACCGATACGTATCACAACCATACCACAAGCATAACACAACCATATCAGAACCATATCACAACCATTAAATAATGCTTGTGATATGGTTTTAATATGTTTCTAAGATAGTTTTGCATTGATTTTGAAACGGAGCAGCTGCGGAGGAATCCCGAGGATGAATTCTCACAGGTGTTATCCCGGAATTCCTTAAATTTGCACCCTAATTCAACTGCCCTTGGAACTCATTCGTCAATATTTTCCGGAACTCACCAAAGATCAGCTGCATAAGTTCAGCTTATTGCAAGAGCTGTACCAGGATTGGAATCTTAAAATAAATGTGGTCTCCCGAAAAGACATTGATGAACTATATCTGCGGCATGTGCTGCATTCTTTGGGGATTGCCAAGGTTCAGGAATTCAAACCCGGAGCCTCCATCCTCGATGTGGGTACCGGGGGAGGTTTTCCCGGAATTCCGTTGGCTATTCTTTTCCCCGAAACCAATTTTCACCTCGTTGACAGCATAGGTAAAAAGGTAAAGGTGGTCAACGAGGTTTCCGAAGGCCTGGACTTAAAGAATCTCAAGGCTACCAATGCCCGAGTCGAGGATATTGGTGGGAAATATGATTTTATCGTCAGCCGTGCAGTTGCCATCATGCCGACTTTCGTCTATTGGGTCCGGGGGAAGATAGCAAAACAAAGTCGTCATGAGCTTAAAAATGGGATCCTCTACCTTAAAGGGGGAGATCTTTCTGAAGAACTCGCTGAGTTCCCTCAGGCTACCATTTATCCATTATCAGACTACTTTAAGGAAGAATTCTTCGAGACCAAAAAAGTGGTGCATCTGCCGCTTCCCGGTTAGAAATCAATACCAAAAGAGCGCAGCCGCCCTGGATGATCCTGCTATATAAAAGCCACGAATCCACGAATAATAGATATTCGTGGATTCGTGGCAATCTTTATAATGCTACTCAAGAATAAACCTTACCGATTTGCTCCTTCCACTGGACTCTACCTTGAACAGGTAAACTCCCGGAGCCCTGCTTCCTATAGGCACAACCACCACAGGGTCGGAAGGAAGGTTGGGGAATTCTGCCATTACCTGCCCCAGGACATTGTAGAGTGTCCCCTTTGACAGCTCAAATCCACCTGGATTCTGAATTATTATTTCTGAATCTCTGGTCGAATAGGAAAGGCTGAGGTCAAGAGTCACTGGTGCCTGTGGTTCCTGGCCAATATCGACACCTGTTTCCTCCCCGTCAGTTTCTTCTTCCGTTTCCCCGGGTGCTGGTTCTTCAGTTCCTTCCTCAGCGCCTTCTTCAGTGGATTCTTCTTCTCCCGGTCCTTCTTCCGTGGTTTCCTCTTCGGTCTCATTCTTTTTATCGAAAACAAGACTATAACGGCCTTCAGTAGGTCCCGCGACGGCAATTCCTTTAAAAGCGGCAGCCCTTAGATCATAAGTTTCTCCAGTGCTATTGTCTTTAAGGTAGATTTCCAGTTCGTCAGGAATGTTGAGCAGTTTATCAATTTCTATCAGGATTTCCCCTTCTTCTTTTACTCTAAAACCGATTGGAAGTTCCCTTGACTGGTCAAAATCTGGCACCCCTTGAATTACAAATCGCACATCACTGATCATCCAGTACATATCCTCCTTATTATTTTCAATCATTGGAGCATCATATCCAAGATCGAATCCGGTGGTAGTGTAGGAATCCCTCGTAACCAGAAGCTGACGATGATAACCTTCAGGGGAGCGGTAGTGCAGGTAGATCTTTTGTCTGAGGTCGGAAGTCTTGTTCTGGGACTTCACATTTTCCTGAGACTTGAACACCGAATTGTCATCTGGCTGATTATCTGTTTCAAAAACTCGCTGACTGTTCCTGAAGAGGATATTTCCTCCGGAAACCGTAGTCAGGTTTTCGAGTTCAGGCGCCAGTTTGGTGCTTACGTAAAAGGCCTGGCCAACAGGAATAAATTGTTCCGGTTTAATATCGGCTCTTTCTCCTGTGGCATTGATTCTCGCATCTGTAGCCACGGCTTCTATGCCGCCGGAAAGATTTAAGGTGGCATAACCTCCCACATATTCCTGCAGGTAATGCGACTTTCCTGAAAAATGATCCCAGAAATAAAGGGTCCCGTTAAAGACATTATGGCTGCCGGTACCTCCACTTTCCTTGATGTTGTCCAGAATGAACTGGTATCCATCTATGGCGGAAGGATATGGATTTCCAACAAGATAATCATTTCCGACATCCAGCTTCAGGGTGATCTCCCCATTATGCGGTTTGCCCACAAAAACATAGTTCTGCTGATCACTTATTGCTGCGGCTCCTGAAGTTCCCTTCATCGAATAGCCCTCGCCTGTATTTATACCCCCATTTTCTTTTACCTTTTGCCATTGGGAGTAGGTGTTACTTATTCTGTTCGTGAAAACGTGCAACCAGAAAGTACTTATCCTTTTAGCCCCAGAATAGGCCCAGTCGGCAAAATGGTATTGATAATTAAAGACCAGAGGAATGGGATTGGCGGAATTAGTTCCGTCCCTCAAAACTGTTTCCACAGTATAGGGGGAATTGTTGGAACTGCCAGTAGGGCTCACAGGAGAAGACCAGTAATTGTAGTTATAGCTGCTGGCAGTTCCCTGCTGATCCCGTTCAATATATCCGCTGCTGTTCTCTTCCAGAATACTTCCCTCATCCTGCACCAGTTGTGATTCCCCAACCAGATCCACTACTCCGTCCAAATCCAGGTAATGGGTAATCCGTAGGCTGTGGCCCGGATTATACTCATTCTGAGTTTTTCCTGCATCCGTAATGCTCAATTTCCCTTTTTCCGAAAGAAGTCCGAGAAGCGTTATGTCCTGCTTTCCTGACTTTATCCCGTGAGAGGTGCGGACGATATTCCAGTTGATTGAATCCTTATTGACCCCTAGGCTATTCGGCGCATCCCAGATGCCTTGTCCATATAACCAGGGAGTGGAGGCAGTGTTGATATCGTTCCAGTTCCCGTTTCTCTTGGAAACATAGGGAAGGGGAGCCGAACGCTGCTGCAGGGTGGTGATATTTCTCAATTTACCTTTCACCGACGTGGGGGTCTGGCCAAGGGTATAACCGCTCTCTATGATTTCCATGTGATAATATCCGGTTAGGCTGCTCCAGGAGAGTCCCCCAGGCACATTAAAGGGTATTTCCTTTCCTTTGACCATTCCCCCATTATCCACTAAACGCTGGTTCATCATAAATCTGAGTTGTTCGGTGGTCAGGGTAGAATTCCAGATCCTAACTTCTTCAATCCATCCATGGAAATTATCCCTTGTGGCATAAGCCGTGGTTCCTTCCGTCAGCCCTCCAACTATAAAGGAAGTTGAATTGGCAGATGGGTTTGCCAGGTTTCCTGAAGCTATTTCAATTCCGTCAATATAAAGTTTAGTTCCTTCGGAACCGGAAGAAACGTTAAGGTGATACCAACGATTGGTACCTATAGCCACAGGGGAGGCCACAGAACCTCCATTCCAGTTGAATGTGGGGAAACCGTTTTCCAGTACAAGCTCATAACCCGAGGCAGCGTAATTGGCTGCGCTTCTTTTTGAGAGAACAGTTCTTTTACCTGTGACAGATTTCGGTTTTATCCAGGCCTCAAGAGTGAATTCACCCCCTAAACTGAAAGTGTTTCCGAAATCTATATGATCGTCAACACCATCAAAATCTATGGTGTTACAGTCCCCGATAGTGATCTTCACATCATCGGAAGCCCCACAGGAAACAGTCCAACGCAGGGTGTAGGTCCCAATATTTCCTTTAAAAGTTGTCACTGCAGCATTGGTTTCTGCCAATTCCCAGCCTGCAGGACCATTTATCACTTCCCAGGTTCCTGTAGCTCCTTCTGCTAAGTGGGTGCCGATGCTGGTATAATTGGTACCACAGGGAAGAACGATATCATTACCCGCGTTGGCAGGTTCATAGGGCGGTTCTGCTATGCTAATGGTTTCAGTGAGTTCACAACCATTGGCATCGATGATGGTCACAGAATACTCTCCTGCTGAAAGCCCGGTGGCAGTTGGGGTGGTCTGGCCATTGGACCAAACGTAGATATATGGATTCCCGGTAGTAAATGGGGATCCTCCGGATACTTCTACTGTCGCAGAGCCATCGCTGCCCCCAAAACAGGTTACGGGAGTATTTACAACAGGTTTCTTAATTTGTAAGGGATCAGCGGGTTCCAGGATTTCATTAGGTACCGCCTCATAGATCTGACCGTCGGCATCTTTTACAGTAACGGTATAGGTTCCCCCATCGAGGTCTCTAAAAACATTGTTGGTCACGTAGGCTCCCCCATTCAGGCTATAGGTATAAGGGCTTTTTCCACCCGAAGCAGTTACTGTCAAGGTTCCGCTGGAGGATCCAAAACAAAGCAGATCTGTCGTTTTGATGCTTGCGTATAAAGGATAAATAATCTCATCCTTTTCGTTAGTTGACAAACACATCATCTTAGGGTTTTCTCCACAGCCCCTTTTGAAGTTGTTGGTCCAGGACATAAAGAAGTTCTCCATGGTAATGGAGTACCCACAGGACCATTCTGCCACTTCCCCCAAATTGAGGAGTTCGGGAATCATTTTATACCGATTTGCCGTGTTGTCGTATTCCGCCAAACAGGAAATTACCGTGTACGTGCCAACAACAGCCCCTCCATTGTTAAGATCCCTTAATGTGTAGATATATTCGACTGTAGGAGAATAGGCATTGGCATTGGTGGTAGATTTCAGGAAAATGTATTTTTTTCCTGTATAGGAGCAGTCTGAAGAGGTCAATCTGGTTCCGTCTTCTTTTCCAATATAAAAGGTGTCAAGATCAATGTCAAAATTGGAGGTGTTTCCGCAGACTTCGAAACATTCCCCGACATATTGGATAACTGTTTCGGTATGTGATAAGCCCGTGGCATCAGTAATTGTCATGGTAATGACCTTGTCTCCCGTGAAGGAATATTCCACGACATGGGGACCTGCCCCCGTGCCTGAAGATGGAGTTGCTCCCTCCCCGAAATTCCAGGAGTAGGTATAAGGACCTGTTCCTCCTCTTACATTTTCAGGTTTGAAGGTCGAGACCCTGATTCCCCCTTCTTCTGTCATACAGAGGGAAGAGGGGACTATAATTCCTTCAATAGAATCAATAATGGTGACAGAACCTGTGACTGAGCAGCCGTTGGCATCTGTTACAGTTACGGAATAACTTCCTGCCCTTAAATTTCTTGCGATCTGTCCGGTTTGGTTATTGGACCACTCAAACTGAAAAGGGGCTGTGCCTCCGGAGATATTTACGGTAGCCATGCCCGTCGGAGTATCAAAAGAAGTGGTTTCAGTCGTTGAGAAGCCTGTTATGACAAGTTCGTCTGCAGCTTCAATATTTACAGATTTTGTAGCGGTACAACCGTTTTTATCGGTAACGGTTACGCTATGTTGTCCGGGGGAAAGGCCTTCTGCTGTTTTTGTAGTCTGACCATTGGACCAGAGATACGTATAACTTCCGGATCCTCCGGTTACCAAAGCAGTGGCGCTGGCGTCATCTTTCCCGAAACATCCTACGTTATAGTCAATCTCGGTAATTTCAATAAAGCTGTCGGGTTCTGAGATAACCACGTCGAAAGGCTCCATCTGACAGCCATTTACATCAGAAACCGTAACCCGGTATGAGCCAGCAGCCAGATTGTTTTTTGTGGCTCCATTGCCAAGGGTTTCCCAGGTGTAGGTATATGGAGCTACTCCTCCCGAAGCCATTACGGTCACACTTCCGGTGGAAAATCCATTGCAAAGCACCGGATTTATCTGAGTCACGGCTGTCACGGGTTTAATGATCAGCTTCTGGTCCACGCTGGAGGTATTTCCATTGGAATCTGTAAAATTCCAGCTAACTATATGGGTGCCGGGAGTGGAATAGGTAAGTGGATCTTCAGTTGTTCCAGTTATTGTTCCAGAGCAGTTATCTGTTGTAGAGGGAACAGAAAGGGTATATTCACATCCCCAGGTAATATTATTAAGAACAGGAGCTACAGGAGCTTCATTGTCGATGACTATTATGTTTTGGCTAACTGGTACTGCTTTGTTTCCATTGCTGTCAGTGATGTTCCATGAAATAACTGTCGTACCCACCGGGAAAATTGCGTCTAGAGGTTTTCCATCATTCCTTGTTGCTGTAGGGCTTCCCGCCTCACAATTATCGGTTACTCCGGGTACTGGAACTGTAACAGTGGCTCCGCAGCTGCCAGGTTTGTTAAAAACTTCAATATCGTCGGCGACCTGAATTAGAGGAGCTTGCTTATCCTGAATGGTAACAATTTGCACTGCGGTAGCTTTGTTTCCAACAGCATCTGTTGCTGTCCAGGTGACAGTCGTATTTCCTAAAGGAAAGCTGCTGGGTGCGTCGCTGGAAAAGGTGACGCCTGTACAATTATCTGTAACAACCGGATTGCCTAGTACAACTCCTGAAGCAGTACAGCTATTGGGATCTGCCATGGTACTAACATTGGAAGGTGGAGTAATAGCTGGTTTTTCAGCATCGATTACAGTGACCGTTTGTTCAGCCGTGGCGGTATTTCCCGAAGCATCTGTTATGGTCCACGTTACTTTAGTAATCCCTAGGGGAAAATTGGCTGGAGCGTTGTTTTTGACAGTTGCTCCTGAACAGTTTTCATTGGTGACGGGGGTACCTAGATTAGCCGAAGCTGTACATTTTCCGCTATCAGCGTTTAGGGTCAGATTGGCTGGGGCAGTAATTGTTGGAGCCTGATTATCTTCAACAGTTACAGTCTGTGTGGCAGTGGTAGAGTTTCCCGCTTCATCAGTTGCAGTCCAGGTGACCGTTGTGACTCCTATCGGGAAAGTTGTGGGGGCGTCATTTTCTGTTTTTACTCCTCCACAATTATCAGTAAAGGAGTGGTTGCCAAGATCTACGTTTGAGGCGGTACATTTATCGATGTCTGTATCCACAACCACATTCTGGCTGATCTGAATTTCAGGAGCTTCAGCATCTTTAACCGTTACTTTTTGATTCGCAGAAGCTGTGTTCCCTGAAGCATCTGTTATAGTCCAGATAACCGTGGTGACACCAATGGGAAATTCAGAAGGGGCATTATTGACCAGGCTATTAATTTCACAGTTGTCCGAAGTCACGGGTGTACCCAATACCACATTTGATGCGGTGCAACCAGAAGGATCGGTCTGGATAAATAGCTCCGAAGGACTCGTGATTTGGGGCTCCTCGGAATCAGTAATAGTTACTTTTTGTGTTGCTGTGGCTGTATTTCCCGATGCATCTGTCACCCTCCATGTTATGGTGGTTGTTCCCAATGAAAAAACTTCAGGAGCATCATGGGTGGTACTTGAGATAGCGCAATTATCACTAGCCGAAGGTGATCCTAACGAAAATCCGGAAGCGGTACATTTCCCCGGGTCGGTGTACCTGTTAATTTCTGCGGGGGCTGAAAGGACAGGATCCACTAAATCGGATTGATTTATAGTATAAGTTGCAGAAGCCGTACCAGGGGTAGGGGAGGCAGAATCGGTGACTACAAGGGTATAGGTGCCTTCCCCTAACCCTGATAGATCCTGAGTATCTGCTGAAAAACTTTCTGGTCCGGACCATTTATAGGAAAGGCTTCCCGAACCTCCATTTACAGTGACAGAAATTTCTCCAGTAGTTTCCCCCGGACAGGTTAAATCGACCTTTTCCTCTAAAATAATGTTAATAGCAGAATCCTGAAAAGCAAAAACATCGAATCCGTAAAATGCTAAAACAAAGAGAATAAGAACATTAACTTGGTTGAAAATTTTGACCATAAAACTTTTCCATTTAAAATGCAAGCGCAAAATTAGGAAAATTTTAAGTCGGAAAAATTTTTCGGAAGATATTTAACAAGATAAAAGGTGTAAAAAAATCGATGAAAGGCAATATACAGCGATTTAACGAGTTGTTGCGCCTGTTATTGTAAGTCTTGTCTTACGATATAAATTATTCTATAGCTTATAATCACGAACTTTTTTCTACCTGATTTAGGAAAAGGTTCTCCGGAATTAAAAAATAGGAGGGACTGCCTTTTTTCAGTGAAAAAAGTAGTGAAAAGGGTGTAGGATCGTGCTTTAAAACTTTAGATTATTCTACCATTATCTTTCTAATGATAGGTCCCATTTGCGAATTGAGCGTGAGTACGTAAACTCCAGTGCCAAAATCCCGGACTGGTAAACTTGTCTCTTCTATGTCAGGTATATTGGGATATTCAATAACCTGCTGTCCCAGCGTATTGTTCAGGAAGGCATTAGATAACTGCAGCAGGCCTGGATTTCTGATAATTATTTCCCGGGTTTCCTGAACATAGAAGATTTCAAGACCTGTTGGAGGGACTATGCCTCCACTATCAGGATCTGGAGCTTCACCTCCTCCATCTCCTCCTTGGTCATCTCCGCCATCTTCATTTCCACCATCTTCATCTTCGTTGTCCTCTCCGCCTTCGCCAGGTTCGCTCTGATCTGGATCTTCTCCCTGGAATACTAATTCAAACCTGTCATTTATTGAGCCGGGTTGAGCTGTTGCTTTATAATCACTGCTCCTTAGATCATGTAATACTTTAAGGTGCTTGTCTTTCAAATAAATTTCCAACTCGTCAGGAACATTTTCAAGATCATCGATCCTGATGATGAAATCCGTATCCTTTTTGATTTTCATGCCGAGTGGCAGAACCTGATCCTTATTAAAATGAGAAACCCCCTGAATGACGAATCTTACATTGCTGAAGTACCAATACATATCTTCGGCATTGTTTTCTGTAAGAATGGCATCATATCCTATATCATATCCATTGGAGGCATTAGTATCAGTCGTCACCAGAAGTTGACGGTGGTATCCCGTTGGAGATTCGAATTTTAACCAGATCTTTTTCCTTTTGTCGACGTCTTCTTTTTCCTTTTTCTGGACCGGCTCCTGGCTGTGGAAAACGGATGTCTGACTATTTTCCTTCATGAAAATACGTTGGCTATTCCGGAAGACAATGTTACCTCCATCCACTGTAACTGGTATTTCAGAAGATTTTATTGCGTCATCAAGTATTGAATTGACAAAGAATGCCTGCCCAACGGGAATATACTGCTGAGGAATTTTGTCACCTGTCTTATATTCGCCATTCGTAGTTTCATTGTTGATTCTGCTATCATTGGCTATTGCCCTGACTCCTCCGGAAAGATTATAGGTGGCATAACCTCCCACGTATTCCTGAAGATAATGGGTTTTTCCGGAAAAATGATCCCAGAAATAGAGAGTCCCGTTAAAAACATTATTACTGTTATTTCCACCACTATCCCTGATATTATCCAGAATGAACTGGTTCGCATCAATTGCGGAAGGATAGGGATTACCAATTAAATAACTCTGGTCCTCTGCAATGGGTAAGTTGATGGTGCCATTATTTGGAAAGCCTTTGAAAGTGTAGTTTTGAAGCTCCTTAATCGGTGAATAACCTGAGGAACCCTTCATGGAAAATCCTTCGCCAGCCTGTAATGCTCCGGTAGGCCCAACATAGCGCCACTGACTATACTTTCCATAATCCCCGGAAAATTTATTCATCCAGTAAGTGCTGATCCTGATGGGCACAGCCATGGCGCCATCAGCATAGTGATACTGGTAGTTGAAATTAATGGCCTTATCCGTCTCTGGGTCTGTTCCGTCTCGTAATACACTCTGAATCGTATACCCTGAATTGAGGATAGTGTCAGTGCTGACGGGGGAGGTCCAGTAATTGTAATTATAACTACTGGCAGTTCCCTGCTGGTCTTTTTCCAAAGTTCCTGACCCTGCCAGAATACTACCTTCTGGTTGTACCAATTGCGACTCCCCGTTGAGGTCAATTGTTCCGTCCAGTTTAAGATAGTGGGTGATAGTCAGGCCATTTCCTGTACCTGGTTCAGTGGTTGGAGGATTGCCTGGGATATATTTTTCGTTGATCCCTTCCATATCAAGTGTTCCCGCGTCCTGAACTAGTCCCAAAAGGGTGACATCTCTTGCTCCGGAACTGATGTCATGATACAAGTAGGCAATGTTCCAGTCTATTGATTTGCCATTAATTCCTTTATCATTAGGATGAGTCCACCATTTTGTGCTGTCAGGGATGTCGTATTGTAGATCCCAGGTTTTTCTGTTGGTCCAGGCTCCATTCGATTCTGAGATATAGGGGAGGGGTGCAGAGTTAATCTGCCACGAAGTAATATTTTTCAGATAGCCGACTTCACGGTTGATGGCCAGATCTTCCGTAGTACCATTAACTATGAGATTTTCTTCGGCGAAGAGCCTGTAATAGCCTTCAAGGCTGCTCCATAACAGTTCTCCAGGAACGTTCATCGGAAGGATTTCCCCTTTGACGAAGCTGTTGTTTTGCTCTATTCTCTGGTTCATCATAAAGTGGATCTGATCAGCTTTCAGAGCAGTATTCCAGATTCTCACCTCTTCTATCCAGCCTTGAAAATAGCTGGCGGGGATTTCTGGATTCTGAGCATCAAAAAGAGCTCCGATTAAAAAGGGATGGGCGACGTCAATTGGATAATTTACATCATTTTTATTGCCCACACTGATTCCATCGACGTATAGGTCGACCCGTTTTTTAGTAAATACTACCGCTAAATGATACCAACGATCTGATACTATTTTTTTGGAATTGGAGGCGGTGACAGAATTACCATTCCACCTAAAGGTGGGCGCCCCGTTATTAATGAGTAGTTCATATCCTCCCGCCTTTAGGTCTCTCCAGTTTCCTTTGGATAATACAGTTTTACTTCCTGTATCAAACTCAGGTTTTATCCAGGCTTCCAGTGTAAAGTCTTTGGAAGGGAAATCGTAAACATCTCCGATGGAAACATAATCATCTACCCCATCAAAATCCAAGGTTTCACAATTTCCTTCAAACTCAATATTAACCGTATCAGCATCAGAACAGGTGCCATCTTCCTTAGCAATTGTCCACTGCAGTGTAAAAGATCCTCCAGAGGAAGTGAATAAAGATTTTGGATTATCTGGTTGGGTGATTTGAAATTCAGCATCTTCAGGGGTAGCAGAAACCACCGACCATGTTCCTTTACCTGTTACAGCTTGATTGGCATTGAGAATAGTAGATTCAAAACCACATCCCAATAATTGATCTTCTCCGGCCTCTGGGACTGTTAATTTTTCCTGTTGTAGTATTTCTACCGGTACGGTAACCGAACAATCATTCCCATCGGTAACGGTAACAGTATAATTTCCCGGAAGCAAAGTAATATCTACAGTAGTTGAAGCCAGAGCATCATTCCATAAAAAAGAATATTCACCTGTTCCTCCTGTTGCTAAAACAGAGGCTTTTCCTTTCATAATTTCTCCCGTTTCCGGGTTGAAATAGCATTGGGGTTGAATAATTGTTGCTTCAGCGGTTAATTCAGATGGTTGAGAGATTACTACGTTAAATATTATTGGCTCGGAATCTCCTTCATCACTTATAATTACCTCGTAGGGTCCTGCTGGAAGGTTGTGGAAATAATGAGTGTTAAGGGTAGGAGAGTAGGTAAATCCTGAATCGAGGTTTGTAGCTTTTAAGTTATATTTTCCGGTGCCACCAGTAATATCCGCATAAATTGCTCCCGTTTCTTCTCCATAACATTTTATGTTATCATTACTTACAGTTGCTTTTAGAGGGGTTGGAACAGGAAATTCAAAATTGAGCCCAAAGCAATGTGGTTTAGCCTCTCCTCCTCCGGGCTTGTCCCAATCAAATGATCCGAAAACTATAGCAAGATTGTCTCCACAAGTCCAAGGTATTTCATCCTCTCCAGTGCCAATGGGGAAAAGGGCAAGATATTCAAGGTTGTTTAAATTGACATTTTTAATTTCGTCTGCAGAATATGGGATGCCGTTTATTGTGAATTCCAGTTCAACGCTCAGTTTCTCAGTTTTAGATGTGCTTGTGAGTTCAATAAAGAGGAATAATTCATCTGTGTTTTCTTCACAATCCTTGACCTCCACAGCTTCATTTTTTCCATTAATCTTAACTTCTTTTCCGATGAAAAAGCTGGTAATGTCCATACCAATGTCGTCGGCATTACCGCATTCGGTAAAACAACCATTGACGGTATGAGAGAATTCAATGGTTTCTGTTGTCGCAGGAACGGTACCGTTGTCAACTATGGTCAGCTTTATTGCCTGATGGCCTGTAGAATTATAAGGTACAATGAATTCGTCGTCATAATCACCCTTAAACTCAACCTCATTATACGCCATCTTTTCTCCACCAGGAGTTCTGATTATTTGAACATCTGCATTGTTTGCATTTGTTCCGAAATCCCAGATATATTCGTAATCTTTCCAGTCGGCGGTTCCCCCTTTTACGGTGTTTTCAAGAACGTGAAAGTAGGAGGTGCGTATTTCATTTTCTGAATCTGCACAGGATGAAAAAATCGAAATATTTCCTGTAAGTTCATCTAAAATTTTAAAAGGCAGGATTACAGGACAGGAATTAAGGTCAGTAATAGTTACCCTATAATCACCAGCTAAAAGATTATTTGCCGTTTTTGCCTGCTGATCAATAGTAACCCAGGTCTCATTTTGTTTTTGTTCCCAGTGGTAAGTGTAACCAGGACTACCACCAGTTGGGTGTGCAGTTGCCGTACCTGTAGGAGTACCATATTCAGTTGTGTTGGTAAACGTGACGGTCCCTTCCAGTTTCTCAGGTTGCGAAATGATGACTTCTCCGAGATCAGTTATACAGGAGGTAGCCGTTGCATCTCTCAATTGTATTGAATAATTTCCTGCCTTTAAAGAACCTGCTTCAAAAGGGGCAGATTTCCAATCGCCACTATTTATGCTGAACTCAAAATTACCACTGCCACCGGTTAGTTCAGTCAGGGAAATTTTTCCATTTTCATCTCCATTACATTGTACGTTCTCTGTTTTAACTTGGGCCGTAATAGGATCTGGTTCTTCAATAAAGACTGACGTTTCTACGACACAACCGTTTGCGTCGACTACAAATACTGAGTATCTGTTACTAACAATTCCTGTAAAAACCCCATGGTCCTGAAAATTGGTATTGTCCAGAGAATATTTGTAAGGCGGCACCCCCCCTGAAACGGCACCTGTCGTAATGCTGCCATCATTGCCTCCGAAGCAATTGACTGGAGTTACACTTGGATCAGCCATGGTAAGTTCGGCAGGTTCAGTAATGGTAAAAGTTTCTGATACAATACAATTCTTTTCATCACGAATGCGAATAGTATAATCTCCCCGAATTAAATTAGGGTATACCTTATTAGAAGAAAAAGTTGAACCATTTACTGAATATAAATGTTTGCCCACTCCTCCGGTAGTATTAATTATGGTGATGCTTCCATTGTTTTCTCCGTGGCAATTAACATGAATTAGTGTAGGAGCCGCCATTCTAATTGGATCTGGCTGTGTGATTTCAACTTCCAATTCAGAAGTACATCCTTTGGAATCGGTAACAGTGACAGTATAAACTCCGGCAGGCAAATCTTTTTTATTGGGTCCATCGCCTAAAGTATCCCAGGAATAAGTATAGGGTGCATTTCCCCCCGTCGCACTTACTGAAACACTTCCGGAGGCTGCCCCATTACAGTCGATATGGGAAATAGCAGCGATTGGTACTATTGGATCAATTGTAATTTTTTGAACGGAAGTTGAAATGTTGAACCCATCATCAAATTTCCATGTGATGTTATAAACGCCTGGATTTGAATAAGTAGTAGCATCAGAGGTTGTGCCTGTTAGAGGCCCCCGGCAATTATCAGTTGCTGTAGGGGCTGTTGCCGTATAAGTACAGGCTGATACCACATCGGCTAAATCGGGGGCAAGGGGAGCAATATCATCTTCTACTATTACAGTGGCAGTTCCGCTTGCAGAATTACCTTTTTCATCAGTGACTGTTAAGTTGACGAAGTTTGAGCCAATACTAGAGCAATCGAAATCTGTAATATCAACACTTAAAGAGACGGCGGAACAATTATCTGACGAGTTATTGTCAACCTGAGCTGCGGTAATATATGCCTTACCTGTTGCATCTAATTTTATAGTTACATTCTTTGTGTAGACAGTGGGAGCAATTTTATCCTCAACAGTTACTGTGGCTGTCCCCATAGCGGTATTTCCATTTGCGTCGGTAACTGTTAAAGTGACTGTATTTTTACCAATATTAGAACAGTCAAAAGTAGTCTGGTTGACGGCTAAAGATTTGATTGAGCAGTTATCCTTAGAGTTATTGTCTATCTGTTCCGCCGTAATGCTTCCTTTGCCTGAATCATCTAGCTGAACAGTAATGTTTTGAGGGATTGCTGTGGGGGCAATATCATCCGCAACGGTAACTATAGCTGTTCCGGTTGCAGAATTTTCGTCGTCATCTGTTACTGTTAAGGTTACTGTATTGGCTCCAATATTGCTACAATTAAAGGAAGTAATATCTGTGTCAAAACTTACGGAACCATTAGTAGAAGTAGAACCTTTGTTTACTGCGTCCTCAGTAATGCTCACCGTGCCACTTGCATCAATATAAACCGTAATGTCTTGGGTAATAACGGTTATTGGCGATTCCTCATTAGATACGAATACTGAAAAGAAAATTAAATTTTCAGTTTCAATAGGACTGGGAGAAGTCAGAGTTCCAATTATGCGCCCATCCGGAAAGGCTGTGGTTTCCTGAACAGGGGCTTTAAAAAAGGAAAACAGGATATCAAAAAATAAAAGAAGAAAAGTAGTTGACCTAACCACCGGAGTAATAATTCCCATAGACAATGGAATTAATTTTGCTCCAAAA
>CAMPJY010000011.1 GCA_946887025.1 uncultured Salinimicrobium sp.
TTTTAATATTATGTAGCTCGAAAATTTCACCAACCACAAAAATATTTTTTGCACCTCCGGCTACTCCTGATTTCCGGAAAAGCAAACCGCATTTTCAGGCTGGATTCATTTTAAACCATAAGCTACAGGAAATACCAAACAAAAAAGCCGACTCGTTTGAGTCGGCTTTGTGCGGGCGAGAGGACTCGAACCTCCACACCTTGCGGCACCAGATCCTAAGTCTGGCGTGTCTACCAATTCCACCACGCCCGCATTGAATGCGCGCCTACAGTACTTAGGACTTGCTGTAAGCGGATGCAAATATACATAAATGTTTCAATTTTCAAATATCCCGCGGAAATAAATCCATTTTTTTTATACTTCTCTTTTCAGGGCCTGAAATGTTCTGCCGACATCAGGAAAATTCCTTTTTTGTACCTTTACTCAAACCTAAAATTACAACATGCAAGACATCAAGAAATACGTGGAGGAAAATAAACAGCGTTTCCTCGATGAACTCATAGAACTCCTGAAAATCCCTTCCATTAGTGCAGATCCTTCCTATAAAAAAGACATATTAAAAACCGCCGATGCCATTATGGACAGCCTGAAGGAAGCAGGCTGTGAAAAGGTGGAACTTTGCGAAACTCCCGGAAATCCCATCGTCTACGGAGAAAAAATAATAGACCCTGCCCTCCCAACCGTGCTGGTATATGGCCATTACGACGTTCAGCCGCCGGATCCTCTGGATCTGTGGAATTCTCCACCGTTCGAACCTGTCATTAAGGAGACAAAAATCCATCCCGAAGGGGCCATTTTCGCCCGTGGAGCCTGTGATGACAAAGGGCAGATGTACATGCACGTAAAAGCGGTGGAATACATGATCAAGAACGACAGGCTGCCCTGCAACGTGAAATTCATGATAGAAGGCGAAGAGGAAGTGGGCAGCGAAAACCTGGGCTGGTTCCTCGACAGACAGGCCGACAAGGTATCCTGTGATGTCATCCTGATAAGTGACACGGGCATGATTGCCAAGGATGTGCCTTCCATCACAACCGGGCTGCGAGGCCTGAGTTATGTTGAAGTGGAAGTCACAGGCCCCAACCGCGACCTGCATAGCGGCCTTTACGGCGGAGCGGTTGCCAATCCCATCAACATCCTCACTAAAATGATTGCTTCCCTTCACGACGAGAACAACCACATCACTATTCCCGGGTTCTACAATAGGGTTGAGGAACTCAGCAAGGAGGAGCGCTCCAAAATGGCGGAAGCTCCGTTTTCTTTAGATAAATACAAGGAAGCCCTTGATATAAAGGACGTCCACGGAGAGAGAGTATTTACGACCAATGAGAGGAATTCCATCCGTCCCACGCTTGATGTGAACGGGATCTGGGGAGGATACATCGGCGAAGGTGCCAAAACGGTGATCCCGAGCAAAGCCTTTGCCAAGATCTCCATGAGACTGGTACCAGACCAGGACTGGGAAGAGATCACCCAGCTGTTCAAAAAACATTTCGAAAGCCTTGCACCCGACAGCGTAAAGGTGGTCGTGAAGCCGCATCACGGGGGACAGGCTTACGTAACTCCCATCGACACCATAGAATACCAGGCTGCCAATGATGCCTACGAGGAATCCTTTGGAAAAACCCCTATCCCACAGCGAAGCGGTGGAAGTATCCCCATAGTTTCCCTGTTCGAGAAAAAGCTGAAATCAAAGACCATCCTGATGGGCTTCGGGCTGGACAGCGATGCGATACATTCGCCTAACGAACATTTCGGGATCTGGAATTATCTTAAAGGGATTGAGACCATCCCGTTGTTCTACAAGCACTTTGCGAAGCTGAAGGCGGAAAACACCAAATAGGAAGAAACTATACCAACCTGCTTTTTCACTGTTCCCGGACCAGTCAGATTCTGATCATGGCCCTACCCGCGCCGTACCAGGTCCGTAGTAAACAGGGACTAAACAGGCCCTAAACAGGGGTTAAACAGCCTTTTCAGCCATAAAACACGGGTGAGATGGCTGTTTAGGGGCTGTTTGAGGGCTGTTTAATAGGGAGCTGGTATAGTCCTGGCAGGAAATTTTTAGCCACGAATCCACGAATTAAATAAATCAAATTCGTGGATTCGTGGCTCACTTTTTTATTTAAAGAAGCTATACCTTCTTCACAAACTTTGTGAGGATCACGATCTGCTGCCCGTCCACCTTGCCTTCAATATGTTCAGGATTATCATGTACCAGGGAGATACGTCTTACCGCCGTTCCCCTTTTCGCAACCATACTGGTTCCTTTAACGGGAAGGTCTTTAATCAGAACCACTGTATCGCCGCTTTCAAGAAGAGCGCCATTGCTATCTTTGTGTACTACCGAGCTGGTTTCAGCTTCTGAGCTTTGTCCAGCCGCAGCCCATTCCTTCACGTCTTCCTCCATATACATCATGTCCAGGAGGTCCTGTGGCCAGCCTTCAGATTTCAGTCTTTTCAGCATTCTCCAGGAAATCACCTGCACCGCGGGCACGGGACTCCACATGCTGTCGTTAAGGCAGCGCCAGTGATTGGGATTTACTTTTTCCGGATCTTCTATCTGGGATTTACAGGTTTCGCATATCAGGATATGGTCCTCCGCACCTTCAGGGGAATGGGGAATTTCGTAAACCTGAAGGTTTTCTTTAGAAGCACAGAGTTCACACTGGGAACCGCTTCTTTGCATTAGGTCTTGTTCTGAATTCATGAGGTATGCTTTATTGCCTGCAAAGTTAAACTTTTATTAATACCGAGTAATTTCTGAAATAAATTCGATTCTATGTTTGTAGAATTAAATCATTCTTCTACATTTGTAGAGAACGATATAAACTTTGTGTCATGAAGTTGTCCAAATCTGAAGAAGAATTAATGCACCTCATCTGGAAAATGGAACCTGTCCTTATGAAGGACCTGGTGGAGGCACATCCAGATTCCAAACCTGCAATTACTACCGTAGCCACTCTTCTGAAAAGGATGCAGGACAAGAAATTCATTGACTATACCCAGGAGGGAAGGTCAAGGGTATACTTTTCCCTGGTAAAGAAGAAAGATTACTTCTCGAAGCAGGTAAATGGCCTCATCAAGAATTTCTTCAACGATTCTGCCTCCCAATTCGCATCCTTCTTCACCAAGGAGGCAAACCTCAGCAAGGAAGAACTGGAGGAGCTGAAAAAACTCATAGACACAGAAATTAAAAACAAATAGCCATGGAACTATACTTTCTCAAATCGGCAGCCTGCCTTGCAGTATTTCTGCTTTTCTACAAGCTGCTGCTGGAAAAGCAGGACATGCACGTATTCAACAGAATTTATCTGCTGCTTTCCGTGGTGATCTCCTTTGTAGTGCCCTTTATTACATTTACAGATTACGTGGAGGCCCCTACAGAAGCTATTGTTTATCCTACCACGGGATCTTCCATGCTTCCTTCCCCCCTGCCTCCGGAATCGAGCACCCCGATCTGGCCTTACGTACTTTGGGGGCTGTACTTCGGCGGAGTTCTTTTCTTCGGAATAAAATTCGCCTCCAACCTGAAGGAACTCCTTCTCAAAATCAGGAACAACCCCCAGCTGAAGGACAGTTCCTACACCAACGTACTTCTAAAGGAAGAGATTGTTCCGCATACTTTCCTGGATTACATCTTCCTGAACAAAAAGAAGTTCGAGGAGGGCAGTATTCCCAGGGAAGTCTTTGAACATGAACAGGCACATGCTGCCCAGAAACACAGTTATGACATCCTGTTCATGGAACTGCTGCAGGTGGTGTTATGGTTCCACCCGCTGCTTTACCTAACCAAAAATGCCATTAAACTGAATCATGAATTTTTGGCCGATAAAATGGTCCTGAAAAAAGGAACCGCTACGGCCGAATACCAACAAATGCTGCTGGCATTCTCATCAGGTGCGTCCCACGGCAGCCTTGCGCATCCCATCAATTATTCATTCATCAAAAAACGATTTACAGTTATGAAAACAAAAACCCCAACATGGGCCATCTGGGCGAGAAGCCTGCTGGTCCTTCCCGTGGCGGCACTGCTGCTTTACGGTTTCAGCACCAAAGAAGTGGTGGTGAAAGAGACGACGAAGCTTTTGGACAACGAGAAGCTGATACTTCAGGAAAAAGCCACCAAGGAAATGATAGAAGAATACAACAGGCTGGCGAAGTATTATAATTCCCTGCCCGAAGACCATTCTGTGATCCGGATGGAAGACATCAGAAGGATGAGACATATTCACAAGTTGATGAGTGAAGAGCAAAAGGCCAATGCACAACCACTGCCAAGTCTCTTCCCACCGCCACCGCCACCAGCCCCTCCGGCAGAAAAGTTAACCGTAATTGCTGCGCCCCCGGTTCCTCCGGCACCCACAGAGCTGAATGTACCTGGACCACCACCAGCCCCACCGGCACCCCTGGAACATGTTAAGCAAATGGCAGCTCAAGGTGCGCGCTTCTACATTACAGGACAAGGGCTTATTTCAGCGAAAGAAGCTATAAAACTGGTGGAGGAAGAAAAGAACCTGAGTATAAAAGTGACGGATTATGGATCGGTGACCACCGTATTTCTTACTAAGGAAAATAAGTAGGCGACAACTTTTCGAAATATTAAAGGCCCACAAAAAATGTGGGCCTTTTTTTATAAACATAATTAAGCCGAGTAAACAAGGTCCTGGATTTTTACAGCTTATCTGGTGCTCTCTATCCAATCCTTTACCCGCTGCTCCAGGATGGCAAGGGTCACTGTTCCCTGCTCCAGTACGACTTCATGGAAACCGCGTATGTCGAATTTGTCACCCAATTCGGTTTCAGCCAATTTTCGTAGTTCCCTTATCTTCAGCTCCCCTATTTTATAAGAAACCGCCTGGCCGGGCCAGGAGATATAACGATCAATCTCCGTATTGATCTCGTGGAGGGAAAGCGCCGTGTTATTTTTCAGAAAATCCACTGCCTCTTCCCTGCTCCAGCCCATCGCGTGCATCCCGGTGTCGACGACCAACCTGCAGGCGCGCCACTGTTCATAGGTGAGTTTTCCAAACATTTCGTAGGGGGTGGTGTAGATTCCCATCTCTTCGGCAAGAAATTCAGAATACAGGCCCCAGCCTTCTCCGTAGACCGATAAATAGGTGTTTCTTCTGAAGGCAGGGATGCTGTCCCCCAGCTCCTTGTTCAGTTCAATCTGCAGGTGATGCCCCGGCACCGCCTCGTGGGCGGTGAGGGACGGGAGAACGTAAAGGGGGCGACTGGGAAGGTCGTAGGTGTTCACCCAATAATAGCCAGGCTGAGTGCTGGAGGAGGAGCCGAAATAGCGGCCTGTGGTGTATTTTGGCGCAATGGCGTCGGGCACAGGGGCTACTCCGTAAGGCTTCCGTGGCAGGGTCTTGAAGAATTTCGGCAGCTGGGCATCGATGCGTTTGGAAATATCTCTTGCCTCCATGAGCAGCTCGTCCGCGGTGGTTGCGTAAAACTGTGGATCTGTTCTAAGGAACACCAGGAATTCATTGAAACTGCCTTCAAAACCTACTTCCTCAATGATCTTTTTCATTTCGGCATTGATCCTGGATACCTCCTCCAGGCCTATCTCGTGGACCTCTTCCGCTGTCAGGTCAAGAGTCGTATAGTACTTTAGTCGGTTCTGATAATAGTCGCGCCCATTGGGAATTTCAGAAACGCCAATTGCGGTGCGGGTATTGGGAAAATATTCCTCTTCGAAAAAGGTTTTTATCCTCCTGAACTGGGGAACCACCTTCATGGAGATCACCACTTCTGCGGCCTTCAGGACCGAATCCTTCTGCTGTGGGGAGAGGGAGGAAGGGAGTTCGAGAAAAGGACTGTAATAGAAGCTTTCTGTGGGGTTTTCCACAATCTGATCGTTATAGGTGGCTTCATAGCCCTTAAAGATCGCCAGAGGCTGCGTAATCCCCTCCTGCAAGCCTTTCCGTAAAAGCACCAGGTGCTGGTCCACGTACTGGGGAATCGCCTCCAGCTTCTTCAGGTAACGCTTTACCTCCTTATAATTGTTCAGCGGCCTTACATGATAGGGTAGACTCACATGGAAACCGGCATCAGAAAGCAGGGGGTTCAGGTATGCCTTGAATTCAAAATGATCAACTTTCTCCTGCAGCCTGAACCTCAGCAGTTCTTTTGAGATCTGTTCGGTTTCGGAAAGTTCGGCGGTTTTTATTTTTTTCAGCTCCCGCAGCCTTGCTTCTGCAAATTCGGCTTCCTGCTGATAGTACTCTTCTGCAAAAAGTCCCAGCGGATATTTTTCACGGTCGTAGCTTTTGTGGTCTTCCACTGCTATTATGACTTTGGACAGGTTGCCCGAGGCGGTTTGGGGGAAGATGGTGGTGGGTAGGAGGAGGAGGATCAGGAGGATTGGGAGGGATTTTTTCATGAGATGGTTTGGTTGAGCGTGTGGGGGCGGACACATAGGTCCGCCCTTACGAGGTGGTGGGGGTAGAGACGTAGGTTTGCCTGGACGAGGTATTGGGTGGGGTGGACGCGGTCCGCCCGGACGATGCGGTGCCAGAGGTCAGTGAGGATTTCTTTTGCGTTTTCGGGTCTCTTTTCGACTTCCTCGACCTTGAGCTTACCGTTTTCGGATTTAAGTCGGTAGCTGAAGGTGAAGGGGGAGCCTTCCTTATAGGGATTCTGCTGCCCGAAGCGCAGGTCGTTGAAATACAGGTCTCCGTCCTTTTCAGTGATTACGTACCAGCCATTGGAGATATCAATGAGCCGCTGCACTTCAGGCTCCTGCTTCAGCTGTCCAAGATAGTCATGGTTTTTCGGGAAAGCCTTGAATCGCACCAACCTGTCAGTATCAAACAAAGAGTAACTTCCTATGAGATAATCCTCCTCCGTCTCCACATTTGCGGTCCAGAGGATGATGTTAAAGGGCGAAGGCTTGGTCTCAATGGCTGAATAAAAGATGCCTTGTTGGTCCAGACTGTTCTTGAAAACCGTAAAAGTATAGGTTTTCATTCCGAGGGCAAGCAGGAGATAGGCGCTGCTAACCAGGAGGCCCAATTTGTTATACCTTGCCCGTTTTGGATCCTCCTTTTTCCTGCGCATGGCCAGGATCAGGAAGATCAGGAAAGGAAGAGTGTAGAAGGGATCGATGACAAAAATAGTTTTAAATGCGAGTTCGATGTCAAACGGCCAGAATAGCTGGGTACCCCAGGTGGTGAAGGAATCCAGCAGCGGATGGGTGAAAAGTCCCCAGAACATCAGCCAGGACCACTCCTTCCAGTCGGCGCCTTTCTCCCAACGGGAGATAAGCATTCCGAAGAGCGGCGCAAAAAGAACAGAGAAAAGGATGGAATGCGTAAAGCCACGATGGATTTCAATAGCGGTTAGAGTATCAGTAAAATAGCCTGCAAAGGTATCCAGATCGGGGATGGTCCCGGCGATGGCGCCATAAAGCATGGCCTTATTACCGACTTTTTTACCAAGTACGGCTTCACCTACGGCGGCTCCTAAGACAATCTGGGTAAGGGAATCCATTCTTTATTTAAATGTTTATTGACTAATCTACTATCTCCATCTTCTTAAGAAGAAAAGAGGCATTCATATTCTGGCAGATTCCTTTTTTGAATCTGTAGTCGAAATTCAGCTCATTGTGCACGATCTCGGCATCAAAATAATAGTTCTCCACCTGCGGCAGCTCCTCTGCCACTTCGCAGAGGCTGAGATCATGCGTGGCGATGATTCCGGTGGATCGTGAGCCTACCAGTTTTTCAATGAATTTCTTCGAGCCTATCGCCTTGTCGGTACTGTTGGTCCCCTTCAGGATCTCATCGAGAATGATGAAGTATTTATCATTCTTGATCTCATCAACAATAAATTTCAGCCTTTTCAATTCAGAAAAGAAATAAGATTCATCATCGCTCAGCGAATCGGTGGTACGCATACTCGTAATAAGCTTTATGGGGCTGTATGTACAGGATTCCGCACAGACAGGCAGTCCAATATTTGCCATGATAATATGAAGGGAAACTGTCCTGAGGAAGGTACTTTTCCCCGCCATATTGGCTCCGGTGATTATGAAAAACTGTTCCTTTTCGATAGATAGATCGTTGGCGATCCGTTTTTCCGGATCAAGGAGGGGATGTGCCAGGGCTTTGGCTTCGGTGATATGGGAATCTGAATTCGGCTCAGGAAAAGCATAGCCGGGATGGTTGAAACTGAAATTTCCAAGTGAGTTGTAGGCGTCGAAGAATTCAAGAACTTCAAAACAGGTCTCTACCTGATTGCCATAGCGGGAGATCCATTTTTCCAGTTTGTGGGATTGTCGCAGGTCCCAGAGGAGAAAACCATTCCCCAGTATCCCAAAAAGCATGTTGTTGCGCTGGTCCAGGGAATCTATGGCCTTTGAAAATTTCCTGAGAATTGCAGAAACCTGCTGTTCCTCTGAGTGGATCCTGAATTTTTTGTTCTTCAGGATCTCCGAATTAAACCCCGTACTCTCTATCAGTCCCAGCAATTGGTAATATTGATGGAAAGTATCCTGTACCTCGCTTACATGAGAGGAGAGCTGATTCACTTTCTTGAGGTAAATTCCAGTAATGCCAAGTCCCATAAAGAACCAGATGCCTAAGGTGATTCCGGAGATGAAGTCGAAGAAGAAAGCTGCAATTGCTGCAATGGAGATAATCGAAAAAACTGTTGGCAACCAGCTCATAATTCCTGGAACGAAGGTTTTGTAATTCCTGAACCAGTCCATGATGACCAGGGAATTGGTTTTGGTTTTCACCAGCACCGCGATGGCAGAGAAATTCTGCCGCCAGTCCGCCTTTTCGGCCAGTTCTTTTATGGCCTCCTGTTTTTCTTCAATAGAATCGATGGTATTTTCCAAAAGAAGGGTTGCCAGTTTCTTTGTCCCTTCTTTCAAGGCCGTGCGGTTCAGATACTGGAAGAAGGAAGCCCTCCCGAAAAGATCTACATCCTGACTGAATGGATGCAGGGGATCTTCAAATTCCTCCCCGGTTGGCATATGTTGAAAATCCCGTTTCAGCACCCGGAGCTCATTCTTGTTGATATTAATGAGCTCCCGATATTTATCGCGGTTGTACTTAAGGTCGGTGTGTCTGGAAACGAGGAAAAGGAAGATCCCAATGCCCACCAAAAGGACGGGTAGCAAGACACTCAGGTTTTTGAAGAAAAAATACACCAGGAATGCAATGGCCAGAAAAACAAGCAACCTGAACAGGCTGGAAAGCGCAAGTTTATTTGATGCAGCAGTCAGGTTCTTCTGATATTTCTCAATCTGGCTGTTATAGAATTCGGATGGTTTATTCATTCAAGATCTTTTAATTGCTGTTGCAGTTTCTTCGTCATCCCCTTTACCACCAGTTCATAGGAGTGGTCTATCAGTTCCTTAAGCAGTACAGGCGGCAGGGTTTCGGCCTGGACGCTGTTCCAGTGAATTTTGCTCATGTGGTAGGCGCCAGTGATCAGTCCGTCGTATTCTTCCCTCAGCTCCATGGCCCTGTCGGGATCGCATTTAAGACTGATGATCAGGGGAAAACTGTCCAGGCTTAGCAGGGCGAACATTTTACCCATGACCTTAAAGACAAGGTTGTCGGGGCCGAAAGGCAGTTCCTCGGTCACTCCCTTATGGGAAAGGCAATAGTCGCGACAAGCTTCAATATCCATTATATTTTTTTCATTCTATTTTATACAGTACCGGTTTACTGGGTGCGGCATCGTTTTCGAAGGAGGCGATCTGTAAATTTAAAAAATATCGGCCATCTTCGATTTTGGAGGGGGCATAAATGAGTTCCGTGATGGTGGCATCCATTCGGGTATTCTTTGGGTAGTTCCAAAAAGCCTTATGCGCGAGCAGTTTTCCTTCATCTTTCTCCTTGTCCACCGATGGAAGGTCGATCAACAGGTGCTTTACTCCGCAGTCCCTGATATATTTTGCAGCCTCCTCCTCCAGGTAGGCCCAGTTGGTATGCGAATAATGTTTGGACCGCTTAAAAATGCTGTTGGGCAGGGTCCTGATAATAAGGGCTTCCACCTCCCCGGATTGCAACTGCTTTTCCAGCTGCTTTTCCGTGATCACCAGGTCCTCCCCTTTCTGCTGCGGCTCCAGGGTGATAAGTTTCGCAGGAAACATAAAGGTTTTCAGAGAGTCGTTGATGCTGTGGAATTCAGGGGTGATATGGCCGACGCACTCGGTATGGGTGCCATGCCCGTGGGGATTGAAGTAGATATTGTTGAAGTTGGTAGAGGACCCCTGGCTGACCTTTCCGATCCATTCCCCTTCCCGCACCGGTTCTATTCGGGGAGACTTCAGGTACCAGGCAATGGGATTCCTGTCATCCCCGCGCAGGGTCAGGGAGATATCCAGGGGTTTGGAAAGATCTATGGAATATTGTTGCTGGCGGTATTCTATGGTGGTTTTCATTGGTTTCGAATTCTGAATTCTGAATTCAGAATTCAGAACTGGAATTCAAATCTACCAAAAACAATTCAGCAGCAATCCCGTCACTTAAAAATTTTGCTTTCCTGGAAATGAACAGAGAACCCCTTTCCTGCTCCATCAGGCCTTTTTTAAGCAACGGCTGGGCTTCTTTTATTAGATATTCCGCATACTCGGGCCCAAAATCCTCTTCTACCTCCTTAAGCAGGATTCCCCATTTGGTGCGCAGACGGGTCATGATATATTCATTATACCGATCCCGAGGGCTCAGGACCTCACGTTCCGAAGGGAGCTCCCCCTTCTCGATGGACTTAATGTACAGGGTATTGTTACTGATGTTCCAGGTTCGTGCTGTGCCGTCGAAGGAATGGGCTGAAGGGCCGATTCCCAGATAGGATTTCCCGAACCAGTAGGCCGTATTGTTTCTGGAGTAATACCCGGGTTTCCCGAAATTGGAAAATTCATAATTCTCAAACCCCTCTTTCTCCAGTTTCGACACCATAATTTCATAATGTTCCTTTGCCAGCTCCTCTTCCACGGGAGCTATCTTACCTTTTTCTATCAATGACTTCAAGGCAGTTCTGTCTTCCACGGTTAGGGCATAACTTGAGATATGTGGGACTCCAAGTTCCAGGGCAATTTGGAGATTCTTTTCCCATCGCTCGTTACTCAGGCCAGGGATCCCGTAAATGAGATCGAGGGAAATGTTATCAAAATACCTTTTCGCATTTTTAATGGAATCCAGCGCCTCTACAGCATTGTGGGCACGGTTCATTAGGAGCAGGTCCTCTTCAAAAAAGGATTGTACTCCGATGCTAAGGCGATTTATCGGGGATGCGGCCAGTATGGCCAGGGTTTCTTCAGAAAGGTCGTCGGGATTGGCTTCCATGGTAACCTCAACATCTGCAGAAATAGAAAAAAGGGAGTAGATGGTTTCGAAGATCATTTTCAGTTCTTCAGGTGAAAGCAAAGAAGGGGTCCCGCCGCCAAAGTAGATGGTTTCCACAGGTCCCGTGATTTCTTCCTTTCGCAGTTCCAATTCCTTGCACAGGGCATCCACAAGGGCTCCCTTTTTCTTCAGGGAAGTAGAAAAATGGAAATCACAGTAGTGGCAGGCCTGTTTGCAAAAGGGAATATGTAGGTAGATGCCTGGCATGTTTTTTAATTTGGAAATTTGAAGATTTGAAGATTTGGAAATTGATCACATTTTCAAAATTTCCAAATCTCCAAATTTTCAAATTCACTATCCTATCTTCTTCGGGTTCTGTTTGACAAATGATTCCCAACCGGAATAACTTTTCCCTATTTCCACCCTTCCGGAATTGTAGAAATGGCAGACGGCAGCTGCAAGTCCATCGGTAGCATCCAGGTTCTTGGGAAGTGTTTTCAGGGCCAGGAGGCTTTGCAGCATTCGGGCCACCTGTTCCTTGCTGGCATTTCCATTCCCTGTGATCGCCATCTTTATTTTCTTTGGGGAATATTCTGTCACGGGGATCTCCCTGCTCAGGCCGGCAGCCATGGCTACTCCCTGGGCACGGCCCAACTTGAGCATGGACTGTACATTCTTTCCGAAAAAGGGCGCCTCGATGGCAATTTCATCGGGATTGTAAGTGTCAATAAGTTCGATCGTCCTTTCAAAAATAAGTTTCAGCTTGAGATACGGATCCTCATATTTCTGAAGCTGCAGTTCATTGAGCTGCAGAAAAGTCATTTTCCTGTTCACCACCCTGATCAAACCAAATCCCATGATGGTGGTTCCGGGGTCTATGCCCAATATGATTTTCTCGGTATTCAAAAGCTTCGTATTATTGCAGGATTATTATTCACACTGAAAAGGAGACGCCGTTTCCTAAAAAACCTATGTCGAACCTTTCGCACAAAACTAATCAATTCTTAGTTGCACTCCTTAAAATCGCGGTGGTATTGGCGGCTGTATTTTTCATTGGTTATAAACTGACTTCCAACGATCAGCTGAATTTCAGTTCCTTTCTGGCCAAGTTAAATGAATTTAAGGTTTTTTCCTTACTGAATATCGCAGTTCTTTTATTCCTGACCTTTTTAAACTGGCTTTTTGAAATTAAAAAATGGCAGAAACTCAGCAGTGCCTTAATGAACAGGTCCGTCAGAAAGGCGACCAATGAAAGCCTTGCTTCCTTTACCGCTGCCATCTTCACCCCCAGCAGGATCGGGGAATACGGGGCGAAATCCCTGTACTACCCAAAAAGTGAAAGGAAGAAGGTCATCTTTCTGAACTTCGTGGGGAACATGACCCAGCTGTTCGTCACTTTTGTTTTTGGGATCATCGGAATGTGTTATCTGCTTTTTCAGGTGAATTTGCCGTTATACGGTTTAAATAGTGCCCTAATTCTGGTACTGCTTTTCTCCCCTTTCCTGCTCTACTGGCTTATCAGGAAGTTCAACCTGAGGATCAAGGGGTATTCCGTAAGGAAACTTGAGAAATCCTTTAAATTGATCTCCAATGAGATTCAGTGGAAGACACTGTATTACGCCAGCCTTCGCTATATCATTTTTACCCATCAGTTCTACTTTCTGCTACTGGTCTTCAATGTGGACCTTCCTTATTTTCTCCTGATTTCAGCTGTTTTCTCCACCTATTTCCTGGCTTCCCTTATTCCCACCATGCTGATCTTTGATGCCGTAATAAAGGGTGGTTTCGGAGTGATGGTTTTGGGATATCTGGGCGTTCCGGAAATTGTGGTGCTGGTAATAGTCCTCGCGGTGTGGATCCTTAATTTCGGCCTTCCGGCCCTGCTGGGAAGTTATTATGTGCTGAGATACAAGCCTCAAATTCAAAATCTGGTCCATTGATCTGGGCCTTTGGCATAATCACCCTGATCTATCTGTTACTCATGCTGTTCCTGCTGTTCGGCTTCGGGAAAGTCCCCGAACCAGGGGAATCAGAAAAAGCGTCCACCACTTTTTCCATCATAGTTCCCTTCCGGAACGAGGCTGAGAACTTACCAGCCCTTCTCTCCTCCTTGAAGGAACTCAGTTACCCAAAGGACTTGTTTCAGGTTATATTGGTGAATGATGCCTCTGAAGACAGTTCAATAAAGATCTGTAATGATTTAATAGCGGATACTCCCGAAATGCAGGTGAAGCTGGTGAATTCCCTTGAACGGACCGGGTCTCCCAAGAAGGATGCCGTGGAAACGGGAATAGGAGTGGCCTGCTTCGATTACATACTTACCACAGATGCCGATTGTCTGGTTCCGAGGGATTGGTTGTTAGCTTATAACACTATTATCCGGCAGACTGCTGCAGATATGGTTTCCGGGCCTGTTGCGATCAGAAATGGAAATAGTATGTTATCCAGATTTCAGGAAATTGACTTTTTCAGTCTGCAGACCGCCACTATTGGTGCTTTTGGTATTGATAATCCCTTTATGTGCAACGGCGCCAACCTGTGTTATCGGAAGAAGGTTTTCCTCCAGGTGCAGGGTTTTGAGGGGAATGAGAAGATCGCCAGCGGGGATGATATTTTCCTGTTGGAGAAAATCAAAGCTGCAGGAGGGAAGACAGCCTTTCTAAAAGATCCGGCTGCCATAGTTATCACAAAGCCTCAGGATAATCTCCACAAGCTTTTTATGCAGAGGATCCGCTGGGCAGCAAAGACTACGGCCTATTCCAGTCTGTTTCCCAAGCTGATCGGGATCTCTGTTTTTCTTATGAACCTTTCTATTGTTGCAGGAGTCTTACTTTGGATCATGGGTGTTAATATAAAACAGCCACTCCTCCTGGCTTTCCTGGTGAAATTCAATATAGACTTTATCCTTATCTACCGCGGGGCTCATTTTTTCAGCAGCGAACACAGCATGAAAAATTACATCTGGGCAAGTGCACTCTACCCATTTTTCTGTTCTGCGGTGGTTGTACTTTCAGGATTATCCGGATTTCAGTGGAAAGGCAGAAATTTCAGAAAGTAATCCCGCTTTATTTTTTTTAGTATCTTTAATTACCTACAGCCCTAGCAATGCAAAGAACAAAATTAATCCTGGTGCTATTTTTTCTGGTTTTCTCCGCCACTTCCCTGGCGCAGGAAACTTTCATTATAGATAACGATACTTTGCAACTGCAACGGGAAGTAAAGGGGCCCCTGAATCTTTTTTATGCTAAGGAGGATCTTAGGCTGAGGTATTTTGTCCAGAAAGAAAACCGATTAGTGGAACTGCTGGAAGAAAAGGGGGAGGATGGGATCTCGAAGTATAAACTTCAGCTGGAGGAATTGACCTCTGATACCGATATTCAGGTCTATGACGTGAAATTTGCGTTGTACAGTCTGAAGCATTTTGTCAACCAATATAATGCCCTTATTCTGAAAGATTACCGTTACAACGCCTCCACTGATAATATCATGATGCGTTTAGGTCTTTTTACCGGGATCTCGAACAACAGTTACACGGATAATCCCTCGAACGTAATTGCCCCGGTTATAGGCTTGGAATTTGAGATCCATGACCCGAACCTGGCGCCACGTCACTCGGCCTTTCTGCATCTAAGGCAATCTTTTAAACAGGATGAATTCGATTATACTTCCACCCAGCTCTCCCTGAACTATAGATTTAAACTGATCCGTCTCGAAAATGTTGATTTCCATGTGGACCTGGAACTGGTGAACCTGATGTACTCAAGAGAGAAAGTGGAGGTGAAAAATGATACAGGGGAAATAACTGCAATTAAAGAAGATAACGGATTTGCGTTTAATGCCCCTCTAAGCTTTGGGGTTGGGAGCGATATAAAGATAACTGAAAACGGCTATATTACCCTCGGGTACAATGATTTCCTTTCGATAGTATTGGATAACAATGGAAATTTCCCGCTGGACTTCACCATTGGGTATAAGTACAACCTTTAAGCGCTATTCTGCTTCAATTACTATAGGCAATTTGAATTTTGTGGCCACGGGAATGCCCCTTTTGCTGGCGGGATAGATCTTTGGCAGGGAATCAATACTTTCCTGAACCCAGGTCTTGATTTTAGGGAGATGATGAAGTACAATGGAATCAATTTCTACTGAGTCGATTAAAGGTTTCCCGGAATCAGAGACGATCAGGTGAAGCATAATGGTGTCGTGCAGGGCTTCCGTAACCACGGGCTCTTTTTCCTCCAGGCGGGCGTAAACATAAGAAGCAACCTTGTTTCCGAAACAATCCTTTGCAGGCACCTCCTCCAGGATCTCACGGCATTCAGAAAAGGCAGGATACTGATCCACCTCATGCCAGTTCAGCTCCTGACTTTCCTCAATAAGGATCTCCTCCGAAGAGACCTTCTTTGTCTGAAACAGTTCGCAGGCCGAACAGACCACCAAAAAGAGCAGAAGTAAAAGTTTTTTCATTCAGCTGATTTGAACATGTAAAATCCAAAAATACAGAATTAAAGCAGCTTAAGAAAAATAATTGTGTTTTACTGGTTTCAGGTTATTCTTCAGCCCCGGATTCTTTCCCGGTATCCTGGTTCAGGATAAATTTTATAGGAAGTGAATACATTACACTTACCGGCTTGCCCATATGTTTTCCCGGAAGCATCTGAGGTAAAGCCTCTACTACCCGAATAGCTTCCCTCTCAAGTTCAGGAGCGGGAGCCCTGGCTCTTACTGCAGTCACTTTTCCCGTTTCATCGATCTTGAACTGAACATATACTTGTTGCATCCCGGTAAGGGGCAGATCTTTGGCAAGTCCCAGATTAAAATTGGTATTTACGTGAGTGGTAACCTTCTGAACCATGCAATCCTTAATTTCCTGATTAGTTGTAAGATCCTCACAACCCGGATATACAGGTACTTCCTCAATTATAGCAAATGGAACGTCTTCACTCTTGACATAGGTTGAATTCACCAGCTCTTCCGTTTTTGTGATGATGCCAATCCCCGATTCTTTGGTCGCTTCGTAAATGATCCTGGAAGTCCCATCGGTGACAATTAGCGTTGAATAAGGCTTTCCATCTTTGAGATCTTCCAAAGCTTGCTGCACTTTTTCATTTTCTGCTGTTGTCTGATCAAGTATATCCACCACTTCGATCTTTAGAGTGGTCTCCTGACTCCCCGACTCCTGCGCAATTGACTCCAGGGTTAGCATCAAAAACAATGCAGGCATCAGTATGAGATATCGCAGTCCGGCGGAAGTTGATCTTGTTTTCTGTGACATAAGAATTCGAATTAAAGGATTGAAAATTCCGGGAGTTTCTCCTTAAAAACCAATATACAACTACTCATTTAGTTTCGCCTGAAAATGCAGTTAAACAATTGTAAAAATCTTTCCTATCTTCGTTCCTAACCAACCTTGGACCATGGATATCATACTAATCAGCATTTCACTTATCCTCTGTATTACGGGGATCTTGGGAAGTTTCCTGCCAGTTCTACCGGGAGTTCCGGTAAGCTGGCTGGGGCTCCTTCTATTGCATTTTACTTCGGCCGTTCCCATGAATTACACTTTTCTGGGAATCACACTTGTAGTAACCATTATCATTTTTATTCTTCAGTACAGCATTCCTGCCTACGGAACAAAGAAATTTGGAGGAAGTAAATCAGGAATGTGGGGTGCCACTATTGGGCTGATCATCGGTATTTTTCTCCCCATTCCGGGAGGAATACTGATCGGGGCTTTTGGAGGTGCGTTCGTTGGCGAACTTCTAAATAAAAGTACTTCCCAGGTCGCCCTTAAGGCAGCTTTTGGATCGTTTATAGGACTGCTGGCATCCACCTTTATGGAATTCTTTGTCGCCTTCTGTTTCCTTCTCCTTTTCTGCTATAAGCTCTGGGAATATCGGGAGGGTTTATTTTCATTTTAGAGGATTCTGAACCTTCATTCCCGGCCCCAAATCAATCATTATATTTTATATCTTTACTTGGCAGCCTGGTCATTTTGTACCTCAGAATACTTAACCCAAATTACTTAAGTTCACAAGCCTACTTCAATGGAATTTAAAGTTGTTATAGTTGATGATGATTCTGTCGTCCTTTTCCTGCACAAGGTACTCCTTGATCGTAGCATACTTCCTTCTGCAGAAGGCAGCTTCAAAAACGGAAAAGAAGCCCTGGAATTTATTTCCAGTAATGGGGTTCGCGAAACCCCTTACCTGGTATTGCTTGATATCAATATGCCCGTCATGAATGGCTGGGATTTCCTTGAAGCTATACAGGACAAGGAGTTTAAGGAAAATATTTATGTAGCCATGGTCACCTCTTCAATAAATACCAAGGATCTGGAACATTCCAGGCAGTATCCTCAGGTAGTGGATTATCTGGAAAAGCCTCTCAGGAAGGAAGCTTGTGAAGCGTTATATGAAAAGATGAAGCAAAGGCTGGAATAGTGTAGAACCGGCTTCATTTAAATTTATGCTTCATTTTCTGAAAAAATTCAATTTTCAGAATTCCTTCTTCCACAATTACGAAAATCCCACTCTTATCTTACATTATTGAATATTTACCTGAAAAGCAGGCACTTCTCTGCTGTAGTTTATGATTTTTTTACAAAAATCCAAGTCACAAAGCCTTAAATTAGCATTTAACCAATTAAAAATCAACACTATGAAACGATTCATAATCATGCTGATGTTACTTTTCCCTTTAACGGGAATTGCACAGGAAGGTGTGGAAACTACCACTCCATTATTATTGGAAGGAGCTAACTTTTTCGTGTGTATAGTGGCAGGAGTGCTGCTGGCGGTCGGATTTCAGCTATTGCTGACTGTATTATCGGTAGCTGCCGGGATAACTGCCATTCCCAATTTAGATGAATCCCACCATAAACATCATGATTCCCACAAAAAGGCACATCATGATGACGATGATGAGGGGATGAATATGGGCCAGAAAATTTCCACTGGTCTCGGTGCCTGGACCATGATCACCACCTCCATCGCCCTGTTTTTTGCAAGTATGCTGGCAGTGAAGCTGGGACTGGTGGGTGCCAATTTTATCGGAGCTACCCTGGGACTGGTTATCTGGGCCGCCTTTTTTATGGCCATGACCTTTCTTGAAATGAGTGCCGTCTCATCTCTTATTGGCGGGTTGGTTTCTACAGTAAAAAATGGTCTTTCATCTGCGTTTTCGACTTTCTCCAGCTCTGATGCCAGTATTGCCAAGGATGTGGCGAAAACAAATGCAAAGGCCCAGGCAAAGGAAATGAGGAAACAGTTTGAAAAATTGTTTCAGACGCATGATGTCGATAAGAAAGTAAATGATTATGTCAAACAGCTGAAACCACAGCATATTGATATCCACCAGATCAAAAAGGAGATCAAGGATCTGCTGACCCATATCCAGGTGACAGAAAAAGCGGATTTTGATTACCCCAATTCCGTAAAAAAACTGATCCTGGAAGAGGCTGACAAGAGTACCTTGTCGAAGGAACACAAGCAGGCCATCAAGGATCACGTGAACAGCCTTAAAGATATTGCCAAGGGAGACGCCCCCAATGAGGAGAAGATCAAACAGGGAATAGAGGATCTCACCCACGCCGATCGTGAAAAGATCGATATGTACCAGGAGAAGGTTGTCGCCGCCCTTAGAAATACCAATAAGGATGAATTACAGCCTGAAACCCTGGAACAGGACCTGATCCAGATCCTAAATGAACCGGGGCAGGCAAGTAATCTGATAAAAGCCAAGGCAAGTGCCATTGACAGGGAAACCCTGATTAAAATAATGGCATCCCAGAACATGGATGAAGCCGAAGCGGATAATTATATACGGAAAGTAGAGAATGTTCTTCAAAAAGTCAGTTCCTTCTTCGGGAGTACCGGAAGTTCGGCCTCAGCTAAAAACCATGAGGTGCAGTCCAAAGTCAGGAGTTTGTTCTCCGGAGGAGGTAGCACCAATAACCTGAACAGGATTTATTCAGATTTCACCCATATCTTTCAGAGTTCCGCAGATGGATCAAACTTGAAATACAAGCTGAAACACTACAACAGGGAGCAGCTGACCGATCATATCATGATGGAAACCAGTCTGAGCAGGACAGAGGCTGAACCAATCGCAGATAAGATAGTTTCTGCCCGGGATTCTGTCTTAAACAAAGCCAACGAAGTAGAAGCCATGGTAAATGAGAAGATGGCAACTGCCAAACGAAAAAGCATGGAAGCCGCAGAGGAAACAAGAAAAACAGCAGTTACCGCAGCCTGGTGGCTGGTGGCTACGGCAATCCTTTCTGCAGCCGCATCAGCTGTCGGAGGTATGCTGGCCCTGGAAGGCTGGTTCATGTAGAGTATGAAATTAGAGCGAAAATCAAACTCTCTTAATAGAAAAATCCGGTTGGAATTCCAACCGGATTTTATTTTTGATGGGCCTCCACAGAATACTTTTCCATGAAAACCCCATCAAACCTATGCATTGTAATAATTGTTAAGCTCTTACGGGAACCGGTTGCTTTTTTACAAGGGCAGCATCAAGTGAAAATTTGCCACTTCCTAAAAAGAACAGCGTCGTATACATCAGTAAGTAAAGCAGGCCCATCTCCTGGGTTGCAAAGGGATCAGCAGCGTGGACATAAAATACAGCCACTGCCATTGTGAAAATTAATGGAATGGTTGCCAATCGGGTGCCAAGGCCAACCAGGATTAGGATAGAACACACAACCTCAGCAAGAACAGTGAGCACTAAAGCGAACTCCGGACTCATTCCCATAATTCCGGGAAATTGCACCGGGGCATCCCCAAACAGCATCATTAGCTTTGGCAATCCGTGAGTCAGCATGAATCCGGCTATTCCAATACGAGCTACTAAAAGAGCAACATCAATACTATTGTGATCAGGGTAAATATTAAATAACTTTTTCATCTTCTTTATAAATGTTTAATTGAAATTTATTCTTATCCTATTTTAACTGAGGTCATTGTCAGGGAACCTGCAACCGCCTTGTCGTTAAAAAAGGTGATATCATCCCTTTCCCCCTTTACTCCCAGGGTATAAAGCAGAGGCAGGTAGTGCTCCGGAGTGGGGATGGCTAACTGTGCCTCTTTCCCCAGGAGCGTATAATTGATCAATGGCTGATAATTTTCCTCCAGGATGTTCTTTTTGAACTTTTCATTCAACTCCAGTGCCCAGTCATATCCATATTCTGGTTCATTGATCTTATCCCAGGCTAACATTCTCAGGTTGTGGACCATATTCCCACTCCCTACGATCAGGACGCCTTTTTTTCTAAGGCCATAGAGTTCTTTGGCAAGCTCAAAATGGTATTGCGGACCTTTATTGTAATCGATACTCAACTGCAATACCGGAACATCAGCTTCGGGATACATATGCCGTATCACTGTCCAGGCCCCATGATCCAGTCCCCAGTCATGATCCAGTTCCACTTTGGTGGAGGTAATCAGGGAGGCGGTATCCTCTGCTACCTGTCTGTCCCCCGGAGCGGGATATTGGACATCGAACAGGGCTTGTGGGAATCCTCCGAAATCGTGAATGGTCTTCGGAAAATCCATTGCCGTGATCTTTGTGCCATTGCTCAGCCAATGGGCCGAAATCACCAGGACCGCTGAGGGAGTGGGGATTTCTTCCGCCATTTTTCTCCATCGTCTGCTGAACTGGTTGTCCTCGATCCCGTTCATTGGGGAACCATGGCCCATGAACAATACGGGCATCAGGTTTTCCTGCTCTTTGAGATCCTTAGTAAAATTGTTGAATGATGATAAATTTCCCATGACTGCATTTAATTAAACCGGCACCTAAAGCTGAAGTAATCCCTCTCCGGGTACCGGCATTAATTGTTCTTTCTGATTATGACTGGACTTCCCTGATCTTAGCGACCATGGAAATCTTACAGGCGGAAGTTACTTATGCCTGCTTTTTGAACTCTCCGTCAACTTTGATCTTTACCTCGTCGCTAAGAACTGACTCAGGAAAACCGCTTCCAAAGTTGAAATCTGCACGGTTAATGGTTCCTGTTACCTGGAATCCGGAAACATCTCCTTTCTGACCTGCTACAGTTCCTCTGTACCATACATCAAGAGTTACAGGCTTAGTGACTCCGTGGAAAGTAAGATCCCCGGTCACTTTATATTTACCTTCTCCTACTTTCTCACTTTTGGTGCTTTTGAAAGTCATGGTAGGGTATTTTTCAACATCGAAGAAATCTGCATTTCTAAGGTGATTATCCCTCATCTCAATTCCGGTGTCAACAGAATTAACATCAATGCTTACTTCATAAACTGCGTCGCTGAAATCCTCTTCGGAAGCAACTATGCTGGCATCAAAAGTTCTGAATAAACCTTCTATCTCCGAAATTCCCATATGTTCAATTCCAAAGGAAACCTGAGAGTGGGCCTTATCGGCTGTCCAGGTGGTTTGGGCAAAAACTCCTGTGCTTAGAAAAGCGAATAATACGAATGACAATACTTTTTTCATGTGTCTGAATTTAATTTAGGTTACTTGTTTATATTAACTGTTTATGGATTCTAATTTAATTTGAGCTTTAGTAGGCAGCGGTAAAGCGTCTTTTAATATGTTTAGGCTCCTCGGCCTCATCAATTAAGGCAACCGCTGCATCCTCGACAGAGATCACGCTCTGGTTGTTCTCATCGAAAACCGGGGTTTCCAGACCGGTTCTATAGGTTCCTCTTCTTTCCGGGGGATTACCGGGAAACATTCCGGGAGCGGGACTGAAGAAGGTCCAGTCAAGTTCCTCCTCTTCTTTAATCTGGTTCAGGTAATCCCTGGCTGCAGTGGCTCCACCTTTAATGGCGTCAGGAAAATCGGGAGTATCTATTAATTGGGTCTGCTCGTCTATATACAGACTTCCAGCCCCTCCCACTACTATCAGGCGTTTTACCTCAGCTTTTTTAACAGCTTCCTGAATGGCATTGGAACCTTCCAAAAATTCCTCATATATATCTGGATTGCTCCAGCCGGAATTATAGGCACTGATCACCACATCGTGGTCTTTTAAAGCTTCAGCAAGTTTATTGGATTCCCTTACATCTGCCTGTACCAGGGAAAGCTTCTCATGGTCCACTGCCACTTTCGAGGTATTCCTGGCTATGGCGGTAAGTTCGTGTCCTCTTTCAAGGGCTTCATTTAATACTGCGGAACCAACGTATCCGGTAGCTCCTATTAGGGCAATTTTCATATGCTATTGATTTATTATTAATTACAGGTTCCATCTGTGGAACAGGAATCTCCATTGGAAATGATCAGGGACGGATTCTCCTGTTGATACTCCCCCCAGGCCTTCTCAAGGGTCTCTAAGAAGACTTCTGAAGACTGGGCACCGGAGATCCCATATTTATTGTTGAGGACGAAGAAAGGTACTCCCTGCACTCCAATTCTTCGTGCGGCCAGTTCGTCCTGTTTAACTTCATTTTCAAATGCATCCGACGCCAGCATTTCTTTCACTTCCTCTTCTTCCAATCCTACAGAAACCCCGGTTTCAGTCAGGACTGTCTTATCATCTATATTCTTCTTTTCCGTGAAGTGAGCCTTAAACAGGGCCTCTTCAATGGCATTTCCCAATCCTTTTGACTTTGCAAGCTGGATCAACCGGTGCGCATTGAAAGAATTGGCGAGGACGGCTTCCTCTAAATAGAAGTCGAGTCCTACTTCCTTTGCCATTGCTGTAGCGTGACCGAGCATCTGTTTTGCCTGGTCGGCGCTGACCCCTTTGGCTTTAGTAAAGTATTCTACTGTATTGGTATTGGGATCTGTTTCCAGATTAGGGTCCAGCTGATAGCTGTGCCATACAACTTCTATACTATCTTTTTGAGGGAAATTCTCCAATGCTTTTTCAAATTTCTTTTTTCCTATATAGCAGAATGGACATCTGACATCAGACCAAATATTCACTTTCATACTTTCAATTTTAAATTATTATTATTTCAGTTTTTCCGGGCTGTATCCCGCCTTCTTCAGAACCTGGAAAACAGTGTCAAGGGCTTCTTCATCTGTTCCGGAAAGTTCAGCCTTCATGGTTGCTGAATCTACCTTTACTACTACGATTTTGGAGTAGGGCAGATCCCTTTTCAGATCCTCCATTTTGCAGGAATAGGAGGTGGTTTTTTCTCCGTGTTCAGTATTGATCAGCAGGACTATTTTCTGTGTAGCTACCGTTTTTATTTTCTCAAGAACATCAGCTTCAATGGCCTCCGGATCAACAAAAGCAATTATATCTGCTTCCCAGCAACTGGTTGTTACGCAGTTTACCACCTCTATGTCCGCATCCCTATCCTGTTCGGATTTCAATTGCTCTACGAAATCCTGAATCTTCTCCTCTTCATTATAAAGGAACAGCAGTCGAAGTTTCCCCTGCGCCATCCTTTTCATCAAAACGGGACAATTCTTTCCCGCACCTCCTATAAATGCTATAGTTTCCTGTACTTCCATCTTCTTCAGTTTTGATAATACAAATTTACCACCTGCAGTCCGCCGGTGCATTGATGTATGATATTAAATTCTATTGATTTATGTCACGGTTTTCTGCCAAACCAAAAACCGAACCGGGGCTTGAAAGCCCCGGCAATTGAGAATTCCTCAAGGCTTCATCTCCGTATTCGTTATGAGAGCCCACCACAGCTCATTTAAAAATCAATTGATTGGCCTGTTCAATTTCGTCCTGTGAAATGGTATGGGGGCGGTTATCGTAAACCTGCTCCGTGACCACCGCATTCATTTCCTCAAAAATATCAGTAGTAGCGCGTACCCGCTCCACAGGTACATGTGGATCCGGATTTCCAGTACCTATAAATACCGGGGTTCCTTTGAAGTCGCCGTGATACTTTTCCCGTTCCAGCCTTTCTCCTATCAGCCCACCAGTGAAGGCAGCAATCCCTCCAAATTTGGTGGCATTTCGTGCCGCGAATTCCAGGGTGAGGCAGGCTCCCTGGGAAAAGCCCAGCAGGTATATTCTTTCAGTATCTATGCCCTGGGCCGTAATGGTATTGACCAGATCCACGAGGATCTCGAGCCCTGAGGAAAGCCAGGGTTCATTCTGTTGAACCGGGGCCATAAAGGAATGTGGATACCAGGTATGATTAGTGGCCTCCGGGGCCAGCAGCGCATAATCCTTCACGTGAAGGTAAGGAGCAAGCTGAAGTATATCTTCGGCAGTGGCTCCGCGCCCATGCACCATGATAAGAGCCTTTTCAGCATCTTTCAGATTCTTCCCCGCAGTAAATATGTGTTTTATGTGCATTTCCGGTTCTTTTAAGGTTAAAAACAATTCATCTCTTATTCATGGGGGAGGTCGCACTTTTCTTTAACATTATCATTTTTGCCAATATTATCCTGCTGCAAAAATCTACTGTTTAATTTCAGGCAGCAATCTTTCGATCTGCGCCCTGGAACCTTCGTATTGCCTTGGAAGCTTAAGGCTGCTGCCCAATTCTTCGACAGGTTCATCTATGGAAAAACCCGGATTATCGGTTGCCAGTTCAAACAAAACTCCTCCAGGTTCCCTGAAATAAAGCGAATAGAAATAGTCCCTGTTGATTTTCTGGGTGATGTTCAGGCCTCTCCTCTCAATTTTCTCCCTGAAAGCCATCAGCACCTCCTCATTTGCCACTCTGAAGGCGACATGATGATTGGTCCCCCCGGCATTGATACCGGGTCCGGAATTAGGGAGCTCCAGTAAATCAACAAGAGCCGCATTTTCAACAGAATTGGTCCTGTAACGATAAAGGTTTCCCTCCTGCTCTATCAGCTCATAATCAAACACCTCGGTAAGTATAGCAGCAGTAGGCTTAAAATCCTGCAGGCTGAGCGTAACGTTGTGGAAGCCCCGGATTGCAACCTCGGCTTTAATTTCCCCGGTTTCCCAGGGTTTCCTGTTGTCTTCCGTTTGGGAAACTATCAACTCCAGGTCCAGCCCATCGGGATCGCGAAAGGGAAGAAACTTTTCTCCAAATCGCTCCCCTACTTCTCCATGAGTCACCTGCAATTCCTCAAATCGTTGTTGCCAGAAATCCAAGCTGGATTCAGGGACGGAATAGCCAATCGCTGTGGCCATTCCGGTTCCCGTTCTCCCTTGTTTTACTCTGGGCCATGGAAAAAAGGTCAGGATAGTTCCCGGTGATCCCACCTCATCTCCAAAATAGAAATGATAGGTCTGCGGGTCGTCAAAATTCACCGTCTTCTTTACCAGCCTAAGCCCAAGGACCCTCGTGTAGAAGCTGTAGTTTCTCTGCGCGTCCCCTGCAATGGCGGTTATATGGTGAAGTCCTAATATCCTGTTTTCCATGAAATGTTAGGCTTGCTTAATAAACTGTACTTCGGCACTCATTTTAACGTCATCGCTCACCACGACACTTCCTGCTTCAGTAACCTGGTTCCATACCAGTCCAAACTCCTTTCTGCTTATTTTCCCGCTTACCGTCATTCCGGCTTTGGTCTGTCCATATCCATCAACCACAGTTCCTCCGAAATCCACATCCAGAGTCACAGGCTTTTCAGTGCCGCGGATCTTCAGGGTACCGTTGATCTTGTTATCGGAAGTATTATAGGATTCTGCTCTGAATTCCAGGTAAGGATGCTCCTCAGCTGAAAAGAAATCAGCAGATTTCAGGTGGGTGTCCCTTTGTTCATTATTGGTGTCGATGGAATTAATATCAGCCTTGAACTGAACATTCTGGACCGATTTAAACTCCTCCCCGTCGGTCTCCGCCTGCCCATCGAATACTTTAAAAGATCCTGTAACAGTCGAGATCATTAAGTGTCTTACTTTAAAAGTTACTTCACTGTGCGTGGGGTCGATCACCCATTTTGTACTTGCCATAATAATTGTTTTATAGATTAATATTGATTAATAATTATAGGACAAATTTACGGGGGAGGCCGTCCTCTGAACGATGATATAAGTTAATAAATAAATGTGACTTAGGTCACACCTGAAAGAGAAATTGGAAAGGAGGGAATATGGAAAAAGGGGAATAGGTTATGGCCGTGGTTTCAGGAACCCGCAGCAATCTGACTTCTGATGCGGCTCAGGGTTTCCCTGGTGATGCCGATATAGGAGGCAATCATATGCTGTGGCACCCGTTGAATGATATCGGGGAACTCCTTCAAGAGTTTATTGTATTTCTCTTCCGCGGTTTCGCTGAAAGATCCAATTAGACGTCGTTGGGTGGAGATAAGGTTATTCTGAATAAGAATACGGAAATAACGCTCAAAAGCAGGAACCTCTTTAAGCAATAGGTCCCAGGAGGGTTTGGTAATCATTAAAAGTTCACTGTCCTCAATGGCTTCGATATAAAATGGAGAAGGTTCCCCGGTCAAAAAGCTATAGAGGTCGGCGGCCCACCAGCCTTCCATGGAGAACTGGAGGATATGTTCGCCTCCCTTATCATCTACAGTAAAGGAACGCAGAAGGCCCTTTTCAACAAAAATGGTGTACTTACAGATATCCCCCTCTCCGAATAGAAACCGCTTTTTCCGAATTTTCTTTGGAAGGAACAGGGTCTTTGCAAAAGCAAATTCCTCTTCGCTGATCTCTATGGTCTCAGAAACTTTTTTATGTAAAAATTCGAACATTCTTACTGAAGGGCTAATGCGGTTAATCGGCACTAAATATACTGATAAAATAAATTGTTGTGGGGAAATTAGCAGTAAACCGGAAAACAGGCAATCCGGCGAGATTTCAATAGATTAAAAGGAGTATTTAGGAATTTAAAAGAGTTTACCGGACAACGAGCTTACGGGTAGCGTAAGAATTCCCTTCTTTGATCTTCATAATGTAAATTCCGGATTCGAGAGAACTGATGTTGAGCTCATTCCCGGAAACATTGGCGGCAAGCACCACTTTTCCCAAGACGTTATATATCTCAACTCTTTTTGGTTTCTCTTTGGTGGAAGTGATATACACTTTCTCCCCCGAAGCAGGGTTTGGGTAAACAGATAAGCCGTCTATGGTTAACTCTTTGGGAGTGCTGTCCTCAGATAGCTGAGCAGTGGCAGGTACTGCGGAGAACAGCATAGCCAACAGAAAAAAAGCGTACAAGTAAATTTGTTTCATCCCAATATCTTGTTTATCAAAATTACTGTATTTAATTCAAAAACCGGACCGCAAAAAGTTAAGAGAAAAGTTAAATATTACTTTCAATACAATATACTAAAACTTTCCATGTTTCGACAAAGATATAGAATATTCTCAAAACCACTACATTAAGTTCCGATTTCCTCGCAAAACCTTATTCTAAATTTTTTGAACCCGGAAAAAACTGCTGCAGATACAGCCTCAAAAAAAAGCCTTTCCGCAAACCGGGAAGGCTTTTTGTTTTCAGAAAGACCGATTATGAGAGCCATCTGCGCCCAATCAAATAAGGGTCAAATTAGGGTTATATTTGGGTTAAATTAGGGTTATATTAGGGTTAAATTAGGGCTAAACCCTTATTTGACCTTAAGAAGACCTTGAAATAGGTATAATGCAACTTTAATTTGTCAGGACCCGGTTCCGTCTTTGGTTGGAGGTATAAAAAAAGACCATCCGAGAGAATGGTCTTTTCTTATCCAATAATCTTTAACCAGAAGGTTTTGGACATTACAGCCTTGCAGCCAGCCAGGCCCATGCCGAAACATCCACCTGTGCCCCCTTGTTATAAACTTCGGTCAAGCTTGCGGCGGTTCCTTCAATTTTCACATTGGCAAGTGGTCCGTCATTCGCCATATCTACATTGGTATCATATCCGTCGAGGTAAAGATTCGTGAAAGTTGCACCCGATTCTTTTTTGAACTGAAGCGCGGTACCTCCGGTGGTTGAGACTGCAGTAAAGTTGACAATTGATGGGTTACCATTGGCTCCATCAGCCTCGATGGCAGTGGAGAAGCCTTCAATGCTGTGCTTCACGTAAGTATTGGTGATGCTACCATTCCAGCCTTCGGTCCAGTCAATCGCATCATCTTCGGTGTTCTCAACATAAATATTAGTTGCCGAAACAGTTCCTCCAAAAAATTCCACGCCGTCATCCGATCCATTGATCACCGCAATATTCTCAATTGTGGTAGCAGAACCTACAGCATAAAGGGAGATCCCATTATATTGGGATTCAGAATTAATCTGCGCCCCGGTTCCAAGAATCACCAGATTTTTAATGCTTCCAGAATTATCCTCATCATTGGTACCTCCGTAAATGAAACCACCTACCTCGGCAACGGCATCCACTCCTTCGGTAGTGCTGGCGGAACCTGCAATTGTCAATCCTCCCCAGTCGCCCGGTTTCGCTTCCGCCGAAGAAATAACCACAGGTTTTTCAGAAGTTCCCTGGATATCGATCTGCGCTCCTTTAAGAACCGCGATATACACATCAGTCCCTCCTGCTCTGGCAGTAATTTTTGTTCCCGCAGGGATGGTAAGTTTCCCTCCTGCCTCAATTATATAGGAAGAAGTCAATTCGTAAGCGATGGAAGGATCCAGAGTAACTTCTCCTGAAACCACTCCTTGCAAAAGGGTAGCGTCGGTGGTGCCCCTGTTGCTCACCCAGTCAAAAGAATTCAGATTCACGGCAGATTTGGTGGTATAGCTTCTTTCTGTATCGGCAATTTCCCCTTCAATAGAGATATTGGCAAGAGGCCCATCGTTAGCCATGTCCACGGAAGTATCATATCCTGTTAAAGATAACCCGGTCATGGTGGCTCCTGATTCCTTCTTGAACTGAAGGGCTGTCCCTCCGGATGTGGAAACAGCTGTGAAATTTTTGATGCTCGGATTTCCATTTACCCCATCAGCTTCAATGGCTGTGGAGAAACCATCGATGTTATGAAAAACATAAGTATTGGTAAGGCTTCCGTTCCAGCCTTCAGTCCAGTCCACCGCATCGTCCTCGGTGTTTTCCACATAAAGATTGGTTACGGAGACTGTCCCTCCGAAAAATTCCACCCCGTCATCGGAGCCGTTCAGAATGGCTACATTATCAATACGGGTCCCTGACCCTACTGCATACAGGGTAAGTCCATTGTACTGAGATTCGGCATTGATCTGGGCCCCGGAGCCTTCAATTACCAGGTACTTGATACTTCCTGAATTATCAGTTGCATTGGCACCTCCGTACACCACCCCGGCCACTTCGCCTACGGCGTCGGCACCTTCAGTGGTAGGGGCATCACCCAGCAGAAGTAATCCTCCCCAGTCGCCCGGTTCCCTGTTCGCGGATCGCATTACCACGGGTTTGGCAGCAGTACCCTGAACATCGATCTTGGCTCCTTTTTCAATAATTATATAGGAATCGGGGCTTACATCAGCAACGATTTGTGTTCCCGCGGGAATGGTCAGGGTAGCTCCAGACTTCACTAACAGGGATCCTGTCAGATTATATTCCACTGATGGGTCCAGGGTAAGGCTCTCTGTCAGGTTTCCCTGAAGGTCTGCATTTTCGGATACCGGTGGTGCTACTGGTTCAAATGGATCGTCGTCAGTGCTACAGGCGGTGAAGGCCAGGGCACAGAAAGTTGTGGTTACCACTGCGAATTTTCTGATTGTTCTTTTCATGGTGTGTTGTTTTAAAATTGATTACTGTTTATTCTGGTTTTAAAATTTATAGCTTACCCCAAGGCTCAAAATGGAACCGAGAGAGTACGACCTTACGGTCTGTTTGGTTTCAATACCTGTGGTACTGGGTTTTACGAGCTGCGATCTTTTGATTTCAGGATTCAACAGGTTCTCTCCTGTAAGTTTCAGGCTCCAGTGGTCTCCAAAGTCTTTTCCAAGTACAGCATCCAGGGTAACGAAACCTTCTTCTATAATGGCATCGTTATATTGGGTTTCGCTCATGGTCTGGATTTCAGGTGCCCCTAGCGCATAGATCTTGTCAGAAGCATAGGTCGCGGTCAGGGTCGCCATAAATGGATTCTCCTGCTGAGTCTCAAAATTCAGGGATCCGTTGAAGATCCAGTCCGAGGCTCCCTGCAATCCTGTTTCGGTAAGGCCTTTATAGCGGAAGGTTCTCAGGAAAACATTTTCGGCATTTCTTTCCTCCTTGAGGTCCTGCTTGTGCCACATTCTTGTTGCGTTCAGGTTCAGGTCCAGATCAAAGCTCGCATCATCGGCAGGAGTTAGATCCAGTCGGGTTTCGGCTTCGATCCCGTAAATATTGGCCTCCTCACCTGAGTTGAAGAAGGAGTACACTCCTGCCGACCCACGATCCTGCACCTTGTTTATGGGATCTTCGATCTTTTTATAAAATCCGGTAAGGGAAATCAATTGGGCAGCGCTGGGGAAAAATTCCCATTTAAGGTCCAGGTTATAATTGGTGGAGGCCTGCAGATCCGGGTTCCCACGAGTCACCTGTCCGGTCTGGGAAACATACTCGAAAGGAGCTATCTCCTTGAATTCAGGAAGGGAGATGGTCCTGCTTCCCGATAAGCGTAAGTTGTGCCTTTCGTCCAGTGCATACCTCAGATTAAGGGCGGGATAAAAGTTGTTATAGCTGATTTCTGACTTTCCTATCCTTCCGGGGATGTTCCCGACGTTATAATTCACAATCAGTTCGTCAAACTGGTACCGGACCCCCAGGTTGATGTTCAGTTTCTCCAATCCGTAGTTGAAATTTGCGAATCCCGCAACCGAATTAAGTGAGCCCAGATATAAGTCGGGAGCCTGTTCCATTAATTCCATGCTGCCGTTACTGATATTGGCTTCAGTGAACACGCTGCTAAGGTTGTCAATGGAAGGAGGATGTACGGTATTAATGGTGGTTTCCCTGATGCCAAAGAACTGGGAATCAAAATCGCGCTCCTTGTTCCTGAAATTTCCTCCAAAGCTTAGAAACACCTGTTTATCCAGAGAATCGGAGAAGGTCAGCTTGTCTGTGATCAGGGCGTTGAATTCTCTATCGTCTATTACCTGACTCGATTTTCGTTGCTGAAAACCTCCCACTCTTCCTAATTGAACTAATTCGTCATTGAAATTGACTTCATTTCTGATTCGGTTGGGTTCCTCAGCATCTACAAGGTTATAACCCATTGCCCACTTCAGAAGGTTTTTGTCACTCAATTGGTGCTCCCCGGCGAGCTGGTTCACCCATAACCTTGTCTGTTTTGTATTCTGATCGCGGACGA
>CAMPJY010000012.1 GCA_946887025.1 uncultured Salinimicrobium sp.
ACCCTCAATTGCTCAAGGATGGGAAAAAAATTGCTATGAAAAAGAAAAATTATCACCAACTTTAAAATTAGTGACTTTCAAATATATATAATTTTTTTAAGATTTTCAATTTTATGAAAACATATCTTTAACTTTTTCGAAGAAGGACTTATCGCTCTTCTCGGGCTTAGGCTGGAAGTGTTCATCATCGGCCATCCTTTCGAAGAATTCCTTTTGTTCCTTGCTTAGGGTTTTTGGAGTCCAGACATTCACATGTACCAGCAGGTCTCCTCGCCCATAATTATTAAGGTCAGAAAGTCCTTTTCCTCTTAATCTGAGAATCTTTCCTGACTGAGCGCCCTCTTCAATTTTAATACGAACCTTTCCTGAAACCGTTTCTATTTCCCTGGATGCACCAAGGGCCGCCTCAGAGAAGCTGATATAAAGATCATAATGAAGGTTTTTCCCTTCCCTCTGAAGGAATGGGTGTTCTTTCTCTTCAATTGCGACAAGAAGATCCCCCGGGATCCCATTCCCTGGAGCATCATTCCCTTTGTTTGCGACTTTTAACTGCATTCCTTCCTCTACCCCGCCAGGTATTTTGATGCTCACGGTTTCTTCCTTGATCACCATTCCCTGTGCGTCGGCATTATCGGGTTTATGATCTATTATCTCACCGGCACCTCCACAGGAAGTACAGGGAGAAGCGGTCTGCATTCTCCCCAGAATGGTATTGGTCACCCTGGTCACCTGTCCTGAGCCGTTACAGGTGGGGCAGGTTTTATAGGTGGTGCCTTTAGCCTGGATCTTTCTCTTGACCTTGATCTTTTTCTCTACCCCATCAGCTATTTCCTCCAGGGTTAAGGCCACACGAACTCTGAGATTACTCCCTTTTACAGTACGTCGTCCTCCTCCAAAACCTCCGAAGCCACCAAAGCCTCCGCCGCCAAAGGCGCCGCCAAAGATGTCACCGAATTGACTGAAGATATCGTCCATGTTCATTCCGCCACCGCCGAAACCTCCGCCTTCGAAGGCCTGGTGACCAAACCTGTCATACCGGGCACGTTTATCCTCGTTGCTTAAAACCTCATAGGCTTCTGCAGCTTTTTTAAACATTTCTTCTGCCTTGTGATCCCCGGGATTCTTATCCGGATGAAACTCAAGAGCTTTCTTGCGGTATGCCTTCTTGATATCAGCTGCCGAGGCGTTTTTACTCAGTCCTAATATGTCGTAATAATCTTCTTTCATTCTGTTTTGTCAGTCTTTAAATTGCTTTTGGAGGCAATGATTACTTTCCTGTCACTACTTTTGGATAGCGGATTATCTTATCACCCATTTTATATCCCTTTTCGACAACATCTACTATTTTTCCCTTCAGTTTATCGGAAGGAGCAGCAATCTGAGTAATGGCCTCATGCATATCGGCGTCAAATGAATCTCCGGCTTTTACATCCATTGCTTCCAGGCCCTTAGACTTCAGAGTTTCTTTTAATTTATTATGAATAAGTTCCACCCCTTTGAGAAGGTTTTTATCCTTGGCCTTGCTGATTTCGTTATGAGCGCGATCAAAATCATCCAGCACGGGCAATAGCGAGCTCATCACTTCCTGCCCGGCAGTCTTATACAGTTCAATTCGTTCTTTATTGGTACGCTTTTTATAATTCTCGAATTCGGCGAAAAGCCTGAGAAAGCGGTCTTTCTCCTTTTCAAGTTCTGCTTTAAGCACATCCTGTGCATCTTCCTCTGAATTCCCTTCTTCGGGTTTTGCGGCAGCCTCTGACGACTGAGACTGCTGGTTTTTTTCTACTTCTTCAATGGCATCATCCAAAATTTCTTCAACTTTATCCTTTATAGAATCTTCCTGTTTATTTTCTTCTTTTCTGCTCATTTCATTTTCGTATTAGTTACTTTTCATCAGGCAAAAGCTCTGCCATTTCCTGCATGATGTCAAAATGTCACCGGATAATTTAATATATCTTTAAGATGGCGGTGGAGGTCTATCGCTTAATTTTGTGGTTCATTTTTAACAATAAAACCATGAAAAAAAGATTTTTTAATGTTTTTGTTTTCGCAACAATAGCTGTTTCCACTATCAGCTGCAAAGATAACAAACAATCCACCGTTGAACCGGGTGAAGCTCAGGAAGCTGCAACGGCCAGTGAAACGGCAACCACCTATGAGATAAATAATGAGGAATCCACCATTGAATGGCGCGGAACCAAACCCACCGGGGAACATCGAGGCACCATAGATATCCAATCCGGAAGCATTTCTGCTACTCAGGAGGAAATTCAGAGTGGAAATGTGGTTATTGACATGACCAGTATAACTGTGACTGACGAGGGGATTTCTGAGGAAGATAAAACTAATCTTGAAAACCACCTGAAAGGTACCGTTGAAGGCAAGGAAACAGATTTCTTTAATGTAGAGGAATTCCCGACTGCAACCTTTGAAATTACCGGAGTGACCGAGGCTAATGGGCAGAAGATGCTTCAGGGGAACCTTACCATAAAAGAGGATACCAAAAATATCGAATTCCCAGTGTCGACTTCTATCGATGAGAATGAACTAAGCCTTGAAAGTGAAACTTTCACCATAGACAGAACCGACTGGAAGGTAAATTACGGTTCACAATCAGTTTTCGACAACCTTGGAGATAACTGGATCAGTGATGAAATAGAGCTTACGATCAAAGTAAAGGCCAATAAGCAGTAAGAAGCTAACTAACCTGAAATTGCAATAAAAAATCCCGGGTCTATGCCCGGGATTTTTTTTATTCGACCAGATGAATAATGGTCGAAATCATTTTTCTTCCCTCAATTTCAAATCTCTTAAAGAATTTCCAAGGTTGACAAAATTAAAGGAAAAACCGGCTTTTTGAATCTTTCTGCTGGCTACAAGCTGGCTTTCCAGTGCTACGTTTGCCATCTCCCCCATCACCAGTTTCATGCCGAATGCCGGTACATTTGGCAGCCACATTTTTTTACCTTCAATCTTTGCAATTTCCTGCATCAGCTCTCTATTGGTTACAGGATCGGGAGCCGTAGCATTGTACACTCCCACCAGGCCATTTTCTACTGTATAAATATATATCCTCGCCAGATCCTCCAGATGGATCCAGGACTGCCATTGTTTTCCATTTCCCAGGGGAGATCCCACTCCAAGCTTTACCGGGCGTTGCATCTGGGCCAGAGCTCCTCCATCCTCCGCTAGGACAATCCCTGTACGGATTTTGGCTACTCGCAATCCCTGAGAAGTAAATCTGTCAGCTGCTGCTTCCCACTCCCGGGTCAGTTTCCCCAGAAAAGTGTCTGCAACTTCCTTTTCATCTTCAAAATACAATTTTCTATAAGAAGATGGATAAATACTTATCCCACTAGCTGAAACGAACTGACCAACCTCATGTTCGTTTTCTTCCAGAGTTTTATAAAGCAGGTCAGCTCCTTCTACCCTGCTCCGGATAATCTCCTTTTTGTTCTTATTGGTCCAGGGTTTGAAAATACTGCTCCCTGCGAGATGAATAATAGCCCCTACCCCTTCGACACATTGGAAATCGATCTCTCCCTTGGCAGGATTCCAGTAAAATCCGGAATAATTTTCCTGCTTCTGTATTTTGTCTTTTGCGGTGGTAAGGTAATTGATCCTTACTTCTTTCTTATGGAATTGTCGGACAATTTCTGACCCTATCATTCCTGTAGCCCCAGTAATTAATATCCGCATTTTTATTTTACAAGTTAAGAACAAAGAGGAGAATACAGGGGTGGCTTTAGTACAGCTTTAACAGCTCAAAAAACCATTTACAAAAAAATCAGACTAGGGTTTTCGGGCTCGAAGCATCTCCCTTTTGCCGGGAGGTCCGGGAAGCCGCTCTACTTCAAAACCAACGGTTTGCATGGCCCTGCGAACACTGCCCTTTGCGGAATATGTGACGAGAACTCCTCCTGTTTTCATGGCTTTGAACATAATCCCAAAAATCTCCTCCGTCCACAGGTCAGGTTGCACTCTGGCCCCAAAGGCATCGAAGTAGACGAGATCAAAACAATTTTCAGCATCTATCTCATGAAAAAACTGTTGCTTCTTATGCAGCCTAAAGAAATCAGTAACCAGCTGCTCTTTTTCCCATGCAACCTTATGCAGGAGCCCAAAAAGTTCCTGGGCGTTTTCCCCTGTAAAGCTATCCGTATAATTAAGAGCTTTCAGCTCCTCGGAGGAAACGGGGTAGGCTTCAATCCCCGTATAATTGATTTGAAGACCAAGTTTCTCAGCCTCCATTAAAGTTATGAAGGCATTTAGCCCGGTGCCGAAACCGATTTCCATGATGGTAATCAATTCCTTTTTCTTAGACTTCAGCACCTCCTCCAGTCCGTTTTTTATAAACACGTGGTAAGCCTCCTGAAGAGCCCCGTGTTTGGAATGGTAGTGCTCATCCCAATCAGGAATGAATATGGTTGTGGATCCATCGGCGGTCCTGACGACTTTTCTCTCCACCTTATTGTTCTATCAGCACCCCATCCGCAAGAAAGGAAAGGGTTGTTTTTGGTTCCGTTATCGCAGCGACCTCCTCCGGAGTTTTTCCTGCATCCTCGGCATAATGCCGCTGGTCTTCAACAGAAACCACACTTACAAAGGCTTTTCCATTGACCACAACTTCCTTTTCTTCAATATCTTTGGGAACAAAAAAGGCGTAATCCTTGAATTTTACTGCTGCCTCCTGGCCATCCGTCAGTTTAAGATTCATCCAGCAGCCCTTGCTTTTACAAACCGATACTACCTCGGCTTTAAATTTGGCAGTTATAGTGTCTCCGGCCTGCAGTTGACCAAATTCCCCCATCATCTCGTCTGCAGAAAGCAATTTTTCAGTAGAAAAGGATTCCCCTACGGAAGCGTAAGAAGCATAGGGATTTTCCTGCACCTGCTTACAGGAAGCGAAAACCAGGGCGCATAAAACAAAGAAACTGAAGTTTTTCATATCTTGCTGAATTAGGTCGGGACGAAAATTTAAAACAAAATTAATAATAACCCCAGTTTCGTTACCCCATTTTATTTGATAAATTTGCAAAAATATTCCTTATTAATGAAAACCGCTACTCCTCAACATCTGGAAATAGTAAAAGCTTCCAGTTCTAAGATCGATAAAGTTGATTTTGAAAACCTGATTTTCGGAAATATTTTTACTGACCACATGATGGTTTGCGATTATAAGGACGGACAATGGCAAAAAGCCCAGATCAAGCCTTATGGCCCGATAGAGCTGGCTCCTTCTGCCAAAGTCTTTCATTATGGTCAGGCCATATTCGAAGGAATGAAAGCCTTTAAGGATGATGAGGAAAACGTATGGCTTTTCAGACCAAAGGAAAATATTGCCAGGTTCAACAAATCTTCCAAGCGGCTTGCAATTCCTGAATTTCCGGAAGATGTATTCCTGGAAGGTCTGGAAGTCTTAATGGATATGGAGCGGGAATGGATTAAAAATGAATTTGGAACCTCCCTGTATATCCGACCTTTTGTAATTTCCACAGAACCGGGAGTTTCAGCATCTCCTTCCAGCGAATATAAGTTCATGATCATCTGTTCTCCAGCAAAGGCTTATTACAGCGGAGACGTGAGAGTGGTTTTTGCTGAAGAATTCAGCCGCTCCGCCAATGGAGGTGTAGGATATGCCAAGGCAGCCGGAAATTATGGTGCTCAGTTCTACCCCACCAACCTTGCCAAAGCTGAAGGATTTCAGCAGGTGGTATGGACCGATGCCAGCAGTCATGAATATCTGGAAGAAGCAGGCACCATGAACGTATTTTTCAGGGTTGGCGACAGGCTGCTTACTGCTCCTTTGAGCGACAGGATCCTGGACGGGGTTACCCGTAAAAGCGTCATTGCCCTGGCTGAAGATAATGGTATTGAAGTGGACGTGCGCAGGGTGAAGGTGAGTGAGATAGTGGAAGCCGCAAGAAAGGGAGAGCTTAAGGAGATGTTCGGTTCAGGAACCGCTGCCACCATTAATCCTATCAAAGGATTTGGATACAAGGGCGAAAAATTTGAACTCCAGGACCAGGAGGATTCCTACGCCAGACTTTTCAAAAACAAATTGATGGAAATCCAGTACAATAAGGGAGAAGATAAATTCGGCTGGAGATATTTAGTGAAGAAGCACTAAGATTCGTAGGTATTCGGTCCTTCCCAAATTATGGATTTATTATAGCCAGATTAAAGCCCCATTAAGCTGTTATTAGGGTTGAACCCTTATTTAACCCTAATATAACCCTTATTTGACCCTTATTTAACCCTTATTTGATTGGGAGCTGATAAAGACCCGGCAGGTGAGTAAATCATACTGGTTTGGCATTTATATTTCAATCGCTACTTCGCTGCGCCCGATCTCCAGATTGGGGCCAGCCATCCCCGCTTCGCTCCTCCCGAAAGAAGCTTAACTGGGAGAGGAATCGTATAATAAACGCAATTTTGCCTTTAAGCCTTCTCAAGAATACTTTTAATATCCGGTTTGAAATAGGCAGGTCCCTTTAGCACCTTTCCATCTTCCCGGTAAATGGGTTTTCCATCGGCTCCCAGTTTACTCATATTGCTCCGCTGGATTTCCTCAAAAACCTCCTCGATCTTATGCTGCATTCCGTGTTCAATAATGGTCCCGCACAGTATATAAAGCATGTCCCCCAAAGCATCTGCTACCTCCACCAGGTCGTTGTTACTGGCTGCTTCCAGATACTCCTCGTTCTCCTCCTTCATTAGGTCGTAGCGCAGCCGGTTCTTTGCCGGGCCCAGATCGGCTATTGGACTTTCAGAAAATCCCAGTCCGAAAGCAGTATGGAACTGCTGGACATTGCTGATTCTTTTTTTCATTGTCTTTAGGTGTGGATGGGTTAACTTCGCATAAAAATAAAAAAAATGTTCAGCACAGGACAATTAATCTTTGCGGCAGTCTTTTTTGTGGTCTTTGTCGTCATTATTGCATACAGTTACCGCAGAGATATAAAGCTTCATCGTAAATATTACAAAGGCACCATTTATATCCTACTGGCCTTCATTCTTTTCATGGCACTTCTTTTTGTACTGAAGACCCAGTTGAGATAGAATTCTTCATGGTGAATTAATGTCATAAAAAAAGGCTTTCTGAAATCCAGAAAGCCTTTTAAATTTATTGTAACTAAAGTTAGTTCTCCACCGGAAGATTCCCGTAGTTCTTTGAGTAGTTCAGCATCTGCTCCTCAAAACTTGCAGGCTGATCCACACCAATGGAAATGATCTCTCCGTTTTCATCGGTTTCAGGAACCAGAACAGGATTTACGAATCCGGAGTAAGGTGCTGCCTCAAATTGTTCGTTACGCTCCAATACGTTTGCATGGATCTCCTGGTCCACTTTCACTCCATAATTCTCCACAAGCGCCTTGGCTGCCTCGTAATCCCCTTCAGATTTTATCCTTTGGGTCTCTCGAAGTAGTTCCCCGAACAGCTCCCGTAGCCTGTCGTAATCCTTGATATCAAAGAAGATCTCTCCATCTCTTTCGACTCTTTCGATCACACCTTCCTCTTTACCTTTTTCAAAAACCCAGGCACTCACCCACTGGCGGTTACGCATGTGAGCTTCCTCAACATCGGCGCCAAGTTCCAGACGGATAAGCTGAGTCATTAACCCATTTCTGATATATCCATCATAGGCTGCTTTCCCTACTTTCTCGTAGTCCTCGACCAATCCCAGTTCTTCAAGTTTAGGATCCATAAGGAAGTACAACCCAACGAGATCTGCTCTTCCTTCCTCAAGAGTGGAAGCATAGCTTTTCAGGGTTTCCTTGGTTTCTCCAACCCCCGGATTGATTTGTCCCGAGGCATGACCTACAACTTCGTGAAGAGCAGTATGTAGTTTATCGCCAAGTTCCCCATATTCTTTCTCAAGCGCAATCTCTTCTTCATCATGGGCAAATTCCTCAAGTCTCCCCGTGCTTCCTGCATTGTTATAGGCATTGATGATGTTTCCTAAAGAAACTGACTTAGATCCATGTTCCTGTCTGATCCAGTTGGAGTTTGGCAGGTTCACCCCTATAGGGGTACTTGGTGAAGCATCCCCGGCTTCCCCGGCTACGATTACCGTCTTGTAGGTAACCCCCACAACTTCGTCTTTTTTGTGCTCCTCCATAAGTGGAGCGTTATCCTCAAACCACTGTACATTTTCCTCAAGCACCTGCATCTTTTTGGACATGTCGAAATCCTTTATCTGTACAATATTCTCGTAGGAACCTTTATAGCCAAGTGGGTCGTTGTACACCTCAATAAAACTGTTGATGTAGTCTATGTTCCCTTCGGTGGCATTCACCCAGGCAATGTTATAGTCATCCCAGGTCTGCAGGTCTCCTGTCTTGTAATAATCGATTAGAAGTCCAAGGGCCTCCGCCTGCTTTTCGTTTTCGGCAACGCCTTTGGCTTTTTCCAACCAAACGATTACCTCATCAATGGCCTCTCCGTACATCCCGCCACTTTTCCAGACCTTTTCCACAAGCTCGCCATCTTCTTTTACCAATTTGGAATTAAGGCCAAAGGCCAAAGGCCTCTTCGGATCCGGAGATACTTTTGCAGCATAAAATGCAGCGACCTCCGCAGCGGTTATATCTTCCCCGTAGAAGTTTACTGCAGAACCTTCCACAAGTCCCTTGGATTCATCAAGGTTGACTTTCTTGGAATCCTCACTGTTGAAGATCACTTCATAAGCCTCTCCTGTCAGTTCAGTATTTGTTTCTGCCAGAACAGTATCGAAATATTCCCTGCTGAATTCAGGTTTGAATTTTTCGTTGGAATAATGGTGATGGATCCCGTTGGAGAACCATACCCTTTTCAGATAAGTCTCGAAATTCTTCCAGTCTTCTGAAGTTTTATCTCCTTCATAAGTAGTATAAATGTTTTCCAGGGCTTCTCTGATCTTCAGGTTGTGCTTATAATTCTGGTCCCAGATGATATCTCTTCCTTCCAGGCCAGCCTGTACAAGATAATAAACAAGCCTTTGTTCCTTCAGGCTAAGATTTTCCCATCCGGGGATCTGGTATCTCAGGACCTTAATGTCGGCAAATTCATCTACTACCCAGTCAAATTCCGCATTCTGTTCTACGCCCTCGGCCTTCACGGGATTTTCGACCACCCCATCGGCACAGGAGACAATAAATGTTGACACAAAAATGAGTGCCAGAAAAGATTTTAATTTCATCTCTTTGATATTAAGTTAATTAAAGGTTATTCCTGAAGGAGGCTGGCACTTTATCTGCAAAAATGCCCCCGCAATTCTTCAATAATTGACAAATGTAATAATTCACAACCTTAAAAATAATTATATTAGCATATTAATGATTGCTTTGACTTCCCAGGAATTATGAAAATATTGAAATATCTTCTCTTCGTTCTACTGATCATTTTTATTGCCGGATCAATATATATTGCGACCCAGGATGGCGATTATCAGATAGAGGAAAGCAGAGTGATCCCGGCCCCCGTCTCCTTGTTGTACGGGGAGGTCAGCGACCTTTCGACCTGGGGAAAATGGAGCTATTGGGGAAGTGAAGAGGAGATAGTTGTCAATCTTTCTGAACCATCCACGGGAGAAACAGCAGGCTTCTCCTGGGAAAACAGTGAAATGGGAGATGGGGCTATAACAACTCAGAAATTAATTCCCAATAGCGCTATTGAGCAGCAATTGCTAATGGAAACCACCTTCAGTGATATCAAAGGGACCGTATACTGGAAATTTGAGCCTGCGGAAGGGGGCACCAGGGTGACCTGGGGAATAAAAGATGATCTTAATTTTAAAGAAAAACTGGCCCTGAACCTGAGGGACGGCAATCTCAATGATCTTTTTGAACCCAAACTGCAGCAAGGCCTCGAAAACCTGGAAGAAAACGTGAAACTCCAGATGGAGGAATACAGCATAAATGTGGATGGGGTGACTCAGCACAGCGGTGGATTCTTTTTATATATGACCACCGCCTCCCATACCCCGGAAGTTTATATTCGGGCACAGGAAATGATCGAGCAGGTAAGCCTGTACATGGAGGAAAACAACATTAGCAGCGCCGGAAAACCATTTATTCTTTACAACCAGAAGGATGAACGCAGCGGGACCTCCATTTTTTCGGCTGCCATTCCCACCTCCAATCAGATCATTACTCCAGTGGGGAGCCCGGTGCTGAATGGTTTTCACCCGGCTCAGAAAGCAGTAAAAGTAAGCCTGAGGGGAAACACCAAGAACGCTCCTGAAGCCTGGCAGGCAGGTTATCAATACATAGAAGAGAATGGCCTGGAAGTAAACCCTGAAGCGGAACCATTTGAGGTGTTTTACAATAATCCTGCAGTTGAACCAAATCCCGCACTTTGGGTAACGGAAATATTTATCCCAGTATTGTAGATGATGAAACAGGTTTTACTGGTTTTTTTAGGAGGCGGGGCAGGAAGTATTCTTCGATTCCTTATTTCCAGGTCTCTCCAAAACCAATCCGGAATGCCTTATGGAACTTTTACAGTGAATATTCTTGGTAGTCTGCTTATTGGAATGCTAATCGGCCTTAGTCTTCGGAATAACCTGATATCAAACAACCTTTACCTTTTACTCGCCACCGGTTTTTGCGGAGGATTTACTACTTTTTCGGCTTTTGCAGCGGAGAACCAGGCCTTTCTGAGGGCCGGGGACCTGTATCATTTCGCACTCTATAGCCTGGGGAGCCTTATTTTAGGCTTTGGAGCTGTGTTCGCCGGACTCTTTCTTTCAAGGCTTTTTTAACCCTACACAGAGATTTTTCCTGAAGTGATATTTCTAATGGAATTTCTTTACCCCGGCATTTACTTCAACCTCTAAATGATTTTCCTCCGGAGGGATGGGGCAGGAATATTTGCCATTATAGGCGCAGTAGGGATTATAGGCTTTGTTAAAATCAATCACTATACTTTTAGCAGCAGGAATCCGCAAGTCCAGATACCTTCCGCCTGCATAGGTGGATTTGCCATTGGATTTATCGGTAAAGGGTGCAAACAGATAATCTTTATACTCCGGATTGCTCGTCAGTTCGAGGTTCTGGAAAAGGTCCAGTTTATATTCCTTTCCTTTCAAATTAAAATAAACTTCTGCATATTTTACATAGTAAGGTTTTCTGTCTGTAGTGGTGGGCATTTGAAAGGGATTTTCCAAAGGCGTACGAACAAATTCTGCAACCACACGATAAGTGGTATCCACGGGGAAAAACTCCAGTCCAGTGAATTCCCTGAGATCCTCGGGAGTGAGAGGAGAAGTTTCAGGATCGATATAAGAGGAATCCAATTCCTTTTGAAAATCCAGGCTCTCCTGCATCTTATCCACTTCCTGAGAATAAGAACTAAATCCAATTAGTGAGATCAGAAAAATAATTATCTTTTTCATTTAGTCCAGACTTGTGGCATTTTCAAAATATCTGGATTCCCCCAGATATTTTTTGATCAGCCAGTTGTAATCTTTAGTGATTTTCAGCCCCAATGTGCCTTCAATCTCATAAAGAGAGTCTACTTCCTTATACCCATTCTTAAGCATCTCCTCCAGATAAAAAAGTGCAGTTGGAAAATCCCCATCAAGGGTACTTAAGGATATTATATTTTTATAGGCTTCAAAATTCTGCTGATCGAAAACGGTAGCAAGCATATTGGCTATAAGCTTTTCCTCGAGGGGAGCTCTCGCATCTTCGTATGAGGCAAGTTGCGCATCGCTCATTTTCCGAAGCATGTCCATTAGCCTGTAGGCCATGGCAGCCTCCATTTTATTGGTCCCTTTGGTCAACTCCTGTAATTGCAGCTTCTGGTAATTCCACCAACCCAGGTTTTCAAAATTCGCCAACTCCACATCTTCATTATAGTAGAAGAGGAAATCATCCATCAGTCGCTGTTCTTTGGAAAGCATCTCCGCATATTGTTCCTGTTGTTCACTGAATTTATCAGATCTGTCGAGCTGCCGTAATCTTTCTTTGACCTCTTGGGTTTTTATCAGATCATCGTATTTAATAGAGAGATCATCGAGAAAGTTCTTCGCCATCAGATAGTTTCCGGCACTCATCAACTGATCCGCCATTTTGAGGTCCTCCAGGTATAGTTTATTAACAAGCTTCTGATCCAGGGGACGTTTCTCAGACCTCATGGCCTCCAGGGTTAGGTTACCCAGAGCGCTGGAAATCATCTGCGGTTGGGGCCATTCCATTCCTCCTTCGAAAACATAAAGCTGACCTGGTATCGATAGGTTCCGTAACTGATATGCTGCCATTTCCATCTCTCCAATATTGATCTGCTGGTTCCCTACGATCCCTATGGCAGTTTTCAAATTTTTCTTTTCCAGATATTCGAAATTAAAGGATTGGTCGCCAATATATATGATTCCCTGAATGTCCTCGAATAACAGCGGTAGGGTAGTGACTACCTTGGCTCCCTCCGCCAGTCCGGCCATGGAGACAGATTCAATATCAATAGGTAAAGTCCTCGCTACCTCCTGAACAAGAAGGGCTGCAGCAGTAAAGTTCTCTTTTAATTCTTTTGAAGGATCGACATTATTGGAGGAAACCAGTATGTATTGCTGCTCCTCAGCTGCAGACCGGAAAAGTCGGGCTGCGGATATCCCCCGGCCCTCCCCATCGAAAATAAAGACAACAGGCAATTCCTTTCTTCCATCAAATTCAGAAGGCAGGTAAAGGGAATAGGTCCCATCAAGGGAATCACTGATCTTTAAGGAATCCATTACAATTCCTTTTTTATAAACAGTTTCCTGGGCAGACAGGCTGGCTGCAAACAAAAGGAAGGATAGCAGTATTCTCATGGGGATAAGTTATGAATAATCTCAAAATTTAAAGATAAAAAAAATGGTCCAGAGATTTCGGGACCATTTTCTTCTTTTTCTTTTTCAATTTTTACAATTTTCTTCCCATTTAGTCCCTTACTTTTTCATACTGAAGTTTGTTATCAGGAAAAAAGGCCTTTGCAATCAGTGATATCACAAATAGATCAGTAAAGATCAGACTTAGTACCCGTACAATTTCAATTCCTGCAAATTCTCCTCCTGCAAATCCTATCAGTCCCGTTATTAAAGCCAGGACCAAAAATATCGTGCTATAATGTCTCATCATCTTATCTTTTTCAATTAGTACAGGACCAAAGTTACGTTGTTCAATCCTGGTTATTACTAAGGTTTTGGTAATTGTAAATTCTTTAACTCCGCTGTGGGACTGGGATGGAAGCTTTAGGATTCCCTTTTGAACCTGCTCTTTTCTATTTTCCCAAACCCCTGAAAATATTAAACCTTATTTCTCCTTATGATCCCATTGAGAAGATATAAAAGGAATCCGGGGAGCAAAGAAATAACCTGTCAGACTGGCAAACATGATAGGCACGAAAAAAGAAAAACCTGTCATGGTAGAAAGAAGTATGGTAGTACTCATTGGCGTCCGGGTAACACAGGAATTGATTGCAGCCATACAACTTATAATTGCAAGGGGTAGATTGACAGAAGGAAAGATCATATGAATCACCATTCCCAAGGCAGCTCCCGCAAAAAAGAGTGGTATAATGAACCCGCCTCTCCATCCCGAGGTCACGGTAACGGAAATAGCAAGGATCTTGAATACCAGAATTCCCAACAGTGCATAAAGAGTATATTCAGATGAGATCAGGGTGTTTAATTCATAATGACTGAAGTATCTGGTTATAGGGAAATAATACGCAATAACTCCCAGAATGATCCCCCCAATGAACATGCTTACATAAATAGGCACCGCAATTTTCTGAAAAACCTTCTTCAGGGTTCTGGTTAGATAAATGAAAAACCAGCCCACTGCAGTTGCGACAAGACCAAAAAGGATGGCAAAGCCAAAATCAAAGACTGAATCTATGGTGTAGCTTGGGAAATCCCACATTGGTCCCAGCCCAAGATGAATAATCAACGCAAAAATGACATAACTGGAACAACTTGCGACAAAGGCAGGAATAATGGCTTTGTAATACTCTACGGCGTGTTTATGATGCAGGATTTCAAGAGAAAACAAACTTCCCCCTAAAGGTGCCCCGAAAAGAGAGGTGAAACCGGAAGCCATTCCTGCTATACTGAGTGACCGAAGTTCCTCCCCTTTTAACCTTAGCTGTTTCCCTAACCAGGATCCTGTTGATCCTGTTACCTGGACTAAAGGAGCTTCGGGCCCTAAACTTCCTCCGGAACCAACACACAAAAGTGAGGAAAGCACCATGGAGACATTATTTTCAGCACTCAGCTTCCCATTCTTGAAACGAATGTTGTTTACAATAAGATCCATTTCCCCGGGATCTCCAAGTTTGTGAATTATGATTCCCGCTAAAAGACCTGAAAGAGCCATCACCGGTATTACCCAGAGCCCTTCGAAAATTTCCAGAAAATGTGTGAGATTTGATAGAACAATCCAGTAAAGCCCTGAAATTATTCCTCCAATGATCCCCAGGAAAGCCCAGAGAAAAAACATCCGGCTAAAGACGAAGGGATTAAATCGTAATGGTTGGTCCAGAACATTAAGGAATTTTATCAGCTTCCTGCGTCTTCTTATCTTCATTCCCCTTGTTTTCCTGCTTGTTGTGGAATCTTTTCCGTTCATATCTGTTTTTGAAAAATCACAAAACTACTATTTTCATTCCATTTCAAAGAAGAAATCCTTCTTCTTTATGCGGAAACCAGAAATCCGGATATAAAAAAAGCCTTACTTAAATAGTAAGGCCTAAAGCTTATAAACTTATAATTGATAAACTATGCTTGTCTAACATTTACTGCATTTATTCCTTTTCTACCTTCTTCAAGGTCAAAAGTCACTTCGTCATCTTGTCTAATTTCATCAACTAAACCATTAGCGTGTACGAAATACTCCTTGTTTGATTCTTCGTCTTTAATGAACCCATATCCTTTTGAGTCGTTAAAGAACTTTACAATTCCTCTGTTCATTATATAAATTTAAATTGACTGCAAATGTACAGCAATAAAAATTAATAAAAGCCTATAAACCAATTATTTATTTATAAAATCTTTTCAGTCAGGGTTTTGCAGCCTAAAGAAAGAGGATCTTCCTTCCAAAAAACAAGAATCCCGGAGACCTTCGTTTAATCCAGAAAAGCAATGTGGATCCCTTCAATCACCATGTTGGCACCGATAATGGCAATGATAAGCCCCATTATTTTCTCAATCACCACGATCTTATTTTCGCCAATATAGCGCACCAGGTATTCGCTGGAGATAAAAGCCAGGTGATTCAGCCACATGACGACTGCAAACATAGCAAGCAGGATAAGGAGCTCAATATAGCCGGCACTGGTAGTGAAGTTCATGGCTGTAACTATAGTACCCGGACCCGCCAGGATTGGAATGGCAAGAGGAGAAACGGAAATCCCTTCGTTGAAATTCACTTCTGCCTGATTATCTATACTCGACTGCTGGGCTCTGATCATTTCAAACCCCACAAAGAACACAAGGATCCCCCCGGTGATCTTAAAGGCAGGAATGGTAAGCCCAAAAATGTCGAAGATGTATTTCCCCAGAATGATGAAGCCTGCCACAATAACAAAGGCAGTAAAGGTGGCTTTTTTGGATATATTCTTTTTGGTGGTCCTGTCAGCATGCTTGGTAAGGCCCAGGAATATGGGAATATTGCCAAAAGGATTATTAATGGCAATGAAACCCGTAAATGCAGCTATGGCGTATAAGCCGATATTTTCCATTCCTGTTAATCCAGAATTAAGGCAACTCTTCAAGAGCTGGTAAAAGTATTTCAAATTTAATTCCCATCAAAAGAAGAGAACTTTTATTTGATTAGTCTTTTGAACCAAACAGAAATTTAATGTATTTCTGCCAATTTCATATTTCGTTAACGCAGGGACTGCCCTGCTTTTTGTAAATTCTCTTCCCAAATTTCTGCCCCCATGAAGACCTATAACGAGAAAAGAGATTTCAGTAAGACAGGAGAACCCAAGGATGGCAGCTTTAAAAACAAAGATGATAATCCCATTTTTGTAATACAGAAACACGATGCTACCAATCTTCATTACGACTTCCGGCTGGAAATTGACAACACCCTTAAATCCTGGTCCGTTCCAAAAGGTCCCAGCACCAGCCCGTCCGTAAAAAGAATGGCCATCCCCACAGAGGACCATCCCCTTGCCTATGCCGATTTTGAAGGAACCATTCCCGAGGGAGAGTATGGTGGCGGTACAGTGATGATCTGGGACAGGGGAACCATAGAAAGTGTAAAAAAAGACGAAGAAGGAAATATAATTTCCCTGGAAGAGAGTTACAAAATGGGAAGTGTGGAAGTGGAACTCAAAGGGAAAAAATTAAAAGGAGGATACACGATCGTGAGGATGAAGGGTGGCAAGATGAGAGGTAACTGGCTGCTGATGAAACAGGACGACAAGTATGCCAATGCCAGAAAGAACCCCGTAGAGACTGAAACAAAAAGCGCAGTGACAGGGCGTTCGCTGGAAGAGATAGCCAGAGGAGAAAAGGAAAAGAAGAAATAATGAAGATAGCAAACGTCGAGATCAGCCATCCGGAAAAGATTCTTTTTCCGAAAAAGAAGATCAGCAAAGGCCAAATGGCAAAGTATTATGAATCCATTGCTGAAAAAATGCTTCCTTACCTCAAGGACAGACCTCTTTCGCTGGTGCGTTATCCCAGTGGGATAAAGAAACAGGGGTTTTTTCAGAAAAATGCAGCTGAGTACTTTCCTGATTACATAAAAAGAGTGGAAATAGAAACTGAGGATGGGATCAATACCCAAGTGATCTGCAACAATAAAAAAAGCCTTGTTTACCTGGCGAATCAGAATACGGTGGAGTTCCATATCTGGCTCAGCAAAAAAGACAAACTGCGCAAACCAGACAAAGTCGTTTTTGATCTTGATCCTCCCAAGAATTCTTTTGACAGGGTGAAAGAGGGAGCAGGTATTCTTAAGGAATACCTCAGCCAGAAGAATTTCGATCCACATCTGATGACCACAGGAAAAAATGGCCTCCACGTCTATTATTCCATCAGACGCGGAAAAGATTTCGATGACGTCAAGGAGGAAGTACGGGAGTACGCCGAAGAGCTGGTCCAATTGCACCCGGAGCTATTCACTACGAAGATCAGGAAAAATCAGCGGGAGGGTAAGATTTTCCTTGATTATCTGCGCAACGAATACGCACAAACCTCTGTCTGCCCCTATTCCCTTCGGGCCAATGAGACTGCAGGAATTGCCACACCTCTTGAGTGGAAGGAGCTGGAAGGTTTAAAAGCCGCTGATGCGTTCAACTACCAGAACCCTAAGTAGATACGCAATTTATCGCGTGTCACGTCCCGAGCCTCCCCAGATTTACATATTTCTCCTGTACTGCCCACCAACTTCAAAAAGAGCGGTGGTGATCTGTCCAAGGGAACACACTTTGGTGGCTTCCATCAGCACCTCAAAAATATTCTCATTTTGAACAGCTGCATTTTTCACCATCGCCAAAGTCTCCTCTTCGAGCTCCTTCTTCGCCTCATGTAAATTCTGAAGTGTTTGTATCTGGTTTTGCTTCTCTTCCTCGGTGGCTCTTATCACTTCCCCCGGAGTTACTGTAGGCGAGCCTGTGGAACTCAGGAAGGTATTCACCCCTATGATTGGATATTCCCCACTATGTTTCAGAGTTTCGTAATACAGACTCTCCTCCTGGATCTTGCTTCGCTGGTACATGGTCTCCATGGCACCCAACACCCCTCCTCTTTCGGTGATCCTGTCGAATTCCAGTAATACAGCCTCTTCCACGAGATCGGTAAGTTCCTCAATAATAAATGAGCCCTGGATAGGGTTTTCGTTTTTCGCCAGTCCAAGCTCTTTATTTATGATAAGCTGGATAGCCATGGCCCTGCGTACAGAAGCTTCTGTAGGCGTTGTAATGGCTTCATCGTAAGCATTGGTGTGTAAGGAATTACAGTTGTCGTAGATTGCGTAAAGAGCCTGTAAAGTGGTCCTGATATCGTTGAAGTCAATCTCCTGCGCATGAAGTGAACGTCCCGAAGTCTGGATGTGATACTTCAGCATCTGGGCCCTTGGATCAGCATTATACTTATACTTCAGGGCCTTGGACCAGATCTTTCTTGCTACCCTTCCAATTACTGCATATTCAGGATCCACGCCATTGGAAAAGAAGAACGAAAGGTTGGGGCCGAATTTATTGATATCCATCCCGCGGCTCAGGTAATACTCCACATACGTGAAGCCGTTGGCAAGAGTGAGTGCCAGCTGGGTAATGGGATTGGCACCCGCTTCGGCAATATGGTATCCTGAAATTGATACAGAATAAAAATTCCTCACATTTTCCTGAATGAAATACTCCTGCACGTCCCCCATTAAGCGAAGGGCAAATTCAGTAGAAAATATACAGGTATTCTGCGCCTGGTCCTCTTTCAGGATATCAGCCTGCACCGTTCCTCTAACCTGCATCAGGGTGCGTTTCTTGATCTCGTTATAAACCTCTGCTGAAAGCACCTGATCGCCTGTCACCCCGAGGAGCATCAGGCCCAGTCCGTCATTCCCTTCTGGCAGGTCCCCACGGTATTGGGGCCTCTCCACTTCCTTGTCGGCATAGATGTTTTTGATCTTTTCCTCCACCTCTGCCTCCAGCCCATGGCTTTTGATATATTTCTCGCACTGCTGATCGATGGCAGCATTCATAAAGAAGCCCAGCAACATCGGCGCCGGTCCGTTTATGGTCATACTTACAGAAGTCATTGCATCCGCAAGATCAAATCCTGAGTAAAGTTTCTTGGCATCGTCAAGACAACAAATGGAAACCCCGGCATTTCCTATCTTTCCGTATATATCGGGACGGAAATCGGGATCATTCCCGTATAGGGTTACAGAATCAAAGGCGGTGGAAAGGCGTTTGGCAGGAAGACCCATGCTCACGTAGTGGAAACGACGGTTGGTGCGTTCAGGGGAACCTTCCCCGGCAAACATTCTCGTGGGATCTTCCCCCATTCTTTTGAATGGATACAGGCCTGCTGTGTACGGGAATTCCCCGGGCACGTTTTCCTGCAGGCACCATCTCAGGATATCTCCCCAGGCCTGATACTTTGGAAGGGCTACTTTCGGGATCTCCGTGTGGGACAAGGACTCAGTGTGGGTCTTGATCTTTATCTCCTTATCCCGGACCTTAAAGCTGTAAATTGGCTCCTTATACCTGTTCACCTTCTCCTCCCATCCTGTAATGATCTCCCAGTTATAAGGATCCAGGTCCATTTTCACCTTATCAAACTCCTTCTTCAACAGGTTAGTAAAATCCTGGTTTTCTGAACCTGCATTTTCCAAACTTTCATCCTCAAGGCCGTACTGATTAATATCAATAGCAGAACCGGTGACCGACTCTAGTGTTTTATAGATCCCATAAAGCTTTTGTGCCACCTCAGCCTGTGCCACTGCCTTCTCATCATATGAGCGGTTATTTTCTGCAATTTCTGAAAGATAGCGGGTCCTGCTCGGCGGAATAACGAAGATCTTTTCACTCATTTCCTTCGAAATATGAAAATCAGATTGCAGGCCTGCTTCTGTCTTTTCATCGATCTTGTCCATGATCTCCCTGTACAGCGTATTCATACCCGGATCATTAAACTGGGAAGCTATGGTTCCAAAAACCGGAAGGCTATCCGGATTGGAATGCCAGAGCCCGTGGTTGCGCTGATATTGTTTTTTCACATCCCTAAGCGCGTCAAGGGCGCCTCGCTTGTCAAATTTATTGATGGCGACCAGATCTGCGAAATCGAGCATATCTATCTTCTCCAGCTGGGTTGCAGCACCGAATTCAGGAGTCATCACGTACAGGGATACGTCAGAATGTTCCAGGATTTCGGTGTCGGACTGCCCAATTCCGGAGGTTTCCAGAACAATCAGATCATAATTTGCAGCTTTCAGGACCTCGATTGCTTCCGCCACATATTTGGAAAGCGCCAGATTGGACTGGCGGGTTGCCAGCGAACGCATATAAACACGGGGATTATTAATTGCATTCATCCTGATCCTGTCCCCCAGAAGGGCTCCCCCTGTTTTTCTTTTTGAAGGATCCACGGAAATAATTCCAATGGTCTTTTCGGGGAAATCCAGTAGAAATCTTCGCACCAGTTCATCTACCAGGGAAGATTTTCCGGCTCCTCCGGTACCCGTTATTCCCAACACCGGAGTCTTTCTGCTCTTATTTATCTCATGAATGGAGGCCAGAGTATCCTTAGCCACTTCCGGGAAATTTTCAGCTGCTGATATGATCCTTGCGATTGCGCCCGGTTCTTTGTCAGCCAGCCTTTTCTCCTCCCCATTCAGGGAACCCCCAACGGGGTAATCCGACTGCTTCACCAGATCGTTGATCATCCCCTGCAGCCCCAGTTCCCGACCGTCATCGGGAGAATAGATCCGGGTGATCCCGTAGTCCATCAGTTCTTTGATCTCTTCAGGAAGGATTACTCCCCCGCCACCGCCGAAGATTTTGATATGCCCCGCCCCTTTCTCCTGAAGCAGGTCATACATATATTTGAAATATTCAGTATGCCCTCCCTGGTAGGAAGTCATGGCTATGGAATTGGCGTCCTCCTGGATAGCGCAGTTCACCACCTCTTCCACGCTGCGGTCATGGCCCAGGTGAATCACCTCGACTCCGGTGGCCTGGATGATCCTCCGCATTATATTAATGGCGGCATCATGCCCATCAAAAAGCGAGGCTGCGGTAACTATTCGTACTTTATTTTTGGGTTTATAAGGAGCTTGCTGTTCCATCGTTGAAATATCATATTTTTAGTGGGCGCAATTTACGAATTTCGGAAGGAAGATGCCATTATTCAAAGGTTTTTCAACAAGGGAATTGAATGCCCTAACTTTTGTTTAAGATTTAGATCTGCTTTTTTCTGATATCTTTGAAAAAACACCTCTCATGAAAAAGTTCTACCTCTTTTTTTTTATCCTCAGCTTCACCTCCTGCGCTGAATTACAACAAATAGCCGATCAGATTCCCCAGCAGGGAACCATCACCAACACAGAAATAGCCGGAGGATTAAAACAGGCCCTGAATAAGGGAATCGATCTTCAGGTATCAAAGTTAACCGAAGAAGGAGGCTTTTTCCGAAATGAACTGGTGCGTATAACCCTTCCCCCTGAACTTCAGAAGGTGGATAGAACCTTACGGGATGTAGGCTTGGATGCTTTAGCTGATGAAGGATTGATGGTCCTGAACCGTGCCGCAGAAGAAGCAGTAAAAGAAGCCACTCCTATTTTTGTGAATGCGGTGCAGGAAATAACCTTTGCCGATGCCAGGAACATCCTCTTAGGCAGTGACACCGCGGCGACAGCCTACCTATCGGATAAAACTTCGGAGGAATTATATTCCAAATTTAATCCTGTTATTAAAGAATCTCTTGATAAGGTTGGCGCCACTCAAATCTGGAGCAATCTCATTCAGCGTTATAACGCATTGCCCTTAACCTCTAGTGTTAATCCAGATCTTCCGGACTATGTCACAGAGGAAGCCCTCGAAGGGGTGTTCACAATGATTTCCCTGGAAGAACAGAAGATCAGGAATGACCTGTCTGCCCGCACCACCTCCCTGCTAAAAAAGGTTTTCGCGCTACAGGATTAAGAAATTGGCCAACGAAAGCATAAGGGGAATATTGTTCTATTTTTCCGTAATTAAAAGAAGCAGGGGAGTTATGAACAAAGTTATTCACAATCATAACCTTTCCTTAAGGCCCCTCTTTCCTGTAAATCAACCCTTTAATCTCAAAAGTTTTTAACAATTAACATTGTTTTGTTGGAACATTTACCACAACCTTAACTTTAACTTAGGAAATTTTCCAATACTGGGCAGATATCTTTGTAGAAACAAGATTAGATGCACATGTTCCGATTATTTGAACCTCGTTCGACTCTGGATAAGTTACGGGAAAAATATTCCTACCTCATGCGGCATGCCTATGAAGTTGCGGTTATTGACAAAACCAAAAGTGATTTGCTCAATGACAAGGCCTGTAAAATTCTACGGGAGATAAGGCGCATGGAATTTCAGAATGAACACTAAGAAGCCCTGAGGCTTTTAAAATATGAAAATGCAGCTATCAGACGGGAGCCATACCAGCTGAAATACTCCCCGTCGACCAGCTTTATCTGGCACTCACAACTTTGCCGGAGTTTTACCCTATGGTTCTCATTAAAGGGGTAAGGCTCAGAAGATAAAAGCAACAACTCCACCCCTTTCTCTTTCAGGCTTTGCAGATCCACCTCGGGATATCTCCCTTTTTCCTGATCGTAAACATTCTGATACTTGTTCAGTTTTAAAAGATGATCAATAAAGGTATCACCCCCAGCAACCATCCAGGGATCCTTCCAGATGAAATAAGCCACCTTCTTTATCGGCAGGTCCTTCACCTCCTCCTGAAAATCCATTAAGCCTTCCAAAATTCCAGATATCAGCTCGCCTGCCTTTGCTTCAGCCTCAAATATCTCCGCATACTGTCCAATCAGTGTCAGGGTATCCTCTATATTCCTGATATCTGAAACATGTACGGGTGCAATTTTCTCCAGCTCCTGTACCATCTCAGGAGTATTTTCCTCCTTATTGCACAGGATTATTTCTGGACGAAGGGCCCTTATTTTTTCAAAATTCACCTTCTTCGTTCCCCCTACAATTTTCTTCTCTTTCCTGAGATGGGCCGGATGTACACAGAATTTAGTTAATCCGACCAACTTTTCCTCGAGCCCAAGGTCCACGATTAATTCCGTCAGACTGGGTACCAGGCTTACTATCCTTTGCGGAATATCTTGAAAGCTTAGGGTCCTACCCAATTGATCTGGGATGTTATTCATTACCTAGTGGTTTTATGGCTAACCCGCTGATCGGTTGCGCTCTGGAGATCAGGCGCAGCGTGAGCTTAACAATTATTGTCTGCCAATATCTTTTCCATCTCCCCCTGCAACTCCCCTGCCACAGCTGCCGCCGCCTTGGCAAAGTCCTTTTCAGAAGAGGCATATAGAATGGCACGCGAAGAATTAATCAGCAGGCCGATATTGGAATTCATTCCATATCTGCAGACTTCCCGAAGATCCCCTCCCTGTGCCCCCACTCCGGGAACCAGAAAGAAATTATTAGGCGCCAGCTGTCTTACCTCCGCAATCAATTTAGCCCGCGTAGCCCCGACCACGTACATCAGATTCTGCCCGTTCTTCCAATCCCGGGAAATCTTTATGACCTTCTTAAAAAGCTCTTCCCCATCAATTTCTGAGGTCTGAAAATCAAAGGCGCCCTCATTGGAAGTCAGAGCCAGGAGAATAGTGTGCTTGTCCTGAAAGGCTAGAAAAGGTTCTACCGAATCCTTCCCCATATAAGGAGCCACAGTAACGGAGTCAAAACCAAGGTCTTCAAAAAAGGCTTTGGCATACCGACCCGATGTATTGCCAATATCCCCCCTCTTGGCATCGGCGATCGTAAAAATTTCAGGATGCTTCTCGTTTAAATACTCTATCGTCCGCTGCAGGGATTTCCAGCCTTTTATTCCGTAAGCTTCGTAAAATGCCGTATTGGGTTTATAAGCCACCGCCAGATGATGGGTAGCATCGATAATGGCTTTATTAAAGGCAAAAATTGGGTCCTCCTCCTGCAGTAAGTGCTGCGGTATCTTTTCAAGATCGACGTCCAGACCTATGCAGAGGAATGATCTCTTGCGCTTGATTTGGTTTACTAATTCCTGAGTGGTCATACTTTAAACAATATATTGGCTTGGTTGCTCCCCCTAAAATGTCACTATGAAAATAAAAAAAGCCGCCGGTTCCCGGCAGCTTTGTTTTAAAAAACATCTGAATTCTCCTTCAGCTTCTCCGTATTTTCTACCAGCTGCAATTCTTTTATAATGCGCTCGATATCTCCGTTGATTATATTTGAAAGATCATACAAGGTAAGCCCGATCCTGTGGTCAGTAACCCTTCCCTGAGCATAATTGTAGGTCCTGATCTTCGCACTCCTGTCCCCACTGGAAACCATGGAATTCCTTTTTGCTGCATCAGCCTCCAGTTTCTTGGCCAGCTCCTGTTCGTACAGTCTGGATCGCAGTACTCTGAATGCTTTTTCCTTGTTCTTGTGCTGGGATTTCTGGTCCTGGCACTGTGCCACCAGCCCGGTGGGAATGTGAGTCAATCGCACTGCAGAATAAGTGGTGTTCACCGATTGCCCACCCGGTCCCGAAGAACAGAAATAGTCAATCCGCACATCCTTGGGATCGATCTCCACATCAAATTCCTCCGCCTCTGGCAATACCATTACCGTTGCTGCAGAAGTATGTACCCGTCCCTGAGTTTCTGTCTGCGGAACCCTTTGTACACGGTGTACCCCGGCTTCAAATTTTAAGGTGCCATAAACATCTTCCCCGGTTACTTCAAAGATCATTTCCTTGAACCCTCCACTGGTACCTTCGCTGTAATCCACAATATTGGTTTTCCAGCCTTTGCTTTCAATGTATTTGGTGTACATGCGGTACAGATCTCCCGCAAAAATACTGGCCTCATCCCCTCCTGTCCCGGCGCGGATCTCCATAACCACGTTCTTGGCGTCCTCAGGATCCTTGGGCACCAGCATCATTCTGATCTTTTCCTCCAGTTTGGGTAATGCTTCTTTCGCCTCTTCCATCTGAAGCTTCGCCATCTCAGTCATCTCAGGATCACTCCCATCGGCAATGATCTCCTCGGCTTCCTTAATATTCTGAACAAGGCTCACGTATTCTTTCCGCTGCTCCATGAGCGCCTTCAGCTCCTTATACTCCTTGTTCAGTTCAATATAACGCTTCTGATCCGCAATCACATCTGGCTGAATGATAAGATCATTCACCTCATCAAAGCGCTGCTTCACAATATTCAATTTCTCGATCATAACTCAGTCTGTAAGGTTGCAAATTTACGATAATTTGATTGATTTTATATAAGGCTCTTCTTAACTTGGGAAAGAAAGTTTTACTCATAAAAGTACCCATAATCTGAAAGTAAACAGAATGAATTCTTTCGTTACCAGGCTCAACAAAATAGGACTCGGCGGAGGCTGCCACTGGTGCACGGAAGCTGTTTTCCAGGCCTTGAAAGGGGTGACTAAAGTGGAGCAGGGTTATATAGCTTCTACCGGAGAAGCCGCTGCGCTTTCGGAGGCAGTGTTACTAAGTTACCAGCCTGACATAATTTCCCTGCCAACTTTGATCCAGATCCATCTTCACACGCACGAATCCACCTCCAACCATTCTTTCAGGGACAAATACCGCAGTGCCATCTATTATCTGAAACCCGAGGATGAAACCCTGGCCCTGGAGGCGGTAAAGACCTTTCAGAAAGACTTTGAGGCTCCCATAATCACTTCCGTGTTGCCCTTCAAGAGATTTGAGGCTTCCAGGGCTTCCCTTCACGACTACTATTTTTCTGATCCTGATAAACCTTTCTGCACCCGCTATATTGAGCCAAAGATCCAGCTCCTCCTGAAAAGGTTCCGAAAATCTGTGGATCTTCAGAAATTTAACTGAGAGACATAAAAAACTGCCCGGGGGTATGGCCTGAATCCTTAAACTTAGGTTATAGGAAAAGATGTTATGGGGAATTTTTCATAATTTTAATAGCCTGAGCAAATAAACTCGCTAATGCCATACTTCTCTTTCCAAATGTCCTTTCTCCTTCGAAATCCCTTTTCCTACGGATTTAAAACTCTGTTGATTTCAACCTTACTCTTATTCTGCACCCAGGCAGGCATTGCACAAATAGATACGGAAATAACCCCTGAGGAGCAGGAAGCCCCCGTGCAGGATTTCCCTTCCGACAGCTTCGGGCGCCGTACTCCGAGGGGCACAGTTAGCGGTTTTATTGATGCAGTCGCTGAACAGAATTACTCCCGGGCAAGCAGGTATTTCAATATGAACGCTGCGCTGGTCCAGAATGAGGAAGGAGAGCGCCTGGTACAGGTGCTTCAGTATCTGCTCAATAAAGGCGGGAATATAATGCCCTATTCCTGGATCAGTGATTCCTTTACGGGGCGCGAGGATGACGATCTGCCTGAGGGAATAGACCGGGTGGGGACGATTCAGGCTGACGGGGAAGAAATCGACCTGTTCGTTGAACAGACCGAAGGGCCAGAAGAGGCGCCTGTATGGTTGTTTTCCGCAGAAACCGTGGAAACCATTGCTGCCATAACCGTGGAGGAGCCGCTTTTCGTGGAGCGCGTCATGCCGGATTTTCTTCAGGAGAACCTGTGGGGAGGCGTACCAGTAGGGCAGTGGCTCGCCCTGTTATTAATCGCTGTTCTGGCTTATTTCATTTCCTGGGCAATTATTTCCCTTATTCTTTTCCTTATCCCCAATCTGTGGCGCCGGGCGAAAGTCGACCCTACATTAGGCGTAATCATTGCCCTGAGCCTGCCCATCAGGATCTATCTGGCGGTATGGATCTTTGTAGCCCTTTCAGAAAGGATCGGAATTTCAATCGTCCTGCGGCAGATGTTCAGCGGGATCACCATTATCATCGGCCTGATCGCCTTCCTCATCTTTCTGTGGCGACTGTCTGAATTCATCGGGGAATTCAGCAAAAAGAAGATGAGCTCCCGCGGAAATGTTTCCGGGGTATCGGTAATCCTTTTCCTGAAGAGGGCCGCCAAAATTGCCATCGTCGTCTTTGGAATCATTGCCATTCTTGGAATCCTTGGTTTTAATGTAACCACTGGCCTTGCCGCCCTGGGAATTGGAGGAATTGCCCTTGCCCTGGGGGCGCAGAAAACCGTGGAAAACTTTGTGGGCAGTGTTACCCTGATCGCCGATCAGCCTGTACGGGTTGGGGATTTCTGCAAAGTCGGGGATACGGTTGGTACCATTGAGCAGATAGGGATGCGCTCCACTAAAATAAGAACCAATGAACGCACCGTGGTCACCATTCCGAACGGAACCTTCGCTTCGGACAAAATAGAAAATTACGCCCACCGGGACCGGTTTCTTTTTCACAACATTCTAGGATTGCGTTACGAAACCACCCCCGACCAGATCCGATATCTTCTGGTAGAGATCAGGAGCGCCTTATATGCTCATCCCAAAATGAATCCCAATCCCGCGCGGGTACGGTTCCTCGGGTTAGGAGCCTCTTCCCTGGACCTGGAAATCTGGTCCTATATAGATGCCGCCAATTTTGATGAATACCTGGAGGTAAAGGAAGACCTCCTCCTACGAATTATGGATATAATTGCCGCCAGCGGGACCGAACTGGCCTTTCCTTCTCAGACTCTTTATATGTCCCGGGACAAGGGAATATCTGAAGAAAAAACAAAAGAAGCGGAGGAAAGGGTCCGACAATGGAAGGAGAATCAGGAACTGCAGCTTCCCAATTTCGATCCGGAGACCATTAAAGAACTAAAAGATACCATCCCCTACCCTCCTGAAGGTTCCGTAAAGCGGAAGGAGCCGTGATCGAATTTTCGTTTATAAATTGATTAAATAATATTCGTGAATTCGTGGCGAATAAAAAGTACAGCCACGAATTCACGAATATTTACTATCATCATGGCCTAAAAAAACCCCCGGGAATTATTTAGGACCATCAAGGAACTAAAAGATATTATCCCCTAGTAATCGAATTTTCGGTTATATATTGATTACATGATATTCGTGAATTCGTGGCGAATAAATAGTACAGCCACGAATTCACGAATATTTTTTACCATCATGCCTTAAAAAAAACGCCCGGGAATTATTTCCCGGGCGGCGTTGCGTTAACTAATCAGAAGCTGTTATCTCTTTTTCCGCTTCTTCATCATCTTTGCTTCCAGTTTCTTCTGGATCTTTTCCTGTTTCTTTTCCTTTATATCGACTACTGGTTCTCTAAGGTTCTTACCTCTAGACATGATTTTAAATTTTTTATTGAACATTAAAATGAAAAACCGGAGCAGCCTTTTTAAATAAACTTTATTCTGCGGGCTAGCTTTCCCTCACATGGGGATCTGTTATTAACGAATAAAATTTACAAAGGCTGATGCAGGCACACCCGTGGGTGCCTTAAAAAGTCGGAAAGATGATCTTGGTTTTCCTGAGAGGAACGGATTTTATAGGGATGGGATTGGCCTGAAAAGCTCTGGCAACCTCAGAATTCCACAAGTAAAGTAATAAGGATGTAATCAGTAAGGTGAGCATCATTATTTTTCTAAATGAAAAGATAAAGATAGGCATAATAAGGCGGCTTTCAAAACCGGAAAAACCTGACAGATCTATAAGACCTGTTAGGTTTATAAGCACCTTAAAACCGTCTCCTCCCTAAGCCGGAGCCGCAGCAGCTCCTCCAGTTTGTAGGCCTCTTCCCTTTGCCCAAATTTATCGGCGAACTCAATCAGTTCTCCCGAAGTCCTGCCACCCTTCAAGGAAAAGAATTCCTGCTTGAGATCTGAAAAACTTTCCCTGGCATCCAATTTTATTTTACCGTAACTTATCTTCACCTCAAGTAAAGATAAAAGCAGTTGCAACCCATATTCCTGCTTCTCCGAATCCTCCATTGCCTGTATTTCCCTGAAAAGTTCAGAAAATGTGATCCCCAGGTTCTCCATTCCTTCCGCCACATAAAAACGGGACGGATAATGAGCTTCCCAGGCAGGATTGAATATGGCCTTTTTAAAATATGGCAGCCCCTGTACCCCACAGAGGGAAAATCCCAGAAGAATTCCAGCATTGCTATCGGTGGAGCAATATTCGGTGCCGGTGACATAAAGCCTTTCCAGCACTTCAGTCCTGTCCTGCAGTTTGCAAACCAGTGCGGGCACCAGTTCGTTAAACAGACTTTTATTGTAAATGGATTCAATGCTTGTGCGGATCCTGTCCTGCAGGTCCTCACAATCGTAGTTGAGAAGTCCCCTTACGGCATGGAGGCTGCGGTAATAATCAGGTTCTCCAAGGGCATATTGCACCAGCAGGGGCCGGGCCTCCTCCAGTTGAAATTTTCCAAATATCTCCAGGACTTCAAGATCAAAACCTTCCTTTAACTCTCCATCTGTTACAGCACTTTGAAAAAACTTTCGGGCCAGGTCCGCATTTCCCAATTTCAGCACTACCTTATAAAGTTCGTTAAGATGATAATTGCCCTGGTGCTCCAGCAAATATTCACCTACCGCTTCCCCATCCTCGGTGCCGCCGTGAATTTCAATTATGTTGGAAAAAGCAGAAAGCACCTCCCAATTCTGAGCTGTCCTGGTCTGTTTCAGATAATCCAGCAATTCCCGAGTAGCTTTAATCATAGCAGAAATTTTTACTGAAACCAAAGTAAATGCAAATTCAGGAAAATTCTGCAAAAAAAAAGGCCTCACAATTCAAGTGAGGCCTTTGAGCGGGAGACCGGGTTCGAACCGGCGACATTCAGCTTGGAAGGCTGACGCTCTACCAACTGAGCTACTCCCGCATTAGCCCTGCAAATATAGAATTTAAGTTTTCATTCTTCCAAATAAAATTTTTGAAATTTTTATCCCACCTGCCTGACCTGCCTTTCCCCAGGAACAGGGATGATTTCCCGCCTTGTCTTCTCCCTATAAAGTGCACATCAAGTGCACACCTAGTGCACACCAAGTGCACACCTAATGCACATTTTTTGTGCACTTGAAGTGTATTAAACCAGCATTCATTCATAACTGTATACTGCCCGGGTACTGCCAAAGCAGCAGGCAAAGTAGATTAAGAGCGCTCTAATTAGTAGATTATAACTCTTTCAGGAAATGGTAGCCTTTTATCTCATAGCCTTCATTGAGATAAAACTTGTGGGAGCGATAATTGCTCACATAGCTGTTGAGTTCGGAGGTCTCACAGCCCTTTTCGGCAGCTATGGAATAGATATACCTGAAAAGCTGCTTTCCGAAGCCTTTGCCCTGGTATTCCTCAGAAATATAAATATGGTCCGGCTCACAGGATTTCCCGGCATAGTGGCGCGTCATGAACCACAGCCCGAAGACTCCTATTAATTTCTCCTCATAAAAGATCCCGTGACATTCATAATTCTGGGAGAACATTTCCTCAAACCTGCCCTGCAGGATTTCGTCGGAAAATTGGTACCCCATGAGCTGCTGCACCAGGGGCAGAATCAGCGGAATTTCCTCCTTTAAAATCTTGTTAAAAGCTAACGGCATAATGGCTTTTTCTGCGAAAATAGTCATATTTTTA
>CAMPJY010000013.1 GCA_946887025.1 uncultured Salinimicrobium sp.
GGGCTGGTGGGCTTTGAGAGTTTTGTGGAGAATGAGGATGGGGTTACTGCCTATATCCCGGAGGAGGAGTTTGAGGAAGACAGTCTTTCAGGGGTACAGGTGCTTCAGTCCAGTGAATTTTCCATCAGCTACACCCGACAGAAAATAGAACAGGTAAACTGGAATGAGGAGTGGGAGAAGAATTTCCATCCCATCATGGTCGAGGATTCCTGTTGCGTTCGCGCTCCCTTTCATCCTCAGCCAGACGTGGAGTACGATATTGTCATTGAACCCAAAATGTCTTTCGGGACAGGGCACCACGCCACGACCCATATGATGATACAGTTCCTTCTGAAGAATGATTTCGAGGGGAAAACAGTTTTGGATATGGGTTGCGGGACAGGGGTTCTGGCAATTGTGGCTGAAAAACGAGGGGCCCGGGAAGTAGACGCCATAGATATTGATAACTGGTGTTATCAGAATTCCCTAGAAAATGTGGAGCGGAACAACTGCAGCAGCATCTCTGTCTTTGAAGGAGGCGCCGAACTGCTGGGGGAGAAGAAATACGATATTATCATTGCCAACATCAACCGAAATATTCTTCTAGAGGATATACCAACCTATGTTGGCTGTCTGAATGGGGGTGGGGATTTATATCTGAGTGGTTTTTACGAGTCGGACATTCCTGTGATTCGGGAAAAATGTGAACAGTTCGGACTCGAGCTGAGGTCGCAACTTGAACGCGACGAATGGGTTGCGCTTCAGTTAACGAAAGTTTAAATCCTTTTTTTTAAATTTGCAGAATCCAAAATGTTAATGGAAGGAAAGTGATGGGAACGAAGGAAAAAGTATTAGAAGAGGTTTTACTGGAGACCAGGGAAGATAAGCTGCACGAGATTGTTTTGTACAATGACGACCACAATACCTTTGATCATGTGATCAATACCCTCATAGCTGTTTGTGAACACACCCCCGAGCAGGCGGAGCAGTGTTCCATCCTGGTACATTATAAGGGGAAATGCACCGTAAAAACCGGCACCTTTAAAGAGCTGGAGCCCCAGTGCACGGCGCTTCTGGATGCAGATCTTACAGCGGAAATTATTTAGTGGAAATTGTTTTAGTTTTTTATAAATAACCCTATATTTGCACCCGCTTAACAGCAGACAAAAGGCCTCGTGGCGCAACTGAATAGCGCATCTGATTACGGCTCAGAAGGTTACAGGTTTGAATCCTGTCGAGGTCACTACTTAAATATGAAAACCCTGTAAATCGCTTGATCTACAGGGTTTTTTGTTTTACGGGCAGGAGAGTACCTGGATTAGATATCTTTCAGTTTTCTGTAAATATACCTGTCCCTTATTTCCTTTAACATCCGTTTTTGCCGTAGCTCCAGTCTTCCCTTTTTCATCCTGCGATACTGGTTTCTCCACCAGTGACATAGAGTTGCTTCTTCCGTGGAATTATTTCTTCCGGGTAGCCTTTTATGTTTCCAGCAGAATTGCCTGATCACCTCATAACGCTCATCCCAATCCAGTTCATGATGCACGGTCTTGATGTAAGGATATTCAGCCTTGATTTTTACAATACGGGATTTCTGCCCCCTGGATAGTAATCCTTTGTTGGCTCTGGTGGTCTGAATATTTAACCAGGAGTATAATTTCTTTTCTTCCCTGGTTTCTGGTTTCAACTTGGGGAGTCTGTCCTGCTCATCTACAAAAGCTCTCAGGCTGGTCCAGTTTTCTTCCCAAAGCTCTTTGTGAATGATAGCTGGTTTTGGAGGTTCGATTTTATTCAGTCTTTCCAGCTGCAACAGCTGGTAAGGCTGCAGTTCCCCTTGTTTATTTTTGCGTAGCTGTCTCCTGAGCCAGTTGGCAAGGCTGTCCTCTTCCCCGGGAGCCTCCTGTTTTGGAAGCCGGTGGTTGGTCTGGACAAAAAGACTGAGTTCCTCAAAACGTTTATCCCAGGCAAGCTCCCAATGGGAGCGGTTTTTTGTGGAAAGGGCATTGACGAACCTACTGAACTGCCGTTCCTTTTCCGGGGTCAGTTTTCCCTTGGAAATCCCGTACCGATTATTGCTGAACCAGTTGTAAACCCTGTTTTCCTCTTTTGGGCCACACTTTCTGGGCAGCCGGAGGTGCTTTTGTACAAACTCCTTAAATTCCTGAAAATTCTCCTCCCAAAGGGCGTCATTATAATCCCGGTTCTTGGCAGGAAACCTTTTCCTGAACTCTTTGAATGCTATCTCCCGCCAGGGTTCCAGTTTCCCAATTCTTATCCTCTGCTCCTGTGACACCAGAAAGTGAAACAGTTTTTTCTCCTCCTCCGGACCATGCTTGTCGGGGAGTCGGGATTCTGCTTCCGCAAATTTTTGAAGCCGAATGAATTGAAACTCCCAATGCGCCTGCCAATATGCCTTGGAATTGAAAGGATATTTGGTTTTTATTTCTTCGAGTACGCTCTGCTCCTCAATAATTGCGGTCCCTGCTCGATGCTGCTTCCATTTTTTCAGCCCGTAGGCCTGCCTGTGGTTGGTGAATCCCCATTTTGCCTTCATCAGTTTTTTAAAGCTCAGAGGATCTATATAGATCTCAGGATACAGTTCATTCACTTTTTTACGAATGGCCGAAGGATTGGAAGGAACCTTCAACTGGTCCAGGGCTTCAAAGAGATAAAGATGTACGCTGGCTATTTTTTTTAGTTGGAAAACCAGGTTTCCATCCTCATTTACATGTTGTCCTAATTCCTTTATAAGAAGTTTCCTGGCTACAGGAACAAGGGCTTCGATTTGAGATGTAGTGGCATTTCTGGTGAAATAGGAGACAAACCTTTTAAAATCTATTGCTCCGTTTTCTGAATTTCTGGTCTCCACCAGTGTATGAACTTCCTGAATGAAAGCATCGAAATCCATAACGGCAGTCAGCTCCTTTCTCACCAGGTAAAAATGGGACCAGTAATGTCTGTGCCCTAAGAAGTTCCCTGCCAATACCTCCTCGGGTTCCCCCAACAGACTGAACTGCTCCTGCAGATAGGCGCCAAAGAGCAGCCCGAGGAACTCAGGAGTAAAAGAGGTGTCCGCTCTGGTATTGATGTGACGTGCCGAGGTTTCATCAATACAGATAAGGGATGCTGCCACATCGAGATTATAATTCAGGAGCAGGTCTTCTTTCATTGGCTGAAGCGCCCCCAGCTTCTGGAATATCCTTTTAATAGCCAACCTTCTACGACCGCGCACGTACCTTTCGTAAAGCTCCAGTTTCTTTGCTATTTCCGAAGGGATGAGGGGTTGGGTCCCTTCATATATCTTTAAGCTCTCCTTGAAGATGCTCATCTGGTGTTCGTGCAGCAGGTTTTCCTGTTTTAGTATATGATCAGCCGTACGCACAATGGAAGGCGTCGCCAGAATCTCTGTGGGGATCTGCCACTGCGAGGCCAATTTCTTTAAATCGGAATTGATGAGGGCATGCAGTTCCTTCTTTTCCTGAGTTCCGCACCACTGCAGATCATCAAAGCTCTGATGTTCGGAAAAGTAGGTTTCTATTTGGGCCACGGAATCAAATCCATTGATCCTGCAGACCTTGAACAGCGCGCGGCTAATTCGCTTTTTGGATAGTAATTTTAGTATGGTCACGGTATTCCATCAACAAGGTATTAATGAAAATCACAATAATAGAATTAAGATAAAATTAAGATATTTTCCGATTATAGCTGTCATGTGAAAAAATATTTTAGATAGGTACTGGTGAAAAATCATTATGTTTAAAAACACTTTTAATCATTTTCAATATGATTCGAAATTCTCTTTAATCCCTTTTCTACTGGTGCCCTTAATATTGATATTGCATGCGGAGATGTCGGACAAAATGATTTTGGTTGAAAACCTGAACAGGTCGTGACCACCGATTAGTCTATAGCTGAGGTTGCTTATCGCAGCAGGCTGAAATTGCCTTTGATGGTTTCAAAACCTTCAATATCTATGGCATACCAATAATCCTCCTCAGGAAGAGCCTGGCCCCGCAGGTTACCATCCCATCTGAAATTTGCCCCCGGACCCGAGGCAAGCAATTTCCCATAACGGTCGAAGATCCTGATTTCTGAGCTGCCGAAGAAACTTACACCCTTCAATTCAAAATAGTCATGATTGCCGTCATTATTGGGAGTAATGTATTCAGGTAATACCAGATGGGCAAATTGCAGGGTCTCCACCGAACAGCCGGCAAGATTTTTAACATAGGCTGTATAAATGCCCCCTTTTACTGAAGGAAACAGAGGGGATGCCTGAAAATTACTGCCGTCCAGGGAGTAAAGGAAATCCCCCTGATTTTCAAGAAGTATGCTGACACTTCGACCTTCTGAAACAATTTCCTGAATTACTGGAGTCTCCACTGCCACCACCTCCACGGTCTTGGTACTGCTGCAGCCCAGGGAATTTGTTATCTTTACCTCGTAAATCCCTGCCCCTGAAACGGTGATACTCCTGGAAGTAGCCCCGGTACTCCACTCATATTGCTGGTTCTCCAGGCCTGCATCGAGTTCGATGGAAGTCCCTGTACAGAGGTATAATACTTCATCCTGAGGTGCCGGAGCCGGGTAAATCGTGAATTCAACTGCAGTACGAGGGCCCGGTGCACAAGAGGTGCCTGTTTTATGGGCTTCTGCGTAATAGGTGCCCGAAGTTTCGGGGTAAAAAGGGTTGCTGTTTTCAGCTACCAGGCTGCCTCCTGTAGGTGAATCGTACCAGTCAATGGCTTCGTCTGCTTCGGCCTGTACCCTTAATCCGGGATGCTCCTGATTGCTGCAGGTCTTGACATTCCCGGAACTTACCGGAGCCAGGGGCGTGGGAAGGATCTCCACGAAAAAAGCCTCCGAAGCGGAGCTGCACAGGTTGTTCTGCAGGTTGGCAGGATCTTCTGCTACCTTTACCCTGTAATAGGTGGAAGAGGAAAGTGGCGGGGACTGGAAGCTATCAGCTGTTTCCCCCGAAATGTCTGTCCAGGTACTGTTATCCGAACTTTGCTGCCACTGGTAAAAGTGATCAGAATACACGGAGGAATCGGAGATGGCTTTGAGGTCAAGGCTCACAGGAGCATCTTCCCAACAAACAGTGATCCCGCTGCTGTTGCTGCTGCCGTCGCTGACTTCCGTGAGATCCCCGCAGGATCTGAAGATGATATCATCTATAGCCAGATCGTTTCCGCAGCCTCCCACGCCGTTATTGAACATCTTTAGAATTACCGATCCCTGGCCGGCCTCCGACTGAAAGGTAAGTGCAAATTGTTGCCATTGAGGGGAATTGGTGGATTGGAGATCTCCTGTACTGCCTTCTTTCAAAAGGCTGGTTTCGGTCTGGTCCCAGATTTCGAAGCGTACGTTTATGGGGATCCCCCCGTTCTCGCAGATCCCGCTGCTGCGGTCGTACACATTCATCAGAAAAGCCGAAAATTCATAGCTGGTATTCTGGCACAGCCCGGTGATCTCGGTGCGGTAAAACTGACCTGAGGTGAAGGAGGCATTCACGATCAGGGCCCTGCCGTCAGAAACAGTGGAGGAGGGAAGGAAGGAATGCCAGGTGGTGTTGTTCTGTCCAATTTTCCCTGAAATGGTATACTGCCCGTCATTGGGATCCCCGGTTACGTATGTATAATTCGTTACGGTCGGGGGAAGAGCAGGGCCGGAGGTATTACCCGTACCAAAGGTTTCATGAAAAATAGGATCTCCTTTGCTGCCCTCACAAAAGCCTAATTGGGCGAATACAGGGGTTGCAGAAAGAAAAAACAGAAGGAACAGAAAACCTCTCATCGCATCAAATGTAATAAATGCGGGGATACCGTGGTGATTTTCCTTTGATTATTGAACCCCAGACCTAACAGGTTTTGTAAACCTATTCGGTCTATATCTCCTCTGTAACAAATGCTAACCTGAAGCAGATTGTAAGCACTTCTAATGCACATAAAATGTGCACTTGGTGTGCACTAGGTGTGCACTTGATGTGCATTAGGTGTGCACTTGATAGGGAGATGAATGGGCGCGGCTCCCTCTTAAGCAGGCCTGTAGACTTGCTTTTTATTTTCTACCAGCCCTGATTCTGGTTTACTCCGGGGCAGTAACAGTCATACCTCTCGCGGTTTTTTCCGAAATTGAAGCCAAGGGTGATCTGGTGAAATCCGCTGTTGCTCATTACCACGGAATTCAGCTGCTGGCTATAGGTATAGGCGAAGAGGAAATCCTTATATCCAAAGCCTGCAAAAGCTGTCAGGTACTGCAGGTTCTCCCGGGCCACCTCATCCCCATTCCTGGTGTATTCAGAATACTCAAAAGCCCTGCGGTACGACAGGCCGCCGAAGAACATTCCTGTTTCCAGGTCGCGGTAGGCCTTGAAGTTGAGGTCTAGGGTTTTTTCATCTGTGGCCTCTTTCATCTGAAACATGACCGAAGGTTCATATTTCCAGTACCTGCGCTGGGTATCTATCACATAACCTGAGGAAAACAGGTACTTTCTCTGGTTATTTGGATAAACCTCGGAATAATACAATTCCCTTCCTCCTGAAACCAGATTCCTTGCGGTGAGGTGGGCGAAGAAATTGAAATAGTAATAGGAAAAACCTACATCCATATTGGCATAAATATCCGCGGAAGCGGCGGTCTCCAGAAGCGGATCAAATTCTGTAAAGGAACTGATGTCAAGACTGTGCTGGATGATCCCCCCGCTGATCCCAAAAGACAGCTGATTCAGGTCCAGTTCGCTGCGGGAGAACAGCAGGTGATAGGCAAAGGTGCCATAGAAGCCTCTTCGGGAGAAATTGCCATTCTGGTCGTTAAAAGCAATGGCTCCCAGCCCCACTTTTTCCCAGGCCCTGCCATGAACACTTAAAGTCTGAAGGCTGGGGGCGTTTTTGACATCAAACCACTGCTGGCGGGCAGTCAGCCGGATCTTGTTCCTGTTGGAGGCGCCAGCCATGGATGGGTGGAGCAGATACAGGTTGTCGGTCAGGTAATCCGAATAGGTGGGCAGCACCTCCTGGGCCTGCAGCTGTGGCTGTAAGACAAGGCATAAAAAGAAACCTATGATCCATCTATTCATCTCTGTATTTTTTCCTGTGCTATGTTTTTATGCCGCTGTTTATGTTTTTACGATTTTAATCCTGCCGAATCAGACTGAAATGACCTTTAACTTCTTCCTTTTCATCCAACACCGCCAGAAACCAGTAATCATCACTGGGCATGGGTCTTCCCCGGAAGGTTCCGTCCCATCCCGTGTTTCTTGGCAGTTGTTTCAGCAGTTTTCCGTAGCGGTCAAAAATATAAATGCTTGTAATCCCACTTATAACTGAGGAATTCGGTTTCCAAATATCGTGGTATCCATCGGAATTGGGAGTAAAGAATTTTGGGAATTTATCCGACAGATCGATCTCCTCTTTTTCCTCTTCCTCCTCTTCTTCCTCGCCTCCGCCTTCGTCCCCGCAGCCTACCTGTAACAGAATATCAAATTCGGTGGTGGCACAGCGGTACAGGGTATTTGTCAGCTTCACGTGGATCAGCTGCCGGTCTTTCTCTGTATTTCTGAAGGTATCGGGCAGCGGAGAGGGGAGGGGGCTCCCGTCCTCCTCATAATAACTCACCTCCACATTCTCCTGCCCTCCCAGGATCTGTTCATGAAGGCCGCTGAGGTCGAATTCTGTGAATCCATCCCCACTCTGGTCGCAGGCCATGATAGGTTCCTCCGGAATGTTCGCTATAGGATAACTGATCTCAGGCTGTGAAATTTTGGTGACCCAGAAATCCCTATCCATGGCATTTTCCGATTTATCCCCGGAAGCATCGGAATCAGACCAGCCTCCCACTACGAAATTCCCTTCGTGATCCTCAAATCCCGACATGGGCTGGTCGAGGCTGTTTCCCCCTAAAGTCTTGTCCCAGCAGACTTCTCCCTGCTCCGAGATTTTCAGAAGCCAGAAATCGCGTTCCTCGTATCCCGGCTCCGTTTTGTCATGGCCCACCCCGGGATAGGCCATGGCAGCTATTAAATATCCTCCCGTGGAGGAGGGAAGGACTTCTGACAGCCAGTTGGTTCCCGAAGGGCCCCCGGCATAGGTTTTTTGCCAGATAATGCTACCCTGGGCATCAATTTTCAGAAGCCAGAGATCATTGAAGGTCTGGTTAGGAACCTCCTTTTCACCAGTTGCCCGGGAGGCGGAATCCCCACCCATGATATAACCCCCATCAGGGGTCGCTGCAAAATCTTCAAATGAATCCCCATTATCGCCCCCAATGGTTTTTTGCCAAAGGATTTCGCCATTGGTATCGATTTCAAATACCCAGTAATCCCCTAAACCTCTTGAGGGCTCTGTCTTATTCCCTGAAACGCCCGAAGCAGAGCCGGAGGCAATAATATATCCCTGCTGGGTTTCCAGGATTCGTGCGTAAGCTTCCACTCCATTCCCTCCAAAGCTTTTTTGCCATTCTATTTCCCCTCGGGCATTCAATTTCAGCATCCAGAGATCTGATTCACCAAAGGGCGCAGTTGTTTTGTTTCCGGAAACCGGGGAGGTGGAATGAGCGATAACGAGATAACCTCCATCTTTGGTTGCAATTACATCTGAGAGGAAATCCTGTTCCTCCCCGCCGAATGTCTGCTGCCATTCGATATTCTGATCCTTGTCGAGTTTTACCAGCCAAAGGTCATGAATCCCATAGGCCGGTCCGGTCTTTTCCCCACCGGGACCCGACCAGGTGTCGCCTGCAAGCAGGTAGGTCTGATCTTCCAGTTGAACCGTCTTCACGATGTGGTCAAGGCTAGTTCCTCCTACAGTCTTCTGCCAGAGAATATTCCCATGGATATCTGTTTCTACTATCCAGAAATCGCTGTCCCCTCTGGATACTTCAGTTTTATCTCCCGAAATGTCAGACATGGAGTAACCTGAGAATATATAATTTCCTGATTTATTCTGAAAAGCATGGTTCATCCAGTCCTGTCCATTTCCCCCGATGGTGTTTTCCCAAAGAAGTTCCTGTGCCTTCAGAGGTGTGGTGAGAAGAAGGGTAAGAAGAAGGAAAAAAAATATCCGCATGGATTCGCTCGTGAAGCTTTTTGCCTGTTCAGTAAAGGGTCTGACTTGTCCAGTTTTCTTTTTTGGGAGAAAAATAAACAAAGTCCAAAGCTATTGTTTTTTGTTTTCTTTAACAATCTTTGGAAGGACTAAATTTCGAAGACTTTTTATCCAAGCCCTTTAAAATCAGCTTTGCCCGTTCCAGTGCCTCCTGGATATCATTGGTTATATTCTGCCTCTCCAGAAGCTTGTACAGCCCCGCCTTCAGCATTTCAGATTTTACCGAACGACTGGCACCCGAGAGCACAATGCTTGTACCCCTGGTCTTTAATTTGACGCAGATTTCTTTTAATCTGTTTAGCCCGGTGGCATCAATAAAGGGAACATTTCTCAGGCGAAGGATCAGTACACGGGGGTGTTGGTTTAGATCAGTGAGAACTTCCTGAAATTTTTGAGAGGCACCGAAGAAAAATGGGCCGTTGATCTCGTATAGCAGCACCCCATCAGGAAGTGGGGGCAGTTCTTTCTCAAAGAGTATTTCCTGCTGGTCCTTCTGTGGGTTGAAAATATTTATGGAGCTGGTCTCACTCATTCTTTTCATGAAAATAAAACTGGAGAGGATCATGCCCACCTCAATGGCAATGATGAGATCAAAGAAGACCGTGAGCAGAAAGGTGGAGAGCAGTACCAGTACATCCAGGCGATGGTTTTTCATTAAGGACAGAAAATGATGCCATTCTCCCATATGCCAGGCCACGACTACCAGGATCCCTGCAAGACTGGGCAGGGGAATGAGTTTGGCAACTGGCGCAAAGAGGAGCATGATCAGTAAGAGGACCAGGGCATGTATTATGCCGGAAACAGGGGTTCTCCCGCCGTTTTTGACATTGGTTGCTGTCCTCGCAATTGCGCCGGTTGCGGGGATGCCACCAAAGAGGCTCGAAAATATATTAGCTGTTCCCTGGGCGACGAGCTCCATATTGGACCTGTGGCGTCCCCCCGTCATTCCATCGGCTACCACTGCAGATAAAAGGGATTCTATACTGCCCAGAAGGGCAATGGCGATGGCAGGTTGAATAAGGTCCTGGATAGTTTCAAAATTAATGGCTGGAAGTCCTGGTATTGGGATGGTATTAGGAATGTCCCCAAACTGACTTTCTATGGTGTCCACGGGAAGTTTGGCAAAGTAAACCAGGGCTGTGCTTAGAATAATGGCAACTATGGAACCGGGAATCTTTTTGGATATCCGGTGGAAATTCAAAGCAATCAGGGCGGTACCCATGGCAATTGCAAAGGCGTTCCAGTTCACACTGTCCAGATTCCTTCCGTAGGCGACCCATTTTTCTATAAAATCTGCAGGAACTTCGGCCATTTTCAGGCCGAATACATCTTTGATCTGTGAAGAGAAAATGATGAGGGCAATTCCACTTGTAAATCCGACAATCAGGGGATATGGAATAAATTTCAGGTAATTTCCGAGCTGCGCAAAGCCCATTCCCATAATGATGAAACCTGCCATAAAAGTGGCGATGGTCAGGCCCTCTATCCCATGCTCCTGTACGATTCCGTAGACGATGACGATAAAAGCTCCGGTAGGTCCGCCTATTTGTACCCGGCTGCCTCCCAGAGCAGAAATCAACAGCCCGGCTACTACTGCGGTCACTAATCCTTTTTCAGGCGAAACTCCGGAGGCAATGGCAAAGGCAATGGCAAGAGGCAGGGCGACAATACCTACTATGACTCCTGCCATTACATCGCTGGTGAACTGTTTTCTGGAAAGACCTTCTTTTAGGAGACTAATAAGTTTGGGGGTAAACTCATTTTGTTTCATGACTCTTTAACCTCGAAAGGGTATAAAAATTTAAGAATACCTGGGTTTTGTGGCTGGCGAGGGAAGGGACGGAAAGAACTTGCCGTATTCCTTTGTCGGTCGAGTCAAATTTAAGAAATATTCCGACGCAGCTTAACTAAGATCCAGAAAGATTTTCCTCGACAAGTTCCAATCCAACCTGAGCGGTGATTTTTCTCAGCAGATCCTCCGGGTGGAAGGGCTTGTTCATGAAATCACTGAAACCTGTCAGCTGAATTCTTTCCTGATAGATATGTTCCGAGGCTGCCGTTAAAGCAATTATAGGCAGTTTCTGGTACTTTTCTCCGGGCAGTTCCCGAATCAGACGTGCAGCGGTGAAACCGTCCATAATGGGCATTTGCAGGTCCATGAGTACAATATCAAAATCCTTTTCCTGGACCAGTTTAAGGGCGCTCTTTCCGTCTGGCACCGTTTCCAGGTCGACCTCCCATTTCTTTAGATATTTCTCTGCCACGAGGACATTGATTTTATTGTCCTCAACCAATAGAACTTTTATTCCCCTGGAGGAAAACTGCTTTTCTGCGAGAAAACCGGGAGGTACAGCTTCCGGAGTATTGGCTAAAGGAAAATCAAGGCAGAAGCTGAATTCTGAACCTGCCCCTACTTCGCTGTTCACCTCCAGCTTTCCACCCAACATACTTATGACCCTTTGGCTGATACTGAGCCCGAGCCCGGTGCCGGCGTATCGAATATTAATATCTTCGCTTCCCTGATTGAAAGCTTCAAAAATATTCTCCCGCTGTTCCTCGGGAATTCCTATTCCCGTATCGCGGACGGCACATCTAAGGGTAACCATTGAATCGGACAGATCGACAACATCCACTTTAATAAGTACTTTTCCCTTATCTGTAAACTTAATAGCGTTAGAGGCCAGGTTCATGAAAACCTGTCCTAATTTAACTGAATCTCCAACAATGAATTCAGGAAGCCTGGGATCGATTTCAATTTCGAGCTCCAATTTTTTGCTGCGGGCCTTGATCCGCTCGCCGTAGAGGCTCCGAGTAATGGTCGCTCGCAAATCGAAAATTTTATTAGAAACCTTCAGTATTCCCGAATTGATTTTACTAAAGTCGAGCACGTTGTTCACCAATTCCAGCAGGGTTTCGGAGGTTTGTTTTAAAATCTGAAAATATTCCTCCTGCTGTTCCTTAGAATTTGGCTGTTGTAAAAGATCAGAGATCCCAATAATGGCATTGAGAGGGGTACGGATTTCATGACTTACGGTAGAGAGGAAGCCCAGACGTTGTTGAAGCAGGTCTTCAACCTCCTGCTCAGCTTTGGCCAGTTGGTCTTTACAGTCACAGGATTGGGACGGTTCTTCTAAGGACATTTAATATTTAAAAAACAGTTAATTAGCCCTTTCGATTTCTTCGGAAAAGAGCAGGCAAAAATATTCAAAAACTAAACACAACCAACTCTTTCCTACAATTAATTTACTCTTCAACGATAAAAAGGTGTCGTTCATCGATATGAAGCACGTTTTTCCTACTCACAACCTGTTGGGAACTTCCGAATATAGTAAATCTTTAAATTATGTGAAGAATTTTATTTTCGTGATCAAAATATATTTGGTTATACAAGAGAGCTTCACTTATATTTGAGTCATGGCTAAAACTGATGAATTTATTGCGGAGTTTGCATCATTTGTGTGGGGACTTCCACTTTTGATATTGCTGATAGGTGGGGGCTTATACCTGCTGGTGCTTTCCAGGTTTTTACCTTTCAGGTATTTAGGACATTCCTTACAGGTTCTGCGGGGGAAGTATGATGATCCTAATGATCCGGGTGAGATTTCCCATTTCAAAGCTCTTTCAACCGCCCTGGCATCCACCATTGGGATGGGGAATATTGCAGGAGTTGCCGTGGCTATTGCAATAGGAGGACCGGGAGCCATGTTCTGGCTCTGGGTGAGCGCAATTGTAGGAATGGCGACAAAATTCTTCACCAATACCCTGGCTATCATGTACAGGGGCAGGGATAGTGAAGGTAAGCTGCAGGGAGGCCCTATGTATTTTATTATGGAAGGCCTTGGAAAAAAGTGGTGGTTTCTGGCTGCCTTTTTCAGTGTGGCAGGTCTTGTGGGTGCCTTACCGGTTTTCAACGTAAACCAGCTTACCCAGGCCATAAATTTCATTCTTCTGGAACCAAACGGGGTACAGGTGGGTTTCTGGACCGATCTTATGATAGGTTTTATTTTAGTGGCCATAACTTCAGTCGTCATTTTTGGAGGACTTGACCGAATAAGCAGTACTGCAGGAAAGCTGGTGCCGGCAATGGTAGCTTTGTATTTCCTGGCCGTATTAATTATCCTGGTTGTGAATATTGAGCAGGTCCCCTATTATCTTGGACTTATCTTTACCGATGCTTTTGCGGCAGATAATTTTGCAGGGGATCCATTATTGGGAGGCGCCCTGGGAGGACTTATTATTTTGGGTATAAGGCGAGGGGCTTTTTCAAATGAGGCGGGTATAGGGACTGCGCCTATGGCCCATGGTGCGGCTAAGACGGATGAGCCGGTGCGGGAAGGCCTGGTAGCTATGTTGGGCCCTGCAATTGACACGCTGGTGGTCTGTTCCCTTACAGGATTTGCCATTCTTGTCACCGACGTCTGGCAGACAAGGGATGTGAACGGGGTGAGCCTTACTGCAGCAGCTTTTAATGAAGCCGTACCGGTTTATGGACAGTATTTGTTGCTGGTATGTATCGCAGTTTTCAGTATCTCCTCTCTCTTCACTTATTCTTATTATGGTACGAAATGTCTGTCCTTCCTAATAGGGGTAAGGAGAAGCCACTATTACAACTATTTTTACGTATTGAGCATTCTTATCGGAGCCACCACTACCCTGAGTATGATGATTAACCTTATAGATGGGTTTTTTGCCCTAATGGCTATCCCGACGATGACCTCAACGCTTATACTGGCACCAAGGGTAGTTAGGGAAGCAAAAAAATATTTCGCCCGGGTAAAGGCTAAACAGGAAGATATAAAATAGGAGTAGGGGTGATGGCAGGCGACAGGCCTAATATGTTTTTAAAACCTGTCAGGTCTGTTAATTTGTAGGTAACACCCGCTTTTCAGAATTGCTCCTGATTGCCAATTCTATTATCCTTATTACATTACTGGCCTGCTGCGGCGTAACTTCCAGGTTCTCCTCTCCCCGGATACTGGCCACAATATTTTCATAGAATTTTCGATAGTCCCCTCTTTCGCTTTGAATAGTCTCGTCACCTGAAGGACTGCTTATTTTTCCCCAGATATCTTCAGGCTCCACCCCCCAATCAGTTCGGTCCTTGGGATGAATTCCCTTTTTAAGGGCTTCTTCCTGTACATCCATACCCCATTTTCTGAAGCAGCCTTTTCTTCCAAAAACCTGGTACCTTGGCCCCGGTTCCTTGACCATCATTCCGGCCTTCAGCGTTATCTTGAGTCCGGGGTAGAATAACAGCAGCTCGAAATTGTCGACCACCTCTGAATTCTCACGCTGGATGCGAAGATCCGCAAATACCTCCTCTGGGAATCCGAACAGCCATAAGGTCTGATCAATGAGATGGCTCCCGAGGTCGTAGAGGATTCCATTGCCCGCATTTTCCTTATTTTCTTTCCAGCTGTCCTTCAATTCCGGCCTAAACCTGTCAAAATGTGCTTCATATTCCACCACCTCTCCCAGTCTCTTTTCCTCCAGAATTCTTTTAATTGTCCTGATGTCGCTATCCCATCGGCGGTTATGGTTAACGCTGAGGATCCTACCGTTCTCTTGTGCTAGTTTTATAAGAACCTCAGCCTCCTTTACGGTGGGCGTGATGGGCTTCTCGACCACCACATGTTTACCTGCTTTCAAGGCTTTTTCGGCATATTCCCTGTGAAGCTGATTGGGGGTAGTGATCACAACAAGGTCTATTTCGGAATCCTCCAGTATTTCAGTAAAATCCTTTACAAGACTTGCCTTAGGAAGATCCCGTTTTGCGGCTTTTATATTTTCAGGACTGGAGGTAAGTATTTTGGTAATTCGAAGGGCCTCCACAGATGCAATGATGGGGGCATTATATATCCTTCCACCGGCACCGAACCCGGCGAGGGCAACTTTGATTGGCTTCATTTGGTTATTATTATATGATAGCTCAAATTACTGTTTTTCTTCCTGAACAGGGACCATGGGATAGTATTTTAAATTTATGAAACCAGTTCTTTTTAAAAGTTGGTGAAGTTTTTGATTCTGTAAAATCGACCCCTGACCTAAGCCTTATTTTTTAAAATACTGATTTTCAACAACGAGGGGATTGGTGGCAGGAAACCATGGTATAACCTGCTTTAATTCGTAACTTTGTGGCCCGAAATTTCCCATGATAAAGAAAGTCCTCCATAAATGCAGAGAATTCCGGGATGATCTTCTGAAAGAGGAGAACACCTGGATGTGGAGTCTGATTGCTATTTTTGCGCTGTTATTTACTGCCCTGCTACTTCTGTTCAATTTTATACTATCAGGAGGTGATTTCTAAAACAGGTTAGCTTCAAACTAATCCCTATTAAATAAAAATAAGGTCAGCCTAAAGGAACTACCAGCACGGGGACATTAAGTTCGTCGATAATGCTCTGGTCTTTGTTTCCAACGAAAAGCTGGTAGAAGAAATTCCTTTTCTGATGCCCGGCTATCACCAGATCAATATTCAGGTCCAATGTCTTTTTGCGAATGGTTCTGGCAGTGGGACCTTCTATCAGCAGACCTTCTGCTCTTACATTCCTGCTTTTCAGATTGTCTGCAAGCTTTTTGACCAAAACGGCTTCCTGCTTCCTCCTTTCCGCTCTTTTATCAAGAACAAACTGAGGGCCTGCTTCCAGACTGATATAATCCTCCGGATCCGGTTCGGTGACATGTAAGATCCAGACCTTGGCATCAAAAGTCGATGCCATCTCGTAGGCTTTTTCAATTAGACGTTCAGCATTTTTCTCGAAATTGATAGCTACAAGAATATTCTCCATCAGAATGATAATTTTGTCGTTACCTAAAGATAAGAAAAAATTACGACTGGCCTTGCCTAACTAAACCTATGGGTTCTTAAAGCCTGCCAGGTTTTAAACCGCCTTGAATCAAAACAGGCTTATTCCAAAAAACTTCTGTAGGACAGTAAGTATAAATACAAATCCGAGAATAAGTGGACTGACGTAGACTATCATTATATTGATGAATTTCTCTGCCAACGAACCTTTATAGCCTTCGTAACCATGGCTTAACTCTTCAGAAAGATTTTTAGTTTTCCAACGGGTTGCAATGAAGATGGTCAATAGCAAACCTCCCAGAGGAAGGCCAATGACAGAAAAGATATCGGTAATTACATCCATAAAAGATTTGACCCTGCCTTCATAAAAGGCAAAATCAGAAAAGAAATCCACACCTCCAAATCCTACCATACTTGGGACTCCGATGAGGAAGATCAGTACAGTCATCACAATTACTGCTTTCCTTCTGGACCATTTTAATTCATCCATAAGGAAGGCAACGGGAATTTCCAGGAGCGAAATAGTGGAGGTAAGTGCCGCGAAACACAGGAGCAGAAAGAAACAAGCACCTATAACAGCACCCAGAACAGGACCCATGGCCTGGAATATACCGGGAAGCGCAACAAATACAAGTCCTGGTCCCTCTGATGGAGACTGACCTTGCGAAAAGACAAGAGGGAAGATCATCATTCCTGCAAGGAAGGCCACAAGGGTATCGGTTAACGAAACTAAAACTGCAGATTTTACAATGTTCTCTTTTCTGCTGAGGTAGGAACCATAAGTAATCAAACCTCCCAGTCCAAGGCTCAGCGAGAAAAAGGCCTGCCCCAGCGCAGAATAAATGGTGGCACCGTTGATCTGGCTGAAGTCGGGGAATAAATAGAATCTCACCCCCTCCAAGGCATTGGGCTGCATAAGCCCGAAAATACTTATTCCTATCAGGATCAGGAACAGAGCCGGCATCATGATCTTGGCCGAACTTTCAATTCCTCGTTTTACTCCCATCATTACGATCAGGGCGGTTATAAGCATAAATGCAAGACTGTACCAGAAATTATCACTGAAATCGGTGACGAAGCTGGAGAAAAAGGAACTGAATTCCTCTTTTTTCAAGAGGCTTCCCGTAGCGGTTTCCAGAAAATAACCAAAAGCCCAGCCTGAAACCACGTTGTAGAATGACAGGATCATTACCGAACACAGAATTCCAAACAAACCAACGAGTCCCCAGGCCTTTCCTCCCCATTTTTTATAGGCACCATAAGGATTGGCCTGAGCACTTCTTCCAAGTGCAATCTCGGCAGACATAATTGGCACCCCTAAAAGGAAGATCCAGAAGAAATAGACCAGCAGAAAGGCGCCTCCTCCGTTTTGCCCCGCGATATAAGGGAATTGCCAAATGTTACCTAAACCAACCGCTGAACCTGCAGCAGCAGCGATAAAACCTATCCTGCTGGAAAAACCACCTCTTGCCATGGATGAGAAAATGAAGAATTATTATTTCGAAATGGCAAAAGTACAAAATGTTTGATGTTCCCGATCCAGATTCAGTTGCTGAAAATTCTGAATAGAAATGCTTTTATTGCTTTCCTGCCTATTTTTCATCCAGAAGGGTGTCATTAAATAACCTGAGGATCCTTTTATATTCATCCATCCAGCTTGTTGGTTCAACAAATCCGTGATCCTCTACCGGATAGACTGCCATCTCCCAGTTTTCCTTTTTCAGTTCGATCAGTCTCTGGGCAAGTCTTACGACATCCTGGAAATGGACGTTTACATCAACCATTCCGTGGGCGATCAAAAGATTTCCTTCCAACCCATCAGCGAAATAGATGGGGGAGGAGCGTCTATAAGCTATAGGATCCAGGGCGGGTTCATTCAGAATGTTCGAGGTGTAGCCATGGTTGTAATGAGCCCAGTCGGTAACCGATCTCAGAGCGGCACCCGATGTAAATGTTTCAGCTTCCGTAAACAGGGCCATCAGGGTGATGAAGCCTCCATAACTTCCTCCGTATATCCCGATCTTTTCCGGATCAATGTCATGTTCCGCTATAAGGTACTTCACCCCGTCTACCTGATCTGACAGATCCTTTCCTCCCATATGCCTGTAGATCCCGGTGCGCCAGTCCCTGCCGTAACCTGCACTTCCCCGATAATCTATATCGATAACCGTATACCCGAGGTCGGTTAAAAGGTTGTGGAACATATATTCCCTGAAATAACTGGACCACCACTTGTGCGCATTTTGTAGATATCCTGCCCCGTGGACAAAAACTACCGCCGCCTTATTCTTCACGCCTGCCTCCGGAACAAACAGACGGGCCGGAACTTCTGCTCCATCTGAAGCCGTGAAAGTTATCAGCTGAGGGTCCCGCCAGGGATAAGAAGCGAATTCTTCAGATTGTCCTGATGTCAGCTGCTCCGCCTTTTGATTGGAGGAAGTTTTTTTAAGATATAGTTCCTCCGGCTTATTGCTGTAGGAATGGAGGATAGCCATATGTTTTTCATCGGGCGAGAGGTGTACTTCATTATTCCCTGTCATCTGGGTAAGTTTCGCCATTGCGCCCCCCATTACAGGCATTCTGTAAAAATGACGTTCTCCCGGATGGACCTCAGAAGTGGTCAGGTACCAGTGTTTCTTATCTTTGGAAAGAAAGGGATCAAAAACTTCAAAATCTCCGGAGGTAAGCTGTTTTTTCTTTCCTGAATTAATATCCAGGAGATATAAATGTGAATAGCCACTTTCCTCACTCTGGAAAAATATGTGACGATTATCGGGTAACCAGCCAAGGGTTCCGCCGCCGTAGGTCCAGCCTATCCCCGGCCCTGCGATCCAGGCTTCGTCTCTTTGCCTGTCAAGGGAATTAAGGTGCCCCGTTTCGAGGTCCAGCAGGGCGATCCATCTGTCTTTGTTGTCCTTCGACCGTACATTTATCACTGCGTTTTTGCCATTATCGGAAAAATGGGCTTCTGAGAGGATTAATTCCCTTGGTTCTTCCTTCCATTCCTTATCGGGATAGTCCTTGATGTAATCCGGAAGATCTGTCAGACCCGGCAGATCCTTTACGTTTGCGATATAAACTGTGTCCTTTTTAAGGTTATAAACAGCCAGCTCCACTTTTGTCTGATCGTCCCCCACTTTGCTTCTGGCTGGCAGGTCCACAGTATGTCCTGAAGCATCAACATAATCAGGTACTATGGTCCCGTCTCTTTTTCCGCGGGTGATGAGATTAAAAGTGACGAATTGGGCATCCGGAGAGACGGTGATATTTGAAACCTGACGCTCCCCGGAATAAAAAGTGAAATCCTCCTCTCCCTCAAATTGTTCTCTGAAATTCTCCGAGGCCTCTTCTTTTTCCTTTCGTTCCCGAACCACCTGCAGCAGCTGAAGGTTTTCCTGCTGTACCCATTGATCTTTGTCAGAAAGCTTTTCCTCATCCGTATCGGGAGCCTTTCCTTCTTTAATGCTGGTCAATTTGTCCAGGCTCCCGGTGTTGAGGTTAAACAGGTAGGCATTGTTGTCGAAAGAAAAGGAAATGAGGTTTTCATCTGACATAAATTTAACTCCGCTAATGCGACCCTCCAATTCCAGAAGTTCCTTTCGGTTCCCCTTTTTTAGATCATATAGGACGATTTTCCCATCCTCTAAAACTATCTTTTTTGTTTTTGCACTGTTGTAACTGCCATAGGAGGGAATCATATCCCTTTTTTCCTGCCAGCTCACCTTTTCAATACGATCGGTGTTAGAGAGCTCTATTTTATAAAGTGAATCCGCGGGGTCCATTTCCGCATTGTAAGTGAAATAAATGCTTTCGCTGTCCTCTCCCCATCTGATGTCTGAGGGAAAAGTACCCATCCAGGAGGGATCCTGCATGATTTGTTCAACTGAAAGGGCTGATTGTTGGGCAGAAGTAGCCTGAAGGCTCAAGAATGCCAGGAAAAACAAGAAAGGAATTTTATTCATTTTGAAGCTTTTTCTAGGAGGTGAAAAAATGCCTCCGTTTTTATAGAATCAGCTGCAAGATAAATAAAAAGATAAATAGGGAGAACTGCCGACAAAAAGTCACGGGAATCTGGAAATTCCCGCCCCGTTGCGCTCTGATCTGGAAATCAGGAGCAGCGTGGAGACGCAATGCATTGCGTCTCTAAAAGCGGTTATTCCCTTTTTCTGATTTTGGTCTTACCATCCTGAGTCGTGACCTCCCCAAGGGGATGAAGCGCCGGGCCCTCGAGTACCATTCCCTCCTGATCGAAGCGGCTCCCATGGCAGGGGCAGTCCCAGGTTTTTTCAGCATTGTTCCAGTGGACTACACAGGAAAGATGAGTGCAATAGGCAGAGTGAAGTTTCAGTTCTCCCCCATAATCCTTGCTGACTGCTAATTTGTGTCCATCTTTTTCAATTATCTTTCCTTCCCCGGCGTTCATATTCCGAAGCTCTTCCTCGTCGGCTGCGAAAGGCAGGTCCTTTAAGTACTGGGCAGCTACATTAATATTTTCCTTAAGAAATTCCTTGGCCGATTTTCCCGGAGTGTGTCGGGAGGCGTCATACATTTCAAGATATGGATTCTCTTTTCCCGTGATCAAATCCTTGATAAGCATGGCTGAAAGTGTTCCATAAACAAGACCATCTGTTGAAAAACCGGATGCAAGGAGGATGCGGGAATTACCTGATTTCCGGCCGATATATGGTAGTTTATCAGAAGGTCTGTAATGCTGGCCTCCCCACCTGTGGGTAATCTCGCCTAAGTCGAAATGCTCCTCCAGAAATCGTATGAGCGTGTGAATGTTCTCCTTGTTGTCTTCTGCCTGGCCTACTTTATGAGCCTGGCCTACGCTAATAATAAATTTTTCCTCTCCCCGGGAGTAGGATCTTACAGAAAATTTGGAGCCGTTGTAATAGCCCCAGAAGATACCTTCGGGGTAGGTTCCCGAATTTAGCTTGGCAGCCACTCCGTATTCCCTATAGGGGCCAAGGACAGTGTGGAAGAACAACCTTACTCCTTTTGGAGTATGCGTAGCATGAAAGGCGTAGTTGGCAGTAACTTTTCCCCCCGAGGTTTTTACCGTCACCAGATTATCGTCTTCCTCGATCTCGGTTACCCGGGAATGTTCAAAGATGCTGCAGCTCTGGCTTTTGATTGAATTGGCCAGCTCCTGTACATAACGCATAGGGTTTATTTGTGCCTGCCCACCCACTTTTACTGCTTTGGTGATTCTGAAAGGAATCTCGGCCTGGGTAGCCATTTCCATTTCCACCCCAGCATCTTTAGCGGTCTGGAATTCTTTATCTATTTTTCCGTTGTCTTGGTCTGATGAGGAATATAAATACCAGGGCACCCTTTGGAAATCACAGTCGAGCTGGAATTGGGTCACATTCTTCTCAATCAGTTTTATAGCATCATATCGAGAGCTGACTACTTTCCTGATTACTTCCTCGTTGTGTTTGGATTCCAGGGAGCTCAGTACCTGATCAACCGTGTAGTAAAGGTTTCCGGTACTATGTGCGGTGGTTCCCCCGCCCACTTTTCGGGCTTCAAGAACGACCACTTTTAAGCCAGATTCAGCTAAAAGTTGAGCGGTGGTGATACCGGTAATTCCGCCTCCCACTATTACGACATCTGCTCGCAGATCGCGGTCCAGGCTGGGAAAATCTGTGCTGCCTGAAAAAGAATTCCAAAGTGACTGTGTGAACATAATCCTGGTTTTTAAAAATTACAATTGGCAATAGTTCAGTGGGGGCAAGACATAAAAATAGGCTGTTTGAAAATATATTAAATCCTTTGACAAATCTTGTTCAGGATGAAAAAGCTGTTCCAGCTTTAATTGATCAACCCAATTTATTAAGAGCCTAAACAAGTTCAAATAGATTCTATTCTCAAACAGCCATTTTTTAATTATACAGGCACTTCTATTTTGCCTTTTTGTTCAATCTGTCTTCTGCCATTTCTGTCAAAAGGTCGTCAGTCTTGTATTCTTCATCAAGGGTTTTCTGGAGTTTTGTGGCTATATCGTCGTGCCCGAGCTCCTTGGCATAGCGCACTGCGGTCCCGTATCCAGAGATCTCATAATGCTCCACTCGTTGAGCTTCGGCGATAAGTCCGGCATCCATTACTTCAGGATCGGCCTTTTCCTTGAGAAAACTTTCAGCTTCCTCTATTAACCCTTTCATTGCTTTACATTCTTCGCCAGTAGGTTTGATGCCCAGGCTGTCACAGATTTCTTTTATTCTTTCCTTATGGCCTTCTGTTTCCTTCAGATGTTTTTCAAAAGCCTTTTGTAGTTTGGAGTCGTTAGCACTTTTCTGCATTTTAGGCAGTGCCTTTACAAGCTGGTTCTCTGCGCTGTACAAATCCTTTAACTGATGTTCAAATAGCTCTTCTAAATTTTTCATTTTCAGATTTTTTTTGTTTAACTCCGAAATTAGTGACTAAAGAGCTGTACATGAGTTAAATGAGTAATAAATGTTTGTTGAGGTTTTACTAAAGCGAGGCGCTCCCGAAGGTTTCGCAGATTTCTCGTAGATTTTCCAGGTCTTTATTTTCAGGCTTTAAGGGAATGATGGGAATGTTCTTTAGAAAAGATTAAATTCGTGAACAGAATCTTCAAAGACATGAATATGGACCTGACTTATTTTATCCGTGATATTGCTGATTTTCCAAAAGCCGGCATCATCTACAAGGATATTACCCCGCTTCTGCTAGATCCAAAGGCGATGAACGAGGCTTTGCGCCAGTTCCTAAAGCATCTGGGGACGGAGAAGATAGATAAGGTGGTGGGCATTGAGTCGCGGGGATTCATCTTTGGAGCCCTGTTGGCAGAAAGACTTGAAGCCGGATTTATACCTATCAGGAAGCCCGGAAAACTGCCTTTTGGTACCCTTCAGGAGGATTACGCCCTGGAGTATGGTTCCAACACTCTGCATCTGCACGAGGATGCAATTAAAAAGGGGGAGCGGGTGCTCATCCACGATGATGTGCTTGCCACAGGGGGAACAGCCGCTGCGGCCTGTAAATTGGTAGAAAGGGCAGGAGGTGAGATTGTTCAGTGTAACTTCCTTATGGACCTGGAGTTTCTTAAGGGAAAGGAGAAATTAAAACCGCATAAGGTAATATCCCTCTGTAGTTTTTAGTCCAGCGCGTTTTTTGTCACCCAGGATCTCCAGCCTATTATTGCCAGCTGCAGCTTGGATGCCTTTGATAGGTCCAGCCGTTTTTTGGAATAGGAGGGCAGGAGCTTTTTGTTTAAGCTGGCCAGCGTCCTGAAAATCTTCTTTTTCATTTCGGGAGGTTTATACCAAAGATATCTAAATTCCTGAGGAAGCAGGAAAGATGTGGCCTATAATTGAAAGACCATAGAATATAAAATGGCCTTCGAGTTCTCGAGGCCATTTCATTTAGTTTTTTTGCTGAAGGGAATAAATTTCCTACTTCTCGTCCTTTGTTATGATTTCAATAACCCCTTCAGTTGCCTTTTCTCCATATTTCTCAATGGCGGACTGGCCTTTTAGAACATTTATGGATTCAATGTCATGGGGATCCAGATCACCTGATTTAAAGCTGGCATCCATTACCTTCCCATTCAGAACATATAAAATATCCGGGTTTTCTGATAATTCACCAGTCATTCCATCGAAAACCTGAACTTGTGTTTCCTCCTCGCCCTTCTTGAGGTTTATTACGACCACCCCGTTTTTTCCCTTCTCACCGTAGACTTCGGTAGCATTGTCTCCCTTGTAAACATTCACGGTAGCAATATGATCGGGATTAATACTATTAATATTAAAAGTTTCGGGCACGGCTTCTCCATTCACAATATACAGGGGTGCGGCCTGTTGTCTTGCCTGAGCTTTCACATTTACGGATGCGTTGATGGACTCCCAGTCCGCACTTTTATTCAGGGTTATTAATTCGGGTTTTGCTCCCTCCCGAACGGAGATATATATGTGTTTTACCGGCAGGGCATTATCATCAATTTTCCCAAAGCTGGCCTGCAGGTCATCGATAATTTCTCCTTCGCTGATGATGATGGCCCCGTCTTTGGCAATATTTCCAAACCTCTTCTGGCCATCTTCCTTCGACAGGGCACTGACAGTCCCTTTTAACAGGATGCTTTTCCCTATAAGTTCATCTGTTGCGTACTGTTTGTCCTTGATGACGTACAGGGGTGCCAAACCGATCTTCTGACTGAGAGAATTTAAGGGTTTACTGCCAACTTCTGTTGCTGGATCGTTACCGGCATCGACTTGCGCCAGGGTGTTAACATTAAAGAAGAACATAAAGGCGAAGATGAATGGAATTACAGCACCTAATTTAATTAGAGGCAGGTTGTGGGTGGGTTTTTTGTTTAACATAATGATTCGTTTTTTGATTAATGATTGATAGAAATTATTAGCCAGCGCAGGCTGATAGTCGGCTACTGAAAATTTGACAAGGCTGTGCTGGTATTGTTTTTTCGGAATCGAGGCTGCTACGGTTTCTTTATCGGCTATGTATTCAAGGTTCTGGATAAGGCTGTTTTTATACCACCAGCTGATCGGGTTGAACCAAAGTATGGCAGCAGCAAAATTGGACAGCAGCACGTCTGCAGAATGCCATTGGGAGGCGTGGATCTTTTCGTGCTGCAGTACGATCTTCAGCTCCTCCTCAGAATGCTGGGCCGGATTGACAACTATATAATGGAAGAAGGAAAAAGGACTTAGCCGCTTGTTTATATTTATCAAGATATTTTGGCCTTCTGTTATTCGGGTACCCTTTTGAATAATTTTTTTCAGGGAAAACAACTGGAGAAGTATCCGGAGCAGGAAAAAGGACAATCCAATAATATAGATTAGTCCGGCTGCCAGATACCAGTCAATACCTTCCTCGGAATCTGAGGAAATGTTACTGGCTGCCTCGATTAGTGGAAGGTCCAGGGGGAGCCCCTGATTTTCTACCTCGACAATTCTGGTGAATTCAATGCTCGGCAGTAGCAGAGAGGCCAGGATTCCCGCCAATAGGAAATGGCGATTTATCTGAAAATTGGTGTCGTTGCGGAGCAGGAGCTGATACGCCAGGAAAAAGATGGCGAGAAGGGCTGAACTTTTTAGAAGGTGAATTAGCAGCTGTTCCATTAGTTTTCTTTTTTCTCGATGAGGGCAAGGATCTCCCGGAGTTCCTCGGCACTGATTTTTTCCTCCTTGGCAAAAAAGGAAACCATATTCTTATAGGAGTTGTCAAAATACCTCTTGGAGGTGAGGCTCATCAGTTTTTTGCGATAGTCCTCTTTGGAAACCACCGGATGATATTGATGGGAATTGCCAAAAGCCTGGTGGCCCACAAACCCTTTATCCTCAAGTTTTCGAATGGTCGTGGAAATCGTGTTGTAGTGTAATCCGGAATCCGGCATTTCTGCGAGAATTTCTTTTACAAAGGCCTTTTCCAGCTTCCAGAGGATTCTCATGATCTCCTCTTCTTTGTTTGTCAATTTTTCCATGGATTGTTGGAGGGAATTAAATGTTGTTTCTCAAAAGTAAACGAAAAAATTAGTTACACAACTATTTTCATAGTTAATCTTTAATTTGATGTGGAAATATTGGATTCCCAGATTTATCGAAGAACTCCCGAATACATACTGGATCGGGACAGGCGGAGTCTAGACTTTGGAAGAATATAATAGATTGACAAACAAGTCAGTGATTATGGGGGTATGTCCCAGTAAAATATATTTTTTTCAAATTATACCCTATTTTTTGAGGGGGTGAATTTAAAATAATTGTAGGTTTGCAATATAAATCTCAAAAATTCTTATATGGCAACACTCCGATTTCAGGCATTAAAAGAGACTCTTAACAGAAAACCCGTTGAAATTTCCGAAGTCGAAAGACGTTCAGAATTGTTCGGGCGAAATGTATTTACCCACAGCGTCATGCGCCAGTTCCTCACCAAGGAGGCTTATCAAAGTGTTATCGATGCAAATTCTTCCGGAAAAAAGATTGACCGCAGCATTGCCGATCATATTTCGACCGGAATGAAGGAATGGGCTATTTCTAAAGGGGCTACCCATTATACCCACTGGTTCCAGCCATTGACAGGAACTACGGCCGAAAAACACGATGCTTTCTTTGAAACTATTGGCGACGGACTTTCAATTGAGAAATTTGGAGGAGGACAATTGGTACAGCAGGAACCGGATGCGTCAAGTTTCCCCAGTGGAGGTATTCGAAATACTTTTGAGGCAAGGGGATATACCGCCTGGGATCCTACTTCTCCGGCATTTATCTACGGCAACACACTTTGTATCCCAAGCGTTTTTGTTTCGTATAAAGGAGATGCCCTGGATTTTAAAACCCCATTGCTACGAGCGCTGCAGTCGGTGGATTATGCAGCTACTGCCGTAGCCAAATATTTCGATAAAAATGTCACCAAGGTGCAGGCTACCCTGGGCTGGGAGCAGGAATATTTCCTGATTGATTCTGCCCTGGCCTCCTCCAGACCTGATCTGCAACTGGCGGGAAGGACTTTAATCGGGCATTCCCCCGCAAAAGGCCAGCAGCTGGATGATCATTATTTCGGATCCATCCCTTCACGAGTACTCTCCTTTATGCGTGATCTGGAGATGGAGTGTATGTTGCTTGGGGTGCCTGTTAAAACCCGGCATAACGAAGTCGCCCCAAACCAGTTTGAACTGGCACCCATCTTTGAAGAGGCCAACCTGGCAGTGGATCATAATTCCCTGCTGATGGACCTGATGCACCGCGTGGCTGAACGCCATAATTTTGTGGTGCTGTTTCACGAAAAACCTTTCAAAGGGATCAACGGAAGTGGAAAGCACAACAACTGGTCTCTGAGTACGGATACCGGAGTGAACCTTTTAAGTCCCGGGTCTACCCCCATGAAGAATCTTCAGTTCCTGACCTTCTTCATCAATACTCTGAAAGCAGTTCAGGATCATGAGGAACTACTTCGGGCAACCATCGCAGGGGCTTCCAATGATCATCGTTTGGGAGCTAACGAAGCGCCGCCTGCAGTTATTTCGGCCTTCATTGGATCTCAGTTGACTGCCGTCCTTGACGAGCTGGAAAAAGTGACTGACGGGAAACTTTCCCCTCAGGAAAAAACTGAGCTGAAACTGAATGTGGTGGGGAAAATCCCAGAGATCCTGATGGACAACACCGACAGGAACAGGACTTCGCCCTTTGCCTTTACCGGAAATAAATTCGAATTTAGGGCCGTTGGTTCTACTGCCAACTGTGCTTTACCCATGACGGTATTGAACTCTATAATGGCGAATCAGCTGATCGAATTCAAAAACGAAGTGGATGGGCTGATCCGGAACAAAAAGATGAAAAAAGATGACGCCATTTTTAATGTGCTTCGGGAATATATCAAAACCTCAAAGAACATTCGCTTTGAAGGAGATGGTTACGGGGAAGCATGGGAAATCGAAGCCAAAGAACGCGGCCTGAGTAACAACAAGACCACGCCACTAGCACTGAAAGCACAGGTTTCCGAGAAGAGTTTCGCCCTTTTTGAAAATCTTGGAGTGATGAATCGTGTGGAAATGGAAGCCAGACACGAAATCCAGCTGGAGGATTATGCGATGCGTATACAGATCGAGAGCAGGATCCTTGGGGATATGGCGAGAAACCATGTTATTCCAACGGCTATACGGTACCAGAACATCCTGATAAAAAACGTACGTGGCTTAAAAGATATCTACGGGGAGGATTTCCACCGGCATTCCAAGGAGCAGATGGCTATTATCGAAAGCATTTCAGTGCATATAGAAAAGATCAACAGCGACATCACACAGATGATTGAGGCACGAAAACGCGCAAATAAGGAAGAGGATGTAGAAGCAAGAGCTTTTGCTTATTGCGATGATGTGAAGCCGTATTTTGAAACCATCAGGTATCATTGTGATAAACTGGAGCTGTTGGTGGATGATGA
>CAMPJY010000014.1 GCA_946887025.1 uncultured Salinimicrobium sp.
TAAATGATAAGAGAAATTAAATTTCAAATTTTCTACAACAAATTTTTAAAGACAAAAACTTACAGATCCTTTTGACTGGAGCGGGGTCTTCAGCATTTATTGGGGAAGCAGCACAAGGTCTGGTCCAGAAAAAAACTGGTTTAAATACAAAGGCAATAGCTACAACAGATATTGTAACTCATCATGAATTATTTTTTCAACCTGATTTTCCAGTTTTACTGATCTCCTTTGCGCGTTCAGGAAACAGTCCAGAGAGTTTGGAAACAGTTCGATTAGCCGACACCTACTGCGAGAAGGTTCATCACCTGATCATTTCTTGTAATAAAGATGGCGAACTTGCCCATTACGCAGCAGAAAATCCGGAGAAATCTTATCTTTTGTTACTTCCCGAAGCAGCCAATGACAAAAGTCTGGCGATGACGGGAAGTTTTACCTCAATGTTGCTGAGCGTGCTATTGATAAGTGATATCGACAATCTTTTAAATCGAAGTTCTGAAATTAAAAAGATAATCCATCAGGGAAATCTACTATTGGAAAGATCAAAAGCTTTTCGTGAAATAGCTTCAAAAGATTTTGAACGGGTAGTTTTTCTCGGTTCAGGCCCAATGCTCGGTATTGCACGGGAATGTCATCTAAAGCTGCAAGAACTAACTGATGGCCAGGTCATTTGTAAACACGATTCTTTTCTGGGATTCCGGCACGGACCTCGTGCAGTTACGAACGAGAAGACGCTGTTAGTATACCTCTTTTCTCCTGACCCTTTCGTTTATAAATATGAATTAGATTTAGCCATATCTATTGCTAAAGACCCAAGAAAGATAGAATGCTTATGCATTGGGCGTTCTGAAATCAAAGGGTTGGATTCATGTTTAAATGTTGACCTTGAGCTAAAAGAGGATCAAGAATTGAATATTATACCCGCAGTGCTTGCAGGGCAGCTGCTGGGGTACCACAAGTCCTTGGAAAGAGGGTTGAATCCGGATAATCCGTCTGTCTCAGGGGCCATAAATCGGGTGGTGCAAGGAGTAATCATTTATGGCCATTCATCAAAAACAGCATAGATGATTTTAAGTGTTTGCCCTAACCCATCAATTGATTGCTACGCCTGGTTGGAAAACCTTCATCTTGGGGAAGTAAACAGAATTTCGAAACTCCAGGAATTTCCAGGGGGAAAAGGAGTACACGTTAGCCTGGCAGTGTCTGAATTAGGAGGGGCCAGCGGTCTCTTTGGAAGCTGGGCAGGTGGCACTGGGAGTTGGATCAAAAACAAATGCATCGAGAGGAATATTGACATTTCAGGGATCGAATTAGAAGGAACCAACCGAAAATGTTACACCTTTAGATCATCAAATTCGACTTTCAGCAACACAGAAATTCTTGAACCAGGTCCCTATTTAAAAGACGAGGATTGGCTAAATTTCAAATCTGTTTATGAGAAGACCCTTGAAACAGCTAGTATTGTTTGTTTTTCAGGCTCCTGGCCCAAGAATGCCCCTGAAGATGCATATTATCAATTAATAGAACTTTCAAAAAAACAAAATAAAAAAATTATATTGGACTGTAGTGGCAACCAACTAAAGGAGGCATTAAAATCTTCATTTTTTGGTCTGCATCTCAATGAACACGAAGCCTACAGTCTCTGTGGCAGTTCAGATTTTGAAGTCCTTTTTGAATACTTAAAAGGAAAAGTAGAACTCATCGCTTTGACCAAAGGCAAGGAAGGACTTTGGATGGCGTACAAGGGGAAAACGTACATAGCCAATATTGAGATCGACAAGGTAATTAGTACCGTTGGTAGTGGAGACTGTCTTACTGCCGGTATTGTTTGGGCTTTAGAAAGAAATTTGGAACCCAGAGATATTGCTGCTTACGGTGTGGCCTGTGGTGCTGCAAATTGCCTTAATGAAGATCTGGGAATCCTGAGGAACCAAGACGTCGAAAAACTATTGCCCAAAGTTGATTGTAAAATTGTAGAAAATGAACATTAAAAAATTACTGGTAGTCGGAGAATTAAATGTTGATCTGATTTTAAATAGTATCAATGGATTTCCCAAAATAGGGACCGAGATTGTCGCAGATAAGATGGATTTTACCTTAGGAAGCTCATCGGCTATAATGGCATCAAATATTTCCACAATGGGTGTAGACACTTCTTTTTGTGGGGCGATAGGTGAAGATCAATTTGGAACTTTCATCCTTGAACAGCTTCAAAAAAAGAAAGTCAAAACCAGCTTTATAAAAAGGACCGCTGATTATAAATCGGGTGTAACGGTAGTGATGAATTATGATCAGGACCGGGCGAATGTCACCTATTGCGGCGCTATGAATGACCTGAGGATTAACGATATCCCTTGGGAACAGATCGACAATTTTGATCATTTACATCTCTCAAGCTATTTTTTGCAGGAAGGAATAAAAGACGATATCACAAGGATTTTTCAGAAGGCAAAGGAGGCTAACCTAACTACCTCCTTGGATTTGCAATACGACCCAAAGGAAACCTGGGAATTCGATTATCAAAATTGCCTTCCCTTTGTAGATGTATTTTTGCCTAATGAAGCAGAGATTTATGCCTTGACAGGAAAAAATGACCTTGAAGTTGCCATTGCAGAAATAAAGCCTTTTGCCAATATTATTGCTTTAAAATTAGGGAAAAATGGCAGTCGATTGATTGATGAGGACAGGGATATCTCAGCCCCTCCATTCCTAAACGAGAATTATAAAGATGCAATTGGCGCAGGAGATTCCTTTAATGCAGGTTTTATTCATAAGTATCTGCAGGGAGCAAGCCTTTATGAATGTCTCAAAAACGGCAATATTATGGGGTCTCTGAATACTACGTGTGCAGGTGGCACTGCTGCGTTTGTGTCAAAGGAAGACATCCAAAAAAAGACTGGGGAAATTCTAAAACAACAAATATAAGTATATGAAACTTAAGGAGAAATTAAAGCAGTTCACATCTGAAGGGAGGGGAATCTTAGCTACAAATTTTTATAATTTAGAGACTTTACACGGAGTGCTACGAGCTGCTGCAGACCTGAATGAGCCATTGATTTTACAATTGACCCAGAGCTCGATAGATTATATGGGGTTGGACACTGCTGTTGCATTAGGCCGAACAGGTTTAAAAGATTTCGGAGTTGAAGGATGGATACACCTCGACCACGGAGGATCAGTAGATCTTGCCCAAAGATGTCTTGATGCTGGTTTTGATTCCGTAATGATTGACGGGAGTGAACTTCCATTTGAAGAAAATGTCAAGATCACCAGAGACGTGGTCGAAAGGGCGAAATCTTATGGCGCCCACGTGGAAGCGGAATTGGGTTACGTCGCTAAATTAGGACAATCTCATACAGGCCAGGGCTTCACCCAACCAGCGGAAGCAAAAATATTCGTCGAAGAAACGGGCATTGACGCCCTTGCCGTGGCCGTTGGTACTGCACACGGATTCTACAAGAAGGACCCGGAATTACAACTTGACTTGCTTTCAGAAATAAAAGAGATTACAGCTGCTACCTTGGTACTTCACGGTGGTTCAGGAGTTCCGGAGGCCCAGCTTAAAGCTGCAATATCAAGAGGGATCTGCAAGGTAAATTTGGCGACAGAAATAAAAAACATCTTTATGAAGACCCTACAGGAGCAACTCCAGCAAAATGAGGAAATAGACCTAAGAAAGGTTTTTCCTAAAGCCACTGCTCAGATTACCCAATTAGTAAAAGGAAAACTGGAAATAGTAAAAAACGATAAATTATGATTTCACAATTTATAGACGCCCATGTTCACCTGAATACAATATCTCCTGAAAAAATGGAAATGGCTTTGAAGTACAATGCCTCATTCTTGTCGATAAATACTAACATTCCCGCTTTTATTTCCATAGAAGATCAAGGAAAGGTAATTCTTGAACTTCAAAAGAAATATCCAGGCAGAGTACAGTATGTCACCAGCTTCGATTTTCGCGACTGGGGAAAACCCAATTTCGCTCAAGGAGCTATTGATCAGATTAAAAAAGGCCTGGATAACGACGCAGTAGGGGTTAAGATATGGAAAGATGTAGGATTTGAACTTCACGATGAGGAGGGAAAATTTGTTATGATCGATGATCCAATTTTTGACCCAATTTTCAAATTTCTGGTAAAAAATGATATATTGCTCATCGGTCACCAGGGAGAACCTAGAAATTGCTGGTTACCTCTTGACGAAATGACAGTAGATTCAGACCGAAATTACTTTAAAGCACATCCTGAATACCATATGTTTCTGCACAGGGAATATCCCACTTATGAAGAGCAAATGCAGGCCAGGGATAATATGCTAGATAAATTCCCGGAGTTGCAATATGTTGGGCTCCATTTGTTCAGTATGGAATATGACATAGCTGAAGTGGCAAAGCGCCTAGATAAATATAAAAATACGAAAGTCGATTTGGCTGAAAGGATAGTACACCTTCACCTTCAGGCAAAGGATAATTGGACAGCCGTGCGCGATTTCTGCATAAAATATCAAGATAGAATAATATATGGTACGGATGTCATTGATGATGGAAGTGCTCCTGCTGATGAAATAGCAAACCGAATGGAACATCTTTGGAATTTCCATTATGATTTTTTTGCTACCGATAAAACCTTAGAGGCTCCAGAATTCCGGGGAGAGTTTAAAGGTCTTAATTTACCCAAAGAGGTTGTTGAGAAGATATTTTATTTAAACGCTAAAGACACATATCAATTTTAAATTTACCCATCTAATAACTAACTACGATGAAAAATAACAGAAGAGATTTTTTAAGGCTTACTGGACTCAGTAGTCTCGGTTTAGTCAGTGGCAGCTTATTGAGTTTTAAAGGTGCCAATGCAAATGAGGTTTTAGCCCACGCTTATCAGCAAAGAAATCAGCGTTTTAATATGTCTGGTTATGCTGCCCCAAAACTTGACACGGTAAGAATTGGTTTCATTGGCTTAGGCCAGCGTGGCCCCGGTGCTGTTCGTAGAATGAGTCAAATTGAAGGTGTGGTAATTAAAGGAATCTGTGACCTGAGACCTAAAGAAGTGGAAAAGGTGAGCAAAATGCTTGAAAACACCTCTCATAACCCTAAGACCTATTCAGGAAGTGAAGATTCCTGGAAGGATATGGTGGACAGGGAAGATTTGGATCTAATTTACATTGCGACCCCTTGGGAATTGCATACTCCTATGGCCGTTTATGCTATGAAGGCAGGCAAACACGCAGCAGTTGAAGTTCCAGCAGCGAAAACGATTGATGAATGTTGGGAATTGGTTGAAACTTCCGAAAGTACCAAAAAGCATTGCATGATGCTTGAAAATTGTTGTTATGATTTCTTTGAACTTCTTACGCTTAATATGGCAAGACAGGGATATTTTGGAGAAATTATTCACGGAGAAGGAGCTTATATCCACGACCTGAGGCACTTAAACTTCGACAAAGAAGGATACCAGGATATGTGGCGCCTTAAAGAAAATATTGGGCGTGACGGAAGTCTATATCCCACTCACGGTGTTGGCCCCATTTGCCAGATTATGAACATTAACAGAGGGGACCAAATGGACTATCTCACCTCCCTCTCAAGTAACGATTTTCATATGGCTGATATTGCCCGTGAACTTGCTGCCAACGATGATTTTTACGATCCCTTTGTCGGTCGCGACTACCGTGGAAATATGAATACCACAACCATTAAAACGAAAAAAGGCAGAAGTATTATGATACAGCATGATGTAACTTCACCTCGGCCGTATTCACGAATTCATCTGGTCAGTGGCACAAAAGCATTCGCAAGAAAATATCCTTTACCCGCTAAAATTTCCCAGGGGCATGAGTGGTTGACTGATGCACAAATGGAAGCTGTTGAAGAACAGTATACCCCAGAAATTGTTAAGAAAGTTGGTGAAATGGCTAAAAAAGTAGGAGGCCACGGGGGTATGGATTTTATTATGGACTGGCGATTAATTGATTGTTTAAGAAATGGGCTTCCTTTAGACCAGGACGTTTATGACGCCGCTCTATGGAGTGCAATAACACCCTTATCTGAAAAATCAGTGAAAAATCGAGCACAATCAGTTGATATTCCAGATTTTACCAATGGTGCATGGCAAAAAAATTCCCCTGTAAATCTAAGTCTTGGTGGAGGCGGTACTACTAAGGTTCTTTTGAACGAATAATGTTACAGTTGTAGGTGTTTTAATTAATTTGTTTGGAAACTAAAGAACCATTTAAAAATGAAAAAAGCCGCAGAACGTAGGTCCAGGATATTACAAATCCTGGATGAAGTTGGCCAGGTTAATGTCAACAGTCTTAGTGGCGAAATGAAGGTTAGTGAAGTCACCATTCGTAATGATCTTGACAAATTAGAGAAGAGCAAATTGCTTATCAGAGCCCATGGCGGAGCTTTTAAGACTAATAACCTACCTCTTAACGTTACGGAAAAAAAGCAGATAAATTTAAATTCCAAACGTTTAATTGGAAAAAGGGCAGTGTCTTTAATTGAAGAAGATGATTCAATTATTCTGGATTCGGGAACCACTACCTTCGAAATTTCCAGCCAATTGGGAAGCTTTAAAAAACTTACTGTAATAAGTAACGCCCTGGACATCATAAACAATCTCGCCCAATACGAAAATGTCCAGGTATTAGTCCCCGGGGGATTTTTGAAGGAATTTTCCATGTCGTTAGTTGGCCCAATGGCAGAACGAAATTTTAAGCAGTTGTACTGTAAAAAACTTTTTTTAGGAATAGATGGAGTAAGGCCGAATGCTGGGGTTTTTACACATCACATTGAGGAAGCATATCTCAATCAGATTATGATTGATGTTGCTGAAGAAGTTATCGTAGTGGCAGATTCCTCTAAATTTTTAAAAAGCGGTTTGGCTTTTATTGAAGGCTTTCACAAGATCGACAAGTTCATTACGGATGCGAACATTCCAACAGAAAGTTTAAATATGCTTGAAAAAAACAATGTTGAAGTAATAATAGCTGATTAATGGAGAATCTCAAATTTCACACCTTGAAGCAATGAAAACTAACTAACAATCCCTCCCCGCGGTTTTAACTTAAATATTTTAAAAACTGGAAAATGCTATTTCTTGTCTTTTCTACTAAAACCTTATTTTTCATTTTGTTCCACGGATAGAACAATTTGATCCAAAATAAAAGAAGATAAATATGGAAAAATCTCACTCGTGGCTTTTATATGCTATAATAACAACTGTTTTCTGGGGTGTATGGGGCGCTTTAATAGAAATTCCTGAAAAAGCAGGTTTTCCCGCCACCCTGGGTTATGTAGTTTGGGCACTAACAATGATTCCCTGTGCTGCAATTGCTTTGTATTTTGTAAAATGGAAAATAGATACAGATAAACGTTCCATTTTTTTGGGATCGGCAGTGGGAATTCTCGGAGCAGGAGGTCAGCTCTTGTTATTTCAAGCCCTTCGAGATGGGCCGGCGTATATAATTTTCCCCCTGATTTCACTATCTCCTGCACTTACCATCCTTCTCTCTGTGTTTCTGTTGAAGGAAAAAACGAATTTCCTAAAATGGATTGGAATTGCAACAGCCTTAGTGGCTATTTTCTTTCTTTCTTACCAGGAACCTGGAGCATCAGACGCACGGGGGTATCTCTGGCTTGCTTTTTCAATTATGGTTTTCATAGCTTGGGGCTTGCAGGCTTACGTCATGAAATTTTCAAATGAGACTATGAAAGCAGAAAGCATTTTCTTCTATATGGCCCTTATGGGATTATTTTTAGCGCCTTTTGCCTTGTGGATGACTGATTTTAATCAGCCAATTAATTGGGGATTTAAAGGACCCTATCTAGCAGGCTTGATACACGTGCTCAATGCAATTGGGGCCCTAACGCTTGTTTACGCCTTCCGGTATGGAAAGGCCATAATTGTGGCTCCGCTAACAGGACTGGCTCCAGTAATAACCATTATTTTATCCCTTATTATGTACAGTGTAGTCCCCGGGCCAATTTTAATTATAGGATTGGTTTTAGCTATTGTGGCCATTTTTATTTTATCATTTGATTAACAACATCTATTGGTATAAATGATATTCCACTGAAATTGCGTCCTGAACCCTGTCTGAAAAAGAATTATGAAATTTCTGCTGAAGCCATTTCTATTCCAAAAGTGGTCTGGATGGATTTATAATTTATACTGGTGCCGTTGGTTTATATGTAGGAGAAATAAATCTGTACGTACGGTGACTATGAACCGGTTGATCTCACCCTTGCAGGTGACGGAACTCCCAACGTACTTTTAAACGGATAGCGAGGAATTCATATAAATAAAACATTTAAGTTTTTTTTATAGATTTGAATCAAATCTTTTTACATAAGCACTCACTTTAGGACAACTATGAAAAAAGCCGCAGGACGCAGATCTCAGATCCTTCAGATCCTCGACGATCTCGGACAGGTGAATGTCAATACCCTCAGTGAACAGCTGGGGGTAAGTGAGGTGACCATTCGGAAGGACCTCGACAAACTGGAGAAAAGCAAATTACTGATCCGCGCCCATGGAGGTGCCTTTAAGACCAGTAACATTGCCCTTACAGTCACCGAAAAAAAACGCATAAACCTTGATGCCAAACGACTCATTGGGAAAAAGGCTATTTCTCTGATTGAAGAAAATGATTCCATTATCCTTGATTCCGGTACCACCACCTTTGAAATTGCCAGTCGTCTGGGCAATTTCAAAAAGCTGACCGTTATCAGTAATGCCCTGGATATGATTAATAATCTCGCGCAGTATGCTAATGTGGAGGTATTTGTTCCCGGAGGGTTTTTGAAGGAGTTTTCCATGTCCCTGGTGGGACCCATGGCTGAAAGGAATTTCAGGCAGTTATACTGTAAAAAACTCTTTCTGGGAATTGATGGAATAAAACCAAATGTGGGAGTTTTTACCCATCATATGGAAGAAGCCTATTTAAATCAAATCATGATCGAAATTGCAGAAGAGGTGATCGTAGTGGCCGATTCCTCCAAATTCAAAAGAACCGGCCTCGCCTTCATCGAAGGCTTCAACAAGATCCATAAAGTCATTACTGATGCAGGGATCGAGGAAGAAACTATCAGGATGCTGGAGAAAAATAATGTGGAGGTTCTTATTGCTGAATAAATCAGGATATAACCCCCTTAACATATTCATTTTTTTTGAGGCGCCGATCTGGCGCCTCTTCTTTTTAGGGGAACTGAAATATAAATTTCATCACTATTGACGATTTGTAACCAAGACTATCATACGAAAATCGATTTCTCTTTCCTGGGAATGTTTTTTTAATATATTTGGAACCAAAATCTTAATCTATAAACAAATGGAAAAAATTTACTTCAGGAGTTTGGTTCTGCTCATGTGTTTTTTTCTGAGCAATAGTAACGTTACCGCCCAGGAAATGGACAGGGCCAGGGCAGATGCTTACGCCGTCAATTACCTCGATGGGGAAGGCTGGTCCGATTATGAAGAAACCTCAGTCCTTATCACTTTCGATTATGAGATAGACCGAATTACGGTTTATGACAATCCGCGGCAGATCTATGACATCATTGAGGATGAAGGAGAAGAAATTGACGAGGATGGGGATACCTGGCAGAATTACAGGGCTATAGACCAGGACGGGGATGAATGCCGTTTCCGTATTCTGACCAGGGCCAATGGCGATCCCACACAATATTATATCGAATTCGATTTTGTAAAATGGGTCTACCGGATTATAGAATTGACCTAAGCACACAACACAAGGGGACGACAATAATGCCGTCCCTTTTTTCTTTTCACACCTATCATTTCTCCCAAAATTCCCTACCCCCTTATCGGCGAGATCTGCGAAATAATCCGCGAGATCTGCGGGAAATCTTTTGCTTCCCTATAACCCATAATCCCTAATCCCTTAACCCGAAAATAAAATTATTTCCCCTGAACCTCAATTAATTAAAAAACTATGTTTAAATTATGCTACCCAAATAAACCATATTGACCCTGTGTCATGTGCCCACCCCCCATTAAACAAGGAGGCCGTTTTCGGCATGTGAAAATTTAAAACAGGATCTATGGATTCCACCACAACTTCCTCTTCCCCGCAACTTGCAGAACTGGAACATCGGCTGCTCCAACGGGAATCTGAACTGGCGCTCATGAGCAGCATTCAGGAGGGCATTATGTCCCGGTCGGATTTACAGAGTATTTACGACAATATCGGCGACAGCATCCGGGACCTTTTCGATGCGCAGGTGGTGATGATCTGCACCTTCGATCACGAAAACGGATTAGAGAAATTCAATTATCTTTTTGAGGATGGAGAACGTATTAATATTACCTCCCGGCCGATAGACCGCCTCCGGAAAAGATTAATTCAAACAGGAGAGCTAATCCTGCTCAATGAAAATATCGATGAACAGTGGACCCAGATAACTGGAGAAGAACCCACATCCCTTCCCGGAACCATGATGACCTTGTCTGCTCTGTATGTTCCAATGGTCTTACAGGGAACAGTACTGGGATATCTGAGCCTGCAGAGCGGGAAGCGCGAGAACGCCTTCAGCGATTCCGATGTACGTCTGCTCACCAGTCTTACAAACTCTTTAAGTCTTGCTCTGGAAAATGCCCGCCTGTTTAATGGCATGGAACAGCGCAATGCCGAACTAGCCGTGATCAATAGTGTGCAACAGGGACTGGTGGCTGAAATGGACATGCAAGGCATTTACGACCTGGTAGGGGATTGTATCCGACAACAGTTTGATTCAGAAGTAACTGCTATTGTCACTTTTGAAGGCAACAACTCAGAACACTTCAAGTATCTTTTTGAGGAAGGAAAACGTCATTACCCATCACCCAGGCCTCTCGATAAGTTGAGGTCAAGGATAATTCAGGAGCAAAAGACCTTGGTTTTAAATACGAGAGCAGCAGATGAAATTGCCAAAATAAATGGCACGAAAGACAGCCTTCCAATTCCAGGGACCAAAGCACCGCAGTCAGCCATATATGTTCCTATGCTGGTTGGAGAGCAGGTGCAGGGATATTTAAGTCTTCAGAATCTAGACGGAGATCATCCATTTTCGGAATCCGACATCCGCCTGCTAAATACCCTGGTAAACAGCATGAGCGTAGCGCTGGAGAACGCACGGCTCTTTAATGAGACTTCAAGGTTGCTTGGCGAAACAGAACAAAGGGCCACGGAACTACAGACGGTGAACAATATCAGCCATGCCCTGGTGTCGCAACTGGAACTGAAGGCCCTGATAAAACTAATTGGGGAGCAGATGCGCACTACCTTCAATGCCGATATCGTATATCTCGCCCTGTACGACCGAAAGAGCAACATGCTGCATTTTCCCTATATGCACGGGGAACACACCTCCTCCCGACCTTTCGGCAATGGGATCACTGAAAAGATCATCATAAACGGGGAACCCCTGCTCATCAATCAGGAATTGGAGAAAGCCTACGATCGTATGGAAGCCGAAAGGAAAGGCACCTGGGTGGAATCCTTTCTTGGGGTCCCCATCATCACCAATAAAGAGACCATAGGCGCCATCAGCGTTCAGAGCACTAAAGAGAAAAACAGGTTTACGGAAAATGACCTTCGGCTTCTTAAAACAATAGCAGCCAATGTGGGAATTGCCATGCAGAATGCCGAAGCCTATCAAAAGCTTCAGGAGGCCATGACAGAATTAAAAGCTGCCCAGGACCAGCTAATTCAGCAGGAAAAACTCGCCTCCCTGGGCCAGCTCACCGCAGGGATCGCCCACGAGATCAAGAACCCGCTTAACTTTGTCAACAATTTCTCCGACGTGAACCTGGAACTTATTGACGAAGCCCTGGAAGAAATAAATAAGCTAAAGGAGGAGGAGGCTAAACAGGAAATAGAACAATTGCTCCGGGACGTGAAGCTAAACCTGGTGAAGGTACACCAGCACGGCACCCGAGCCGACAGCATTGTGAAGAGCATGCTGCAGCACAGCCGTGGGGGAACGGGGAAAATGGAACCTACCGACCTGAACGCCCTGCTGCGTGAATTCGTAAATCTTTCCTTCCACGGAATGAGGGCCGGAAAGAAGGCAATAAATGTAAAGATCGACCTGAATCTTGATGAGAAAACGGGGGAAGTCTATCTCATCAACGAAGACTTTAGCCGTGTAATTCTCAACCTCTGCAACAATGCTTTTGATGCCATGAGGGAGCGACTCCTAAAGGAAAAAGATTACAATGCAGTGCTCACCGTCCGATCACGCAAAGAAAATAATAAGGTCATTATTGAGATCGCCGACAATGGTCCCGGTATTCCTCCCGGACTCCAGGACAAGGTACTTCAACCTTTCTTCACTACCAAAAAAGGCACTGAGGGCACCGGGCTGGGTCTCAGCATCACCCACGATATCGTTAAGGCACATAAGGGAAGCCTGCAGCTTCATTCCAAACCTGGACAAGGAACTTGTTTTGTAATCCAACTGAATCCCGTGCCCGAGTAGACAAATTCCCCAATCCTTCTTTAAAACCAGAAAAACAGTAAAAACCAATAGGCCCACCCTATTTGGCCTTAAAAAAATAAAAGTCTTATGAAAATAATGATAGTAGATGACGAAAGAGACGTGGAAACCCTGTTCAGACAGAAATTCCGCAAGGAGACCAGGAATAAGGATCTGGAGCTCGTGTTTGCCTTCTCGGGTGAAGAAGCTTTGGAAATACTTAATGAGACGGATCCTCCGTCGGTGGTCTATGTATTTTCAGATATTAATATGCCCGGAATGACAGGTCTGGAGCTGCTGCAGAAGATCAAATACAGTTTCCCCGCAATAGCAGTAAGCATGATCTCGGCCTACGGCGACGGGGAAAATTATGAAAAAGCCATCAGTTCGGGTGCCAAGGAATTTTTTACCAAACCCATTGACTTTGATTCCCTCAAAAGGGAGATCAGCGAGTTGTCCTGAACCTAAACCAGAACCCGATGACCAAGATACTTGTGGTTGACGACGAAACCGATCTGGAGATCCTGATCAAGCAGAAATTTCGGCAAAAGATCCGGCAGAGCCAGTATGAATTCGTTTTTGCGGAAAATGGTCGGGAGGCCCTCGAAAAACTGCTGGAGCACACGGATGTTGATCTGGTGCTCAGCGATATTAATATGCCGGAAATGGATGGGCTCACCCTTCTCGGTAAGCTTAATGAGCAGAACTCCCTTTTAAAATCAGTCATCGTCTCCGCCTATGGTGACATGGAGAACATCCGTACCGCCATGAACCGAGGGGCCTTCGATTTTATAACAAAACCCATTGATTTTAAAGATCTTGAGATCACTATAGAAAAGACCATCGCCCATGTAACCTCCCTGAAACGCACCTTGCAGGCCCTGAAAGAAAACAATATCCTGAGGATGTATGTAGATGAGACCGTTCTTAACTTCATGGGCGGAAAACAGATGGAAGAATCTCTTACGGGAAATGAAATAGTGGAAGGCAGCGTGGCATTTATCGATATCTGCGGCTTCACCGCCATCAGCGAAACCCAGCCCGCAGATAAGGTGGTGACAATGCTCAATTCCTATTTCGAACTGATGGTGCAGGCCATCATCAAGGAAGAAGGTATTGTTGACAAGTTCCTAGGAGATGCCGTGATGGCCACTTTCAAGGGTCCTTATCATCTCGACAGGGCTATGGATGCCTGTCTCGCCATCAGGAATGGGATTTCAGAGCAGAATAACATCGAAACTGATACGCCTTATCGTCCGGAGGTATCCATTGGGATCAACTCCGGAGAGATGGTATGGGGTAATATCGGCTCCGCCTCCCTGCGCCGACTCGATTATACAGTCATTGGCGATACGGTAAATGTAGCTGCCAGATTACAGGCAGCAGCTGAAAAAGGGCAAATCCTTATCAGCGAGACCAGTTACCAGCAGGTACGGGAATCCTTTAACTGCCGAAAACTCGAAGCCATACATTTGAAGAACAAGGAGCAGCCCATGATGGTTTATGAACTGCTGAGTTAACTAAACAACGCCTAAGGGGCACCACAAAGGAAAAATTAGAAAATCACTAAGCCCATATTATGGACCCGAAGAAAATACATTGGCGGCGCATCTTTTCCCTCCGCTCCATACTGTACATACTTCTGGGCAATTTCCTGGCCGTGGTGGGCATGAAAGGATTCATGATGCCTAACCATTTTCTCGATGGTGGAGTCACCGGGATCTCCCTATTGGTCAATAGCTTATCTGATATCCCCATCAGCATCCTATTGTTGCTTTTGAACCTGCCATTCCTGTTTATTGGTTTCCACAAATTAGGCCGAACCTTTGGAATGCAGACCCTTCTGGCCATACTACTGCTGGCCCTTGCCATGCACTTCATCGAGGTGCCCGTCTTTACTAATGACAAAGTGCTTATCGCCCTTTTCGGAGGCTTCTTTGTCGGCTTGGGCATCGGCTTTGTTATACGCGGAGGCGGAGTCATTGATGGAATGGATGTGATCGGGCAATATACCGAGCGCCGATCCGCTTTCACGGCAAGTGAGATAATTCTCAGCCTGAATATACTTATGATCCTGGTAACCGCCATAGAGTTCGGAGTGGAAACAGGCATGTATACCATCCTCACCTATTATACCGCCATGAAAACCACGGATTATGTGGTGGATGGTTTTGAAGAATATACAGCCCTTACCGTTATCTCAGGAAAAGCTGAGGAGATAAGGGAGGTGCTTGTAAACCGTTTTGGAAAGGCTGTGACGATTTATAAAGGCGAACGCGGATTCCTTCCAGGGGTCCGGCAAAACCCCACAGACTGCGACATCATTGTTTGTGTAGTCACCCGTCTGGAAATCCACCGAATGAAAATGCTAGTGAACAACATCGATCCCAAAGCTTTCTTATATGTGAGCAGTATCAGGGAGGTGAAAGGTGGAATAGTAAGTCGGCAGCAGGATTAATGAACACAAATTCATCAGCTCACGCCTGATCCCAGCTTATTGCCAATTATTTTTCATTGGTCAGGGAATAGGGGACATCTGCTTTCCCGGTACCTCTTGATTTATTAGGAACCTCACTCATTTCAAAATTGAGGATAGCCCCTTTCATCAGCTCAGAATGACTTAACCAGTTTTTGGGATACTCCTTCCCATTGACCTCAAGACGTTCAATATAGCGGTTCGTATTGCTGTTTTCAGGTGCATTGATAATTATTTCATTCCCATTCTCCAGATGGATGGTCGCTTTCCTAAACAGCGGAGCTCCCAGGACATACTGGTCGGTAGCCGGAGCTACAGGATAGAAACCAAGGGCTGAAAATACATACCAGGCCGAGGTTTGTCCATTGTCCTCATCGCCGATATATCCGTCTGGAGTTGGCATATACATTCTATTCATCGTTTCCCTCACCCAGTGTTGCGCCTTCCAGGGCTCCCCTGCATAGTTATACAAGTAGATCATGTGCTGGATAGGTTGATTTCCGTGCGCATATTGCCCCATATTGGCGATCTGCATTTCCCTGATCTCATGTATAACGCTGCCATACTGGCTTTCATCAAAAACAGGAGGCAGGGAAAACACCTTGTCCAGCTGCGCCACGAATTCCTTATTTCCCCCCATCAGATCGATCAGGCCCTGTACGTCATGGAAAACAGACCAGGTATAATGCCAGCTGTTTCCTTCTGTAAATGCCCCTCCCCATTGAAAAGGATTAAAAGGATCCATAAAATTCCCTTCTTTGTCCTTACCTCTCATAAGCTTGTGCTCGGGATCGTAAAGATTTTTATAATTGAAGCTGCGCTCGCGGTAGAGATCAATCTCCTCCTGCGGCCTGTCAAGGGCTTTGGCCAGCTGGTAGATCGCAAAATCGTCATAGGCATACTCCAGCGTCCTGGCTGCGCTCTCATGGACCACATCAAAAGGAACGTAGCCAAGTTCCTTATAATGCTCCGCTCCTGCTCTGCCTACAGCAGTCATAGGCCCTTCATTGTTGGCGCCCTTCAGTAGCGCCTCATAAAGGTTCTCAATATCGTATTCATAGGCATCTCCGCTCTTTAAATAAGCTTCAGCCACCACAGAAGCAGAATTGTTGCCCACCATGACATTCCGCAATCCAGGACTCGCCCATTCGGGTAACCAGCCACTTTCGTCATAGGCATTTGAAAGCCCCTCCTGCATTTGTCCATTCAGTTCAGGGTACATAAGGTTCAGGAAAGGGAACAATGAACGGAAGGTGTCCCAGAACCCCGTATCCGTGAACATATAGCCATCGCGCACTTCCCCGTTGTAAGGACTGTAATGCACTACTTTTCCATTCTCATCATATTCATAAAACTTCCTTGGGAACAACAGGGACCTGTAGAGGCTGGAATAAAATGACTCATACTGGTCCGGAGTCCCCCCTTCCACGATAATCCTGCTAAGGTGATCGTTCCAGATCTCCCGGCCTTTCTGTTTCACGGCCTCAAAATCATCATTCCCGATCTCCTTCAGATTCCTGTCTGCCTGCTCATGACTTATGAAGGAAGAAGCGACCCTGGCGTTAACGATCTCGTCTTTGGCTGTTTTAAATCCAATGACGGCACCGGTATGGTTAGCTTCAGCTTCCAGGGCGTCTTTTGTGAAAACCCCGTCTTTGATAGTGCCCATAAATTCAAAATCCTTATCGAATTCCACCACAAAATAGTTTCTGAAATTCTCGGGAACGCCGCCACTGTTTTTGGTGGTATAGCCGATGATCCTGTTTTCCTTTGGAAGCAACTTTACAAATGAACCCTCGTCGAGGGCATCGATGATCACAAAGGAACTGTCTGTTTCGGGGAAGGTAAACCGGAATCTGGCAGCTCGCTCGGTGGGTGTAATTTCGGTGGTGACATCGTGATCTGCAAGATAAACGCTGTAGTAATATGGCTTAACCGTCTCTGCTTTATGGGAGAACCAGCTTTGCCTCTCCTCCTCCTCAAAACTCAATTTGCCGGTTACAGGCATTATGGCAAACTGTCCATAATCGTTCATCCATGGAGATGGCTGGTGGGTCTGTTTAAAGCCCTTGATCTTGTCAGCATCATAGGTATAAGCCCAGCCATCGCCCATGTTTCCTGTTTGCGGCGTCCAGAAATTCATTCCCCAGGGCCTGGCAATCGCAGGATACACATTCCCGTTGGACAAGCTGTGCTTGGAATCGGTACCTATCAACGGATTAGCATAATCCACCGGATACTGAATACTCGGCAGGATATCCTCCTGGGCATGTAGATGTATAAAACTTAAAAGAAGTATGGATAAAAAGCTTAATCTCATAGTTGGTTTATTTGCTCAATTTATGGCGGGCAATTGACAGAATCAATCCCCTTAGATTATCAAAAAAACTAAATCTTCACATCCTGTTTCACCGTCAGGTCCTGGAACAGGACTTCCTTAACTCCTGAGGAAAGGATAAATCCCAGGTGTGTTCCCCGAAATTTTTTAAAATTCTCCGTATGAACCACCTGCCCGTTAATGGAATAATAGATTTCATCTCCGAGCCTCAATACCTTCAACAGGTTGTGCTGCCTGTTCTGATTCAGCAATGGACTGGTCGTCCATGCTGCTGATTCGAGAAGTACCCCTTCCGTCATGGACCCTATTTTATAATATCCATTATCACTGATCTGAAAATAATGATAGTTGTCCCAGTCCTTAAAGCCCCACACTAATCCATGGCCGGTATTATTACTGCCTGACCTCAAATTAACATTGGTTTCAATGGAAAAATCCTCCGTGGTCGTCAGAGGCACATTCAGAGTCTGAATAAAACCATTCCCGGTGGTGCTGGTCAGCAATTGGCCTTCTCCTGAAAGGATTGCTGTTTTAAATGCTCCTTCCTTTACCATCTGCCAGCCTTTCGCGTTGGACCTGAACTCATCCTTCAGGATATTCTGGCAATTCCCTAACGCGTCACACTCTATAAAATACGGACCGGCCAGGTTTCCTTCATTGTAGGTATAGATCACGTATGGTTTGCCGTTCTCATAATAGTAGGTCCAGGCGCCGTGCTCTTTTCCATTTTTAAAATTCCCGCTGTGGCTCTTAACCCCATCCTCCTTCCAAAAGTTAAACAGGCCTTCCTCAATATTGTTCACATAAGTTCCTTCCTGTGATTTATTCCCATTCTGATAGTACCAGGTACACAGGCCCTCGTTTATATCCTTCGAGTTATCGAATTTATCAACATAGGAAAACTGACCTTCCCATTGAAGTTGCCCCGTAATATAAAAATCCCGGACCTTCCCCACCGGCTTACCCTGTTCATCAAAACTGATGAGCCTGTAGTATTCGGCGTTCAGCTGGTCGCTTACCTTCCAGTCGGCATTGTAGAAAATCTTCTCCTGCTGCTGCGCCATGGCAGTAGTACTGATAAGAATTGCAATCAGAACATGATAGATGTGGTTCATATCTCTTAACTCCGCATTAATCAGGGTTGTGGGAGCCATTACAAATAAACTGATTTTCCTTTAGATATTTTTAACAAGGGAAAAAATAAAATGTTAGATACTTGATCCAAGAGACTAGTGACTAGATTTTAAGTTCGTGAAGTAATCTGGAAAGGGAATAAAAACCGTGAACAGAAAACAGTGAACGCTTTCATTTGTCATTCAATCCTTTCCCCTTGAGGATTTGATCCCAGTATTTCTCTATTCTTGACACTCGTGTCTTGGATTGTTTAGGAGCAGCAAAATACAGGATGTACCCTCTTTGTCGTCCCGGGGTGAGGGATTCAAAGGCAGTCTTAAATTCCGGATTTTCCTCCAGTACCTGTTGTAATTCCTCGGGTGAATCGAAATCCCTTGTTTTTTTCAACTCCACTTTCAGGCCCGCCTTTTCCACTTCCATGGCCTCAAAAATATATGCCTTCAGCACCGCTTCCAGCTCCTCTATTTCTTCGGTCCCGGTAAACCGGATCTGCCTGGCGGCCTGTACATTTTCTGTCTGCTGCACGAGGATACCGTCGGTATCTTTTAACAATGCCCCTTTGTGGAACAGCAGGGCACAGTACTCCTTGAACCCATGCATCAGTACTACATTCTTTCCGCTGAGGGTGTAACAGGGCACCCCCCATTTCAGCTCTTCCTTTAAACCACAGTCAAGGATGATCTTCCTCAACATCAGGTACTCCTCCTGCCATTGGGTGTCCTTTTCAAAGAACCATTCTACTTCCGGATTCATGTTTTTCGTCTATTGTTGATGGGAAGAACTAAAGTACCAAGAAATCACAAAAGCGACAAATTTCATCCTATTCCTCCAGGTCCAGGGCTTCCAGCTCTTCCTCCGTTATCCCATTCAGGTTGGCCAGGGAATTCATCACCTCCTCCAGCTGATCGTAGAACCGGATCAGCTTGTGTACATTGACATCTTTCAGATCCCGGAACTGATCGATTTCAAAATGGTAGCTGTCCCCTACCTCAAAAGTATCCTGAATCTCTTTCAACTCCCCCGACATTCCCACACAGATGATCCTGGTGAATAGGCGTTGGTGGAAATCCAGCAGGTGCTGATAGGTAATGACAATATGCTCCCGGTAAATTGTAAAATCACTCATGATATCTGGTTTTTGTTTCTATAACCAAGATAAGGAGCAGGGGCGACAAAGCCTGTCGCTAATGAATCTTACTGCGTGTCACGGAGTTTTATAGAGGTGATGACGTTGAACATTTTATATTCCCTGATCCTGGGATCAAAGATCTCCCTTCCCACAAATTCTATTTCAACATCCTGGGTTTTAAGCTCCTCAAAAGAATCCTGAAGGGCGAGATCGGTGTCAACGAAACTCAGCCAGTAAAACTTTCCGATCCTTCCGTTGTCCTGTTTCACTTCAAAAACCACAAAAGGTTCAGAAATCACGCCCGTTACAGTACCTTTTGCTGAAAAAGCAGGTTCCTCTTCTTCCATATCCCCTGCGGCAGACATGAGGATTTCCGGGCAGGTAAAAGCCATCCTGGTGCCAATGAGTTCTCCAAGCCTTTCTCCTTCCCCATCAGCCAGGTTCTCAAGATCAAAATCAAAGTCCTCCTTCAGCTCCGCCTGGTAATCCCTGGCAACCTGAAACAGGCACACTCCCAGCTCTTCGGAAGTAAGCTGCTTCGTTTCCTCCTGCTTTTTACTGATGCATTCGCAGGTCTTCTGGGCAATGGTATCCATATAGGCTTCCTGCGCATTGCTCACCAGACCACTGGACAGCAGTAAAATCATCAGGGAAAATTTCTTTGTCTTCATGAAGATCGGCTTAAATATAGAAGCACAAATAACAACTTTTTCGGGAATTCCCAAAGAAATGTTAAAAATATAAACCTATCGGAACAGCAGTACTGCTGCCACTACCCACTTTTCGGGAATGCTCTCAAAGAAGAGCAGTTTTTCCCCATACCGATTTTCCCTCCGCAGGGTTAGCCCATCCAGGTAATAGAGCTTTTCCCCATAGCGGTTTCGGGTCCTGATAGCCGGGCCGTCGAAATACAGGATTGCATCCCCGTAGCGGTTTTTTGTCTTCAGTGTATTTTCGTCGAGATAATAAAGCGGCTCCCCGTAGCGGCTCCCCAGCTTCAGCTGCTGCGCCTCAAAATATACCAGCACTTCCCCATAACGGTCCTGTGCCTTCAGCGAAGGACCATCCACAAAATATAGTTGGTCCCCGTACCGGTCCTCTGCCCGTATCGTCTGAGAAATTGACTTCAGGGGCAGCAGAAACAGGCTTAACAATAGCAGGATCCTCATTTTTATATTTTAATTACAAAAGGTACGAAAGAATTGAAAACCTCCTTAACCTCCAACCGGAAAGCTGACAGGGCTGGAACAGCTGCATATCAAATGCTGATTCAAGGCACACTTAGTGCACAATTTATGTGCACTTGGTGTGCACTAGGTGTGCATTAGGTGTGCACTTGGCGTGCACTTTTCAGGGACCTGGATGGGTCTCTTTATTGAGTGCAATAGAGCTCAATGTTTAATATAATTCCTTATTTTGTCTTGCAAACTAAGATTATGAACAAACATATTCCCCTTATAATTCTGCTGATTTCGGCCTTCCACTTTAGCGCCCTTTCCCAGAACAGCCCAAGTAGTCTGGCGGGAAAAGTTATATGTGTCGACCCCGGGCACGGAGGTACCGCAACTACCGATCCCTTTAGGGTCGGGCCCTCAGGGGAACGTGAGGAGTGGGTGAACCTGCGGGTGTCCCTGCTACTGAAAGAGCTGCTGGAAGAAAAAGGGGCCACAGTAGTAATGACCAGGATGGGTGATGAAAACATTGGGTTGGCAGAAAGGGTCGAAATAGCCAGGAAACATTCCGCCGATCTTTTCCTGTCCATTCACCACAATGCCACGGCCGATCCCCGGGTAAACTTCCCCATCATCTACTTTCACGGCAATGCCTCCGAAAACCAGGCCGGGGTGGCTTTGGGAAAAGAGATCGCCCGCGGGCTCGTCCGCGAGATGTATCATGGGGAAACTCCCGTGAGCCTGGTTTCCGATCATACTATTTTTTCTAAAAGTGGCACGGCGGTTCTGAGGGGAACCTACGGGATCCCTGCAGTACTTGCAGAAGCTTCTTTCTTCACCAATCCAGAAGAGGAGCTCAGACTCCGACAGGAAGATCATAACCGCAGGGAAGCCCAGGCCTATCTGCAGGCTCTGGAAGCTTTTTTCGATCGCCCCATCCCTCCCATTCTTGAAAAAAACTCTCTGGTAAGTCTCCCCCGGTTCAGGACCTTTCAGGAAGCGGAACGAATGAGTGAGACCGCCTTGATGTGGCATCAGGATTATCAACAGGGTCTGGAACTTATGGAATCCCAGGAGACCCTGGAGCAGGCCTATGAACTGTTTACCCGCTCCGCCCGTTCCTTTCCCGATTCTTATGTGGCGGGGGAATGCCACAAGCACAGGGCAGAGATCCTGAACAAACTGGGAAAACCAACGGAAGCCGAAGCCGCCGCTTTAAGAGCTGCGGAATTTTTCGTGGAAACAAAAAAGGATCAGCGTAATCTACATGATCTGCGGGAAAACAATTAACAGAGGTTAGTCGATGGAGTACAGTATATTAAAGCAGAAATACGCTTTTTCGCCATTTGATTTTCGTAAATTTGCGAAGCATCAATTAACATCTTAATTCCCCATATCATGACCTTTAAGGAATACAGCAGCTACTTTGAAAATATCATAAATACTCCTTCCGCCCAGCAAAACCCACCTTACGATAATCCCGACTATTACGAATATACAAAACTCAACTGGTCACGTATGAATCGGTGGCTGAAGACGGGAAAGTTGTCTGAAGACCTGAAAAGTGCTATACAGCAGATCTACCTTCCCCAGCAATGGATCCTGATCACCGAGCCCTGGTGTGGAGATGCGGCCCATAACGTTCCCTTTATCGAACTTGCGGCCCGCGAAAATCCGATGATAAGTGTTTCCTATGAGCTCCGTGACAGTGCCCCTTTCAGAATAGAAAACTATCTCACCCGCGGAACCAAGTCAATCCCAAAGCTGGTCATCCAGGATGCCGAAGGAAAGGATCTGGGCAGCTGGGGTCCACGACCCGAAGACTGCCAGGAACTGTATTCCAGGCTGCTTTCGGAAAAGGCCGATTTTGAAAAGATGAAAATAGCCCTGCAGCAGTGGTATAATTCCAACAAGGGAATTGACACCCAGAAAGAGCTGACGGACCTGGTAAGAAAAATTCTGGCAAAACAGGAAAGTTTTTCAGAGGAGCAGTGATTATAATGACCGAATTAAAGAATAGAGGTTATTTTAAAAAGTCGGTTAGGTATTATTACCCCAACCATAATTCTTAATTCTGTATTCAACATGGTATTTTACTCCTTTCTCGCTCTTCTTCTGCTTGCCTTCACCCACATTTTCGTGCATCTTCTGAAGTTCAGCAGCATCCCCAGGAGTAAGTGGTTATCCTTCGCGGGCGGCCTGTCGGTTACCTACATTTTCCTTGAGGCTTTTCCTGAGCTGGTGGAGATCCAGGAAAGGATCAATGAACAGGAGCTGTTTGTGGTCCCCGCCATTACCGAGATGGAAGTGTTCATTGTCGCTTTGTTCGGCCTCGCATTCTTCTACGGTCTGGAGAACCAAAGCAAAAAATCCATGGAGTCGGACCGTGAACCCAATGAGGGTCAAAAGAAAAATTTCAGCATCTTCTGGATCCATATTTCGTCCTTTTCCCTCTATAATTTTATTATCGCCTATTTACTTCTGAACCGGGAGGAACAGTCGCTGCATAAATTTCTTCTCTACGCCGTGGCTATGTCCTTTCACCTGCTTGTGACCGATCATTCCCTGGAAGATCATTACAAGGAAAAATACCGCAGGCAGGGACGCTGGATCCTCGTGGCTTCCTTATTTTCAGGATGGCTGTTGTCCCTCTTCCTGGATATTTCGGAGATCTTTATTGGCATCCTGTTTTCCTTTATCGCGGGGGGTGTGGTAATGAATGTGCTGAAGGAGGAGCTGCCCAAGGAGCGAAACAGCAACCTGAAGGCTTTTTGTTTTGGTATTCTTTTCTATGGAAGTATCCTCATCCTGACTGCGGGATAATTTTGAAGAACTTCAGTAACTTCGTCAGAATATTAATTCATTCAAAATTCCACTATGACAGATCCAAGATATCCGATCGGCAAATTTGAGCACCCTGCAACTTCCGGAGCCAGGGAGCGAAGCACTGCCATTGAGGTGATTCGCAGCTTTCCGCTGCTGCTGCAGGACTTAGTAAGCCAGGCAAGCGGGGAGGACTGGAAGCGCACCTACCGTCCCGGCAGCTGGAATGTGGCCCAACTGGTGCATCACTGCGCCGATGCCAATCTCAACTGCTTTATACGTTTTAAACTGGCCCTGACGGAAGAAAATCCTACGGTAAAGCCTTACAGGGAAAATGACTGGACAACCGGAGAGGATTATTCCCCGGAACTGGTGCGGGCTTCCCTGGAAATTTCCCGCGGGGTCCATGCTCGCTGGAGTAGCCTCATGGAAAGCATGACCGATGAGGAATGGACAAGGGGATTTTACCACCCCGAGCAGAAGCAAACAGTCGCCCTGACAGAAGCCCTATTTTACTACGCCTGGCACTGCAGGCATCATCTCAGGCATATTGAGATTGCATTGGGGAAGTAAAAAATAAACTTATGGGCGTTGCGAATGGAAAATAAAAGAAGACTGCAAAAGTAAGGCTGGAGAGAATTAAATCGTATTCCTTACCTATGCAGTCTTCAGAAATGCGTATGCTAGTGTTTATGCTGCTCTGCAGCAACTTCATCGGTATCTTTTCTGTATTTCAGCATGGACATTCCGGCGATAAAGAAAATGAATCCCAGAATTGCCAGCGCCCAGGGGCTGAACATCACGGCGATACTGCCAAAGATCCCCATTACTCCCATTACAAGTGCGATAGCACCACCAATTAACATAATAACTGCCAAGACTTTTATCATAACGTGTTTTATTGGTTACTATATAAAAGTACATAAAATGAGGAAAAAAGCCTCATTATTAACATTATATAAGGATTTACCGAACCTCCCTACTATCCAAAGCTGCGATCAGGGTATCATTTATATGAGCAGGGGTAAGGTTTTCAGGTCTTAATAACTCTTACCCGAGATGGCTTTTTCTCCCCCAGCATTTGCAGGCGTCGAAGAACTCATCATCGCTGATCTCAGTAAAAAAAATGTCCTGGCTGATCTTGTATCCTCCGGGAGGGCGAAGACGACTGGAGCTTTGAACGGTTTCAGGGCTGAAGGTGGATAGCTTTTTTAAGGGACCACCTCTCTTTCTCAGATATAATTTTCCGAAAAGGTCTTTGTAATAAACGAACATTTAAAAGAACATTTTAGTTTTCCATAAGTGGAATGTGATTGAATAGGGTAAACGGAATCCAGGTCCCGAAGTATCAAAAATAGAAAACTTTGGTTTACAGCGGTTTAAAAACCATAGATTTATTTTCCAAACCCTGAAACCAAAGCTGGGCAGTGTAGAGACCCAATGCATTGCCTCTCTACTACTCGCTGCGCCCGATCTCCAGATCGGAGCGCAACCGGGCGGGAATCTCCAGATTCCCGTATCCATTTTTCGGACCGTCCAATGGAGACGGCAATGAGGAATTTGAACGAGCAGCTTCGTCTAACAACATAAATTTTTTAACAAATTAATCGTGCAATCCGTTTTAAATTTCAGATGCCGCTTTCCGTTTCTTTTATCTTCTTATCGCCACTATTGCTGCTCTCACCGGATATGTCCTTGTTAAAAAAACCTTAATTTCCTGCTGTTTTGGGCCTAACACCCAAAGTTTAAGAAGAAAAAAGTTGTACGGTTAACATTAAATTATCAAATTTGGCACTGGCTAATTCAAAACAAATATTAAAAATGAAAACAAAGTTGAGTGGAATCTTAACGCTCTTGCTAGCGTTAGTTGTGCAAATTACCTTTGCACAAGAAACACAAACGGTCTCAGGTACTGTGACCGATGAAAACGGGATGCCCCTGCCCGGGGTGAACGTTCTGATCAAAGGAACGACCCGTGGAATGCAAACCGATTTCGACGGAAATTATGCCATTGAGGCAAGTCAGGGAGAGACCCTGGTCTTTTCCTATTTAGGAATGAAAACCGCTGAATACACCTTTACCAATAACAACAACATCGACGTGATCCTTTCACCTGATGCTGCGCAACTGGAAGAGGTAGTGGTAACGGCTCTTGGTATTTCCAGGGAAAAACGAAGCCTTGGTTATGCCACTGAAGAGGTATCCGGGGCGGAAGTAAACACTGCCAAGGAAGCTAACTTCATTAACTCCCTTTCCGGAAAAGTAGCCGGTCTGAACGTTAAGAAGAGTAGTACCTTAGGTGGATCTTCCAACATTATCATCAGGGGGTATTCCTCTTTGACCGGTAACAACCAGCCGCTGTTCGTAGTGGACGGAGTGCCGATCAGCAACGCCAACACCAACACTTCTGACCAGCAGACTGGTAGAGGAGGGTACGACTACGGAAACGCGGCCATGGACATCAATCCTGACGATATCGCTTCCATCAACGTACTTAAAGGTGCTGCCGCATCTGCTCTTTACGGATCGCGTGCTGCCAACGGGGTAATTATCATTACCACCAAAAAAGGTCAAAAAGGAGAGGACATCGGAGTAACCCTTACTTCAGGGGTGACTTTCTCTCAGTATGACGAGGACACCTTCGTAGATTACCAAAAAGAATACGGTGCAGGTTACGGTGCTTTCTATGGACCTGACGAAGACGCCTATTTTAATGAGTGGGATGTTGATGGTGACGGTACTGATGACCTTGTAGTTCCTTTCACTGAAGATGCTTCTTTCGGAGGGCGCTTCGATCCAAGCCTGATGGTGTTCCAGTGGGATGCCTTCTATCCTGAATCTCCTAATTACCTGCAGGCTACCCCATGGGTTGCTGCTGAAAACGGACCGGAATCCGTATTCCGTACAGGTGTTACTTACAACCACAGTGTTTCCCTTGACGGAGGAACTGATAAAAGTACCTACAGATTAGGTTATACTCACTACGATCAGGAAGGTATACTTCCAAACTCCAACATCAAGAGAAACACTGTAGATTTCAAGGGAAGTCACGATTTCACTGAAAGATTGACTGCTGGAGTTACTGCTACTTACACCAACACTGATGGTAAGGGACGTTACGGAACTGGATATAGCGGAACCAACATCTTCCAGAGTATGCGTCAGTGGAACCAGGCTAACGTTGACTTTGAGCAACAAAAAGAAGCTTACTTCGCTACCGGACGTAACATTACCTGGAACTATGCCAACGCACAAGCGGGTAACTTTACTCCTATCTACACTGACAACCCTTACTGGCAGTTGTACGAAAACTTCCAGACTGATACAAGAGACCGTCTGTACGGTAACTTCCACCTGGATTACGAACTTGCTGACTGGGTAAGCCTTTTAGGACGTGTGTCCATGGATACTTACACCGATCTTAGGGAAGAAAGAAGAAACGTTGGAAGTAACGGGGTATCTCATTACCGACGTTATGACGCCAGTCTTACAGAATTGAACTACGATTTGATGGCCAACTTTGATTACGACATCAATGAGGACATCAACATTTCCGGTCTTTTGGGTGC
>CAMPJY010000015.1 GCA_946887025.1 uncultured Salinimicrobium sp.
GGCGATCACGGCATCTATGGAGGGATCCAGGAACATGGCGTTGAATTCCTCGGCCCTTTCCTCATCCGTGCCCGCCAGATGTCCATACCTGCCTTTTACGTGCTCCCCAAGCTTCACCTTCAGGCCCATGGCCTGCATGGTTTCAACGGCAATTTCATAGGGTTCAGAATCAAAAATGGCGCTTGAGGGGCTGATGATCCCAATGGTATTGCCGGCGGAGAGACGTTTGGGAAGAAGAGCAGCGGGATTGGGTTTTATAGTTGCTGCCTCCGCATTGAATATCGGCAAAAAGGATGCAAAGGGTACAGCAAGACTCCCTGCCCCGAGATTTCTTAAGAAGTTTCTTCTTTCCATTTTCTTAACTTTATCTAAACGAAAATAGGAAATTTTTAGGGGCCAGGGGAGGGGCTTTTAAAAATTATCCCGGAGCAGCACCAGTATCTTTTCCATCTCTTTCTTAACTTCTGAGGAGGAACCGGTATAATTGCTGTTCATAAAGCTGAAGATGAGCGTCTTTCCGCTTTTGGTTTTCAAAAACCCGCTAAGGCTATGGTTATTCTCCAGAGTTCCTGTTTTGGCGAAAATATATGGTTCTTCTGCTTTGTACCAGTTCCTGATGGTACCCGATTCTCCTCCGGCAGGCAATAATGGAAATAAACGTTCCTGGGGCACTTCTGCCGATATTTTTTCGAGCAGTCTCACCACCGAGCGGGGAGTAAACAGATTGTATCGTGACAGGCCCGAGCCATCCACCCATTGAGGTTCATCGGGGAGGTCCTGAAGATGGTTTTCCATCATATAATCAATGGCGATTTCTGATTTAAGAGTATCTGATATTTCGCCAGCCGCCAATAGCAGCACCTGTTCCGCAATAAAATTGTCGCTTACCTGCAGCATTCTCTGGTACATGCTGTCAGCAGAAATGCTGTACAGGGTTTTTTCAGGTTTCAGATAATCCATGACTTCCTTAAGCAGGGTAACGGGCCGCTGAAGCGTGTCGCTCAGGATTGAAGCCACCAGTTCTGCAGAATATTTGAAGGGAACTTCCTGGGTATACCCCTCGTTCCCCAAGGGATGCTGAAAGACAAACTGGTTTTTTGAAATATTCCGAACTGCCCTGCTTCTTTTCGAAAGACTGTTCTTATTCAGCTGTAGCGAATCCTGGAAAAAGGAAGGAATGGTTTGCGGAACAGAATCCCCTTCCCTGAAGATCACCGTCACATAGTTGCCATGAATGGGAAAAGCGCCTCGTTCCACGGAATAATAGGAGTTGTAGTCGTCCCAGGCCCAGCCCGGACCAAAATGATCTTCCACATAGCTCGGAGCTGCGTAATACAGATCTTCCTCGCGATTTTTGAGAAATTCATATACTTTAGAATCCGGAAGCTGTTCGTGAAGGAAGGAAGGGTCCCCGGTTCCCCAGAAGATCAGGGAATCGTTTTTCACGGTGTATTTCAGGGCAGGTACCGAATCGCCCAAAGTCATGAGACCGGTGTAAAAGGTGAATAATTTTGTGTTGGAAGCAGGGGTGAAATACTTGTCGCCATTATGGCTGTAAAGAACCTTCTTTTCCTGCGGATCGTATACCAAAAGGCCTGAAAAGCCAGGATCAAAAGCAGGAGCGGTTGCGAAGTTGTCATTAATATTGTCTGTTGCCTTCTTCGTAGTAGAGCAGGAGGAAAGGAGTAACAGAGTCCCCAGGAGCAGGGAGTAGGTTTTCATGGGGTTGGCGGGACGCAGAAAAAATTCTTTTAAAAAATAAGGGAGCAGATCTTTCATAAAATCAATAGATAATAAGATTAAAAAACTGCCGCTTCCCCTTCTGTTCCAAGGGAGAAATGCCTGGCAAGCTTTGCTTATGAACTGTAAGTTTAAGAAAATTTTTGATAAAACCCGGAATTATCAACAATCCACTGCTTATGAGAAGGCATACCTCCTGGTTGTTATGAGTATTTTGGGAAATAGGTTCTTCGAAATCCACATTCTGAGGGATAAAATGGAGAGGGACCTTAGGATGTTAACTTTTATTTATTATCTTTCACAATCGTTTAACCAACTTTAACAACCAATCTATGAGAAGAAAAATGATTCTTATGGCTCTGTGGTTTGTATTTTTTCAAGCCACGGATTTGTTTGCCCAGGAACGGTTAGTCACAGGAACTGTGACCTCTGTCGAAGACGGAATGCCGCTTCCGGGCGTAAATGTAATTATTAAAGGAACTAATACCGGGACCATCACCAATATTGACGGTGAATATTCCATAGAGGTGCCGGATACGGCCACCCTGGTATTTTCCTCGGTTGGTTTCAGGACCACAGAAGTCGCCGTCGGAAACCAGGAGGTGGTCGATGTGACCATGGAGACAGACCTTCAGAGTCTGGATGAGGTGGTAGTTACCTCCTTCGGTATTGAGCAGGAAAAGAAATCGCTTGGGTATGCCGTGCAGGAGATCAACGCAGAAGATCTGACGCAGACGCACAACCCAAATATTGTTAGTGCCCTTCAAGGGCAGGCTGCCGGGGTGCAGATCACAAATTCGGGAGGTGCTCCCGGGCAAAGTGCCAGGATCATCATTCGGGGGATCAATTCCATCGATCCTGCCTCTGATAACCAGCCGCTGTTCGTAATTGACGGGGTTCCTGTTGATAACTCCACTGTTGAATCGGCCGGAACTCCCAGGGGATTGTCCAACAGGGCTGCCGACCTTAACCCTAACAACATTGAATCCCTCAACGTTCTGAAAGGAGCTGCTGCAACCGCCCTGTATGGGGTACGCGCAGCCAATGGGGCGATAATTATCACCACCAAAAAAGGAAAGGCCGGAGAGGTTCGTATTAATCTGGACAGCTCCATAGGTTTTGAAGAGGTCAATCAGTTTCCTGAAATCCAGGATGTCTACGGACAAGGCTTCTCCGGGGTTTATGATCCTGATTCCTTCTGGCCAAACTGGGGACCATCCATGGAAGAGATTAATCAGATCGATCCGAGTGTGGAAATGCACGACATCTGGAGAGATGCCATGGAAACCGGGGTGCAGTTTGACAACAACCTGAGTATTTCAGGAGGTAGTGAAAAAGCAACTTTCTTCGCAAGTATCGGAAATCTGGATCATGAAGGGATCATTCCTTTTAGTGACTGGGGAAGAACTTCTGCAAAACTTAGCGGGGAAGTCAAATTAAGTGATAAGTTCAAATTTTCTGGTAATGTAGGCTATACCGTCTCCGGGGGTAACAGGGTTCCACATGACAGGTTCATGGAGCGGATGGTATATTGGGCACCTAACCATGATGTAAGGGATTATATCAATGAAGACGGCACCATGGTAAGTGTGGGTACCAATACCAACCCCATTTACGATGCACGTTTCAGTACTTATGAAGACGAGGTGAACCGGACGCTTGGAAATTTAAGATTTACCTACAGCCCATTCGAATGGATGGATGTCACCTACCTGATAGGAACAGATTATTACAGTGACAAGCGTACTGAGATAACTCCCGGACCAAAAGGAATCGATGGAGAAGCTCCTCTTGATAGTGAAGGTTTCATCAGCGAGACCAGGATCAGTAGCAGGGATATCAACTCCAACCTCTTCCTTACCTTCAAAAAGGATTGGAGTGAGAAATTCGGAACCACTCTGAGAGTTGGTAATGACGTTTTCGAAAGAGATTATGAAAGTGTCTCCACTACAGGGGAAGACTTCGTGATCCCTGATTTCTATGACCTCAGTTATACCAGCAGGGTTTCTACTTCCCAGGATAAAAGAAAGAGAAGGCTGGTCGGATTATATGGAGACCTGATGCTGAGCTACGACGAGATGCTGTTCGTGAATGTCACTGCAAGAAATGACTGGACCTCCACGCTGCCAATTGGAAACAACTCCTTTTTCTATCCTTCCGTAAACCTTGGATTTGTGTTTACAGAGGCTATAGAACCAACGGATTTCCTAAGTTTCGGTAAACTCAGGGCTTCCTGGGCACAGGTAGGGAAGGATACAGATCCCTATCTAATAGGACAGACCTACAGTTCTGTAGGGGTTCCTCTGGCAGGCCAGGTAAGATTTACCAGGTTCAGCCAGTATGGTGATCCAAATTTAAAACCTGAAGAGACAACCGCCATTGAATTTGGTACCGACCTCAGGTTCTTCCAGAACAGACTTGGTCTTGACTTTACCTGGTATAAATCCAATAGTAAGGACCAGATCCTTCGGGTTCCCGTTTCAGACGCAACAGGTTATTCAGTCTTTGTTACCAATGCGGGAGAGATTGAAAACAGCGGGGTTGAATTTATCCTGAGAGGAACTCCTGTGGAGACAGAGGATTTCAGCTGGGATGTTTCCCTAAACGTTTCAAATAACCAAAATGAGGTTGTTTCCATAAGGGAAGGAATTGAAGAGATTGTGGTGGGAAGCCAGTTCGGTTATGCGGGAGCTTCCGTTACCATGAAACTTATAGAGGGAGAGGCTTACGGGAACCTCTTTGGTAGAAGTTATGAAAGATATGGAGCTGACCCTAACAGCATTTTCCTGCAGGAAGGTCTGCCCATAGTTATTGGAGCAAATGGTTTCCCTGAAATCAACACCAGTCAGCTTGTGCTGGGGAACGCCACTCCGGACTGGATAGGAGGTCTGAAAAACGATTTCAGGTATAAGGGCTTTGATCTTTCTTTCCTAATTGACTTCAGGACAGGGGTCGAGCAGTATAACCAGTATGATAACTTTTTCTCAGCATTCGGTATTGCCGAATACACGCTGGATAGAAACGATACCAGGGTTTTTGATGGAGTACTTGCCGATGGAAGCCCTAACACCCAGGAAGTATGGCTGGGTCAGGGGGTTGGCCCCGACGGACGTGATTATGGCGCAGGATTCTACAGGAATACCTATCGTGGGGTAAGTGAGAATTTTGTGCAGGATGCTTCTTTCATAAAACTTCGAAACATCACCCTTGGGTATAATTTCCAGGAAAGCCTTCTTGAACAAACCTTCCTGAGATCTGCCAGAGTTTCGGTTGCGGCCAACAACATTATTCTGTACACTCCCTGGGACGGGTTTGATCCTGAATCTTTCAGTGCCGGTGCGGGAGGTAATGCAGTCGGATTTACCGGATTGGGATATCCAGGTGTTCAGAGCGTGTTCTTCAGTATAAATCTTGGTATATAAAAACAATAGGATATGAAACTATTAAAAAACAAATACACATATCTGATCATGGGTTGCCTGTTGATGATGCAATCCTGTGATGATTATCTCGATATTAACGATAACCCAAACAACCCAACGGAGGCACCCCTGGCAGGATTGATGGTAAACACCACTTATGAAACTGCACAGAATGTTTTCAGGATGGGGGATATCACCTCTTTCTTTGTGCAGTACCTGGCTTCTCCGAACCCGGCGAGTTCGACAGATATCATGGATGACGTGAGCCATGGGAATACCTGGTTCAACCTGTACAATACCATGACGGATCTTACAGACCTTATCAACCAGGCAGAAACTGTAGGGGCGAACCATTATCAGGGAGCCGGAGAGATCCTGCTGGCCCTGAATCTGGGAATGACTGTAGACGCCTGGGGAGACATCCCATTTTCTGATGCCCTGGTCTTCGAAAGCATAACTCCGACCTATGATTCGGACGAAGCGCTTTATGCTGAGGTTTTCAGGCTGCTGGATGCCGGGATTGCCCATCTTTCTGCTGAAACCGAGGTTTCCATTGGAGCAGATGATTTTATCTATCAGGGTGATGCTGACAAATGGGTGAAATTCGGGAATATGCTAAAAGCACGTTACCTGAATCACTTGAGCAATACTGCTTCCTATGATCCGAACGCTGTACTTGCAGCGGTGGAGCAGGGATTTGATAGCAATGCCGACGATGCACAGGTCGTATATTTTGAGGAACAGAACAATCCCTGGTCGATTGTTGCGGAGGATAACGCCAACCTGCTGCTGGGAGGCTGGATTTCCGAGCAACTTGTTGAAGCCATGGATGGAACCACCTTTGGAGTCGTGGACCCAAGAATGGCTTTAATGTACGGCACCACTGAAGCAGGGGAATTTGTAGGGACAGAAAACGGAGCCGGAAGGGGTGATGCTGCGGAAGCAGGAGAACGTTCGACCCTTGTCGAGGATTCTTATTATGCTGCAGAGCTGGCACCACTTCTTATCGCCACCTATGCCGAACAGAAATTCATAGAAGCTGAGGCGGCTTTTGAAATTGATAAGGAAAGATCCTACAATGCCTACCTGGAAGGAATCCGTGCCCACATGCAGAAGATCGGAGTCGCTGAAGGGGAGGCCAGTGCTTATATCAGCAGTCCTGAAGTGAGTATGGGAGTGGCAGATTTCACTATGGAAGACATTTTCAGGGAGAAATACATTGCGCTCTTCCTTCATCCGGAGGCCTGGGTGGATGCCCGTAGGATTGACTACAATTATGCCGGCTTTACACCACCAGCAAATTTAAATCCCGCATTAGGGGGAGATTTAATCCGCAGGCTGAGCTATCCTGATTCTGAAACCAGCAGGAATGGGGGCAATGTGCCGGATGTCACGCTGACTACGCCTGTTTTCTGGGATGAATAAGACATAAAACCTACAAGAAAGGTCGGATGATTCCGGCCTTTTTTATTTCCGACAATTGCTTAATTTTAAACCCTAATCCTAACCCAGTCATGAGAATATTTTACAATTCCTTCCGGGAGTGTGCTGCACTTCTGTTTTTCTTTTCCTTCATCTCCTGTGGCTTTTCCCAGTCAGGGGTAGAGGTGGGAAATATAGTTGCAGAGTATGAGCAATATAAAGAGCGGAGTCTCACCAAACGCAGGACTACCAGAAAAGATATCCTGCCGTTGATCAATGAGCTAAAAGGGCTCGATAAGTTTTCTGTTCAAAAAGTAGGGGAATCCATTGAAGGCAGGGATCTGACCCTGATAAGCATCGGGACGGGGGATACTTCAGTCTTCCTCTGGTCACAGATGCATGGAGACGAATCAACCGCCACCATGGCGCTTTTTGATATTTTTAATTTCCTGAACTCTGAGGATTATAAGGATGAAAAACAACAACTTCTCGAAAACGTCACCCTGCACTTTCTTCCCATGCTGAATCCCGATGGGGCAGAAATGTTTGCACGTCGGAATGCTCTTGGAATCGACGTGAACAGGGATGCCCTGAGACTTCAGTCGCCGGAGGGGCAAACCCTGAAGAGGATCAGGGACAGTCTGGACGCTGACTGGGGTTTCAATCTGCACGACCAGAGCAAATATTACAATGTCCAGGGTACTGACAAACCTGCAACTATTTCATTTCTGGCCCCTGCCTTTGATTATGAAAAAAACGTTGATGAAAAACGGGCTGATGCCATGCAGCTGATCGTGGTGATGAGCGAACAGCTTCAAAAATATATCCCCGGACAGGTTGCCAGATATAATGATGATTTTGAACCACGGGCATTTGGAGATAACATTCAGAAATGGGGTACCCGAACCATTCTTATCGAATCTGGTGGGAATTATGATGATCCGGAAAAACAGGAAATCAGAAAGATGAACTTTGCCGCCATCCTTTCTGCCCTTTTTGCTATTTCAAATTCTTCTTATGAAGAGGTGGACCATAGGAAATACAATGAAATCCCTCACAATGACAGTAAACTCTTTGATCTCAAACTTACCGGACTGGTATATAACCTGAATGGGGAGGAATATATTCTGGACCTGGGAATCAACCATCAGGAGATCTTTGCCCGAAATCCACAAGGCTTCTACTACAGCGGACGGATCGCCGACCAGGGGGACCTGTCGACGAGTTTTGGATATGAGGCAGTTGATGTTTCGGGTTATAAACTCAAACCGGGAAAGGTTTACGAACAGCTAATGCCTGATCTGGCGGCTGTAGGAAAGCTGGATTTTGACGATCTTCTAAAAAAGGGGTATACCTATGTCAGGGTCAAAAATCTGCCCAGAAATCAGAGCTATTCGAAATATCCGGTACAGCTGGTAGGGGAATCCTTTAAAGTTCCGACCAGGTTGCAGCCGGGGATCATTCCCAGTTTTCTTCTTGAAAACGAAGGGCAGCTGGAATACGTGGTGGTCAATGGATTCCTGTACAAGCTGGACGGTAACCTGGGTAACATCAGGAATGGCGGTATCCTGAAATAGGAGCTTTAGGGAGTTCAAATTCATGGGGAGCAGAATTAAAGACCAAGGGTTTTTCCTTATCTTTGCGCCCTTATGAAAGAGAGTGAAGTGAAAGAGTTGGTGGCTACGGGAGAGATGCTGCCGTTAATGGAGGAGTTTTATACCATCCAGGGGGAAGGCTACCACAAAGGTACTGCGGCCTATTTTATCAGGATTGGCGGCTGTGATGTTGGCTGTCATTGGTGTGACGTAAAAGAGAGCTGGAATGCCAAATTACATCCTCCTACTTCCGTGGAGGCGATCGTGGAGAATGCGGTAAGATACAGTAAAACCGTTGTCGTAACCGGAGGGGAACCTCTTACCTGGGACATGACCAGGCTGACCGCCCTGCTCAAAGAAAAAGGAGCTGCAATCCATATTGAAACTTCAGGGGCTTATCCCATGACGGGCATCTGGGACTGGATCTGTCTTTCTCCAAAGAAGATCAAATTACCTACAGAAGAAATTTACCAGGTTGCCAATGAGCTGAAGGTGATCGTTTTTAATAAACACGATCTGGTCTTTGCGGAAGAGCAGGCAGCCAAGGTCAATTCCAATTGCATCCTTTACCTGCAGCCCGAATGGAGCAACAGGGAAAAGATGATTCCACTGATTGTCGATTACGTGATGCAGAATCCAAAATGGAAGGTTTCACTGCAGACTCATAAATATCTCAATATCCCTTAAATTTTTTGGTTCACCTGAACCAAAAAAAAAGTACCCTGCAGAGAGGGTACTTTTAAATTTTATAGGATTGGATACTAACTTCCCGGATTTTTGAAAGGGACCTCTATATAACGATCATCCCATCCTATCTGCAGTTTTGCCCCATTCTCAGTGGGAACAAAAGCCATGGAAAGTGCTTCTATGCTGGTTTCAGCCTGTTTTACCGGGACTTTTATCCTCACAAGGTCTTCTTCCACGTGATAGTCATAGGCGCCCCAGATATTGGTGCTGTTATTCAGGATCACGGTCCATTCATTTTCTTCCGGAATTGTGTAGAGGGTGTAGGTGCCAGCTTTAACTACTTTGTCGCCTACCATCATGTCGGTATAAAGGGTGAGTTCGGTAGCTTCATTGGCGCCTGTTCTCCAGACCTCTCCGTAAGGTACCAGCGATCCAAAGATCTCTCGGTCCCTCATTTGGGGCCGGCTGTACAGGACCCGGGCCACCGGTTCCTTATTTTCGTTTCTGAAAAGGACAACATCAAGCGGGCTCACATCCAATTTGGAGAAATTGGGGTCTTGCCCTCCTGTATTTTGTGCAGAAACTTCGGAAAAGCTTAACCCGGCTGTCAGAATTGCCGCCATTACAACTATTTTTTTCATAATCTGTCGATTTTAATTAATTGTTTAAATATACCCTTCGCAGGCAGGTTACTAAGTTAAACAAAAGTTTAAATTGTGTTAAATGTTTCTTGGTGGAATTATGGTTTTTTTCCTTTTTATAAGGTCAGAAAAACGCCATTGTCTCAGATGTGGATCCTGTGGAAAACCCGGGTCAGATTTTCAGCTTTTGTCTTCTGAATTTTCAAGATCAAGCTCAGCACATCTCACAGGTTAAGGCCAAAAGCAGAGGAGGTTCCAATTGTGGTTCAATGGCTGACTTTTCCACAGAAATTGTTGATAACTTAGAGGGTTTGCGGGATCCTGCAGTAGGTGGAAATCTTGGTTTTTGGTATATTTGTATGTTATAGAAATTTGACAAAATTTTAAGGATTATTATATGAGCGAGGAGGTTAAGAAAAACATTTATTCGGCAGATAGTATTCAGGCGTTGGAGGGAATGGAGCATGTTCGTATGCGTCCATCCATGTATATCGGGGATACTGGCGTACGCGGGCTGCACCACCTGGTTTATGAGGTGGTGGACAACTCGATTGATGAAGCACTTGCCGGGCATTGTGATACTATTTCGGTTATTATCAATGAAGATAATTCCGTTACAACCAAGGATAACGGCCGGGGTATTCCTGTAGATCTTCACAAGAAAGAAGGGGTGTCGGCCCTGGAAGTTGTAATGACCAAAATTGGGGCCGGAGGGAAATTTGATAAAGATTCTTATAAGGTTTCCGGAGGTCTGCATGGGGTTGGGGTGAGTTGCGTCAACGCACTCTCCGATCATCTTAAAGCTATTGTTTACAGGGATGGAGTGATCTGGGAACAGGAATACGAACGCGGGAAGCCGGTATATCCTGTAAGATCGGTGGGGGAAACCACCGAATCAGGAACTGTTGTTACCTTTAAGCCGGATCCGTCCATTTTTCAGCAGACTACAGAATACAGTTATGAAACCCTTGCCAGCAGGATGCGGGAACTGGCATTCCTGAATAAAGGAATTACCATCACCCTGACGGACAGAAGGGAAAAGGATGATAAAGGAGAATTTATTTCTGAAGTTTTTCATTCAGAGGAGGGATTGAAGGAATTTATCAAGTTCCTTGATGGTACCAGGGAATCTATAATCAGTGATGTGATCTCCATTGAAGGAGAGAAGCACGATATCCCGGTGGAGGTGGCCATGGTATACAATACCTCCTTTAACGAAAACCTGCATTCCTATGTGAACAATATCAACACCCATGAAGGAGGTACTCACCTTGCAGGTTTCAGAAGAGGTTTGACCACCACCCTTAAAAAATACGCCGATGCCTCCGGAATGCTCGATAAGCTGAAATTTGAGATTTCGGGAGATGACTTCAGGGAAGGACTTACAGCCATCGTTTCGGTGAAGGTTGCAGAACCTCAGTTTGAAGGGCAGACGAAAACAAAACTTGGAAACCGGGAAGTAACGGCTGCAGTTTCACAGGCCGTATCAGAGATGCTTGAAAATTATCTGGAGGAGCATCCCAACGACGCCAAGACCATTGTTCAGAAGGTCATCCTTGCGGCGCAGGCCCGTCACGCAGCCAAAAAGGCCCGTGAGATGGTACAGCGAAAAACCGTGATGAGCGGAGGTGGTTTGCCGGGGAAACTTTCGGATTGTGCTTCGCAGGATCCTCACGAGTGCGAAGTATTCCTCGTAGAGGGTGACTCTGCGGGTGGTACCGCCAAATCCGGGCGAGACAGACATTTTCAGGCCATCCTGCCTCTTCGGGGGAAGATCCTGAATGTAGAAAAAGCCATGACCCACAAGGTTTTTGAGAATGAAGAGATAAAGAATATTTACACCGCTTTAGGGGTTACCATTGGAACCGAAGAAGATAGCAAGGCCCTTAATCTCGACAAGCTTCGATACCACAAAATTGTCATCATGTGTGATGCCGACGTTGATGGTAGTCACATTGCAACCCTTATTCTGACATTTTTCTTCAGATATATGAAGGAACTGATCGAAGGAGGCCATGTATACATTGCTACGCCGCCATTGTATCTTGTGAAAAAAGGAAGTAAGAAGCGGTATGCCTGGAGTGACAGGGAACGCGATGAGATTATTGATTCCTTTGGTGGAGGAGCAGGTATACAGCGCTACAAAGGTCTTGGGGAAATGAATGCGGAACAACTATGGGATACCACCATGAACCCTGAATTCAGAACCCTGAGAAAAGTAACGATCGACAATACCGGAGAAGCCGACAGGATTTTCTCCATGCTGATGGGAGATGAGGTGCCGCCAAGAAGGGAGTTTATAGAAAAAAATGCCATTTATGCAAATATCGATACCTAGAATTTTCTGTTTTCCATAAAAAAAGGTTAAATGCTTCGGAGTTTCTCCGGAGCATTTTTATTTCTATGTAACTTTAAGTTATGAGGAAATTGCTGATATTAAGTTCTTTACTTCTGTGTTTTGCGCCCTTAAAAGCTCAGGAAGAATTACAGTTCCTTTTAATTTCCGGAGTGGAGGATACCAAAAGATTTGTGTATGATTATCTGAAACCTGGAACGGAAGCTGCCATGTACAATCTGTCAAATGGCTGGTACCACACAGCTGAAGTTAAGAACCCGCTGGGATTTGAACTATCTATTGTGGGCAATGCCTCCCTTGATCTCGGAAGCCACCAGAGCTTCTTTTTGAACACGGAGGATTATGAGAATGTGCAATTCGCGGATGGGGCTCTTGGAAAGGAAGTATCAACCCTTTTTGGACAGAATGAACCGGGAGTACAGGTACAGTCATTATACCAGAATTCTTCGGGTGACCAGCAAAGTATTGTATACGACCTCCCTCAGGGGGTAGGGGAGGCAGAGGTCAATTATTTTCCCCTGGCATTCCTGCAGGCCAGGCTTGGGCTTTTTAAGGGCACCGAGGTGAAAGCCCGCTATTTTCCGAATATCAATTATAATGAGGTGAAGGCCGGGTTAATTGGAGGTGCCATTCAGCACGAATTTACCAGCTGGATTCCCGGAGCAGACTTATTCCCCGTTTCTGTTGCCGGATTGGTGGGCTATACAGAGATGAACGCAGAATATGATTTCACAGAAGCCGGTCTTCTTGAAGGTGAGAACCAGATCCTGGACGCCGAAATGTACACCTGGGTTTTCGCCGCCATAATATCTACGAGAATACCGGTTTTCAATATATACGGAGGAATTGGTTATGCAAGTGGCACCTCTGAAACCCGCATGCGTGGTACTTATGAGATTGTGGATACTGATTCGGGGGAAAACCTGGCAACTTTGACGGACCCACTGAAGGTTTCACACGAGATTGGAGGCCTGATTGCCAACCTGGGAATCTCTTTTAAGCTTGGGATCCTGAAATTAAATGCGGATTATAATTTGCAGCAATACAATACGGTTTCCGTGGGGGTTCATGTGGGATATTAAGGAATACATGCCAGCCTAAGATTTTCTATATCGATGATTAACAAATCGCTTGTGGATACTCAACAGGACAGGGGTTTTTTATTACATTTGTTTTAAATCTTAATTTTTTAACAGTGAAACATTTCGCCCTCCCCTCGGTTTTTCTCCTTTTTTTCCTGGTTTCTTTCACTTCCCGTGCCCAACAAAATGAAGTCGATCTTTTTGTCGATGATATGCTGAAAATAGCTGATGACTTTGCTTCCCCGGCAGCAGAAGGGGCTGCCTATCAGGCGGGAGCAGGCTGGTTTACTTCGGCTGAGAGTCTGGGGCTATGGGAGTTTGATTTTTCTGTTCACGCAAATGTCCTTTTTATCCCCGAATCCAAAAAATCAACAGTTACTACGAGTAATGATTACGCAACTTTCGACATAGTTGGTGCGGACCGAGCTACGATTCCCAGCGCCTTTGGAGCTGGGACGGACACTTATTTTCAGGGGGAAATAGATTTTATGGGAAATACCCTGCCTTTCAGTTTTAAGGCCATAGATGGAATAAACAAAAGTGTCCTTATGCATCCTTTCATTCAGGCAGCTGTAGGTGTTCCTTTTGGGACTGAAGTTACCTTGAGGTATCTTCCTCAGCTGGAGATCGATGGGGTAAATTTCAGTACTTATGGGATTGGTCTTAAGCATAATTTTAATCAGTATTTCCGATTTTCCCAGCCGACCGATTTCCAGTTCGCGGCTCTTTTGGCATATAGTAAATTTGACGTGAATTACCTCTTTCTCCCCGTGGTAGTCCCGGGGGTGGTTGAATTCAATGAGATTGAAGTGGATGCCGACCTGTGGTTATTCCAATTGATTACTTCGAAGAGGTTCAGGAATCCAAACTGGAGTGTATTGGGAGCTGTGGGAGTAACGAATTCAGATTTCGGTTATAGGGCAGGAGGTAGTGGAATCGCACTCAACCCCATGAACGCTGCCCTTGCTACTTTGAGCAATAATGAAGTCGAATTTAAGGGCGATATAGGTATCACCTACGAAATGGGAAATTTCCTGTTTAATACCATGTTCAGTCAGGGGAAATTTTCCAATTTAAACTTAAGTCTGCACTACAGGCTTTAGGTCTGTCTTTTAACCTAACATTTTATTAATTCTGTATGAGAATTTGTATTTTCGCGGCAAATAATATTAATCCATACAAAATACATATAAAATGAAAGTTACTATAGTAGGTGCAGGAGCAGTTGGTGCCAGTTGTGCAGAGTATGTGGCCATCAAGAATTTTGCTTCAGAGGTAGTTCTGGTTGACATCAAGGAAGATTATGCTGAAGGAAAGGCGATGGACCTGATGCAGACCGCCTCTCTGATGGGTTTTGACACCAAGATCACAGGAAGCACTAATGATTACTCCAAGACTGCCAATAGCGATATAGCTGTAATCACAAGTGGAATTCCACGTAAACCGGGAATGACCCGTGAAGAACTCATTGGAATTAACGCGGACATCGTAAAATCTGTTGCCTCCAGTCTGATCCAACATTCCCCTAATGTAACTCTTATTGTGGTGAGCAATCCTATGGACACCATGACTTATCTGGTACATAAGACTACCGATCTGCCAAAGCACAAGATCATCGGAATGGGAGGAGCACTTGACAGCGCCCGTTTCAAATACAGGATCAGTGAAGCCCTTGATTGTCCTGCTTCTGATGTGGACGGGATGGTAATAGGCGGGCACAGTGATACCGGGATGGTGCCATTGACAAGATTAGCCACCCGAAACAGTGTTCCGGTATCCAAATTCATATCCGAAGATAGACTTCAGGAAGTTTCTGAAGCTACAAAAGTAGGGGGAGCAACCCTTACCAAAATGCTGGGTACCAGTGCCTGGTATGCCCCCGGCGCAGCTGTTTCCTCCCTGGTTCAGGCCATTGCCTGCGACCAGAAGAAGATGTTCCCATGTTCTGCCCTTCTTGAAGGGGAATATGGTCTGAACGATCTTTGTATTGGAGTACCGGTCATCCTTGGAGCAAACGGAATTGAGAAGATTGTGGAGATCGAACTGGATGAGGCTGAGGAAGCCAAAATGAAAGAAAGTGCCGAAGGAGTAAGAAATGTCAATGATCTTCTTAGTTTCTAAATCTGCCACTTAAATACACCTCTAAAAGAAAGCTGTTGGTCTTGAAACCCAGCCTGAATTCAAAGAAATCCAGAAAGCATTTTTCTTAAATATCAGACAGATGTTTTCCCTGATTTCCCTGGAATAAACAGGATCTGGGATTCACTTGCAACAGCTTCTTTTTTAGGCTCAAAAGTTAAATTATTCAAAAAAAAATAATTGGGATTTCATTATTGAAAGCCTATATTTGTCCGTTTTAAAAAATTGACCATAAAAATAGACTAATGCAGAACAAGGGATTAATTAAAGTTTTTGCAATTTTATTTGCGCTGGTGTGTATCTACCAGTTGTCGTTCACCTTCATCGCAAGTAATGTTGAGAATGATGCAGAAGAATTTGCAGAACAAAGAATCGGGGAGGATGTAGAGGATTATGTTTCCAAAAGACAGGCTTTAGAACAGAATTATCTCGACTCTATAGCCAATGAGGAGATCTTTGCAGGTATAACCTACGATTCAGCCAAAGACAAGGAACTAAACAAGGGACTTGATTTAAAAGGAGGGATCAACGTAATCCTTCAGATTTCGGTAAGAGACATTCTTAAAGGTCTTGCCAATAACTCCAAAGACCCTGCATTTAATAAGGCGCTGGCTGAAGCCGATGAAGCGATGAAGGACAGCCAGGAAACTTATCTTGATCTTTTCTTTACTGCATTTGATAAAATACCTGATGCCAGACTGGCTTCTCCTGATGTGTTCGCCAACAAGACCCTGAGCGATGAGATCAATTTTGAGATGACCAATGAAGACGTCAAGCCTATCATCAGAAGAAAAATTGATGAATCCATTACTTCGGCATTTGAAGTGTTACGTAAGCGTATTGATAAATTTGGGGTTACCTCTCCAAACATTCAGCGTTTAGGGAATTCCGGAAGGATCCTTGTGGAATTGCCGGGAGCAAAGGAAATCGACCGTGTTAAGAATCTGCTGCAGAGTACTGCACAGCTGGAATTCTGGCACGTCTACAAAAGCAACGAATTCCAGGGCTTTTTTGCACAGGCCAATTCGGTTCTAAAAGAAATGATGTCCGAAAAGGAAGAGGTAGAGGAAGAAGTTGATACTACCCAGACTGCCGAGGACGAAATTGATGCTTTGCTGGCTTCCGCAGAAGACACTACCGAAGTATCTACACAGAAGAATCCTATATTTGACTTAATGGTTGCCCCGGGATTCCAGGGAGGACCAATATTGGCAACTTTTAATGTTGAGGATACCGCTAAAGTAAATGATTACCTGCAGAATCCACAAGTCCGGGCCTTATTAACGGGGGAGCAGCGATATGCCAAATTCGCCTGGGGTAAGACTGATGACGACAGCGAAGTGGCTAGTCTTTATGCCCTTAAAGGGAACAGGGATAATGAGCCACCTTTGAGTGGAAGTGTGGTAACCGATGCAGTTCAGACATACGATCAACTGGGAAGAATTGCCGTGAGCATGCAAATGAATGGGAGAGGGGCAAAGATCTGGGAAGAAATGACCGGATACGCCTCTGCCAATGGAACCAGCATCGCCATTGTCCTTGACAATATAGTTTATTCAGCTCCCGGAGTATCTACTGGCCCTATCGCCGGAGGACGAAGTGAGATCACTGGTGATTTCAGCATTACTGAAGGACAGGATCTGGCAAACGTCCTTAGGGCAGGGAAACTACCAGCCTCTGCAGACATTATCCAAAGTGCCGTGGTAGGACCATCCTTAGGACAGGAAGCCATAGAATCAGGTACATTATCCTTTATTCTGGCGCTGGGACTGGTACTGGTCTTCATGTATTTCTATTACGGAAAAGCAGGTCTTTATGCTGATGTTGCCCTTGCGGTAAACATTCTGTTCATCTTTGGAATCCTAGCCGGACTTGGAGCTGTATTGACGCTTCCTGGTATTGCGGGTATCGTACTTACCATTGGTATGGCTGTGGATGCGAACGTTATTATTTTCGAACGTGTCAGAGAAGAAATGAGAAGAGGCAAGAGCCAGGGCGATGCCATGAGAGAAGGATTTAGCGGGGCTTTGCCATCCATTATCGATGCCAACATTACCACAGGTCTTGTAGGTCTTATTTTATTGGTACTTGGAACAGGACCTATTAAAGGTTTCGCCACTACTTTATTAATTGGTTTGGCTACTTCCCTTTTTACTGCCATTTTCGTTACAAGATTGTTTACAGATTCATACACTAATAATGGTAAGCGTCTTTCATTTGCTTCTCCCCTGTCTAAAAACTGGTTCTCCAATGTACATATTGATTTCATGGGGATGCGAAAGTATTTCTACTGGGGATCAGGACTATTCCTATTATTAGGAATTGGCTCCTTGTTTACGCAAGGGCTTAACCAGGGAGTTGATTTTGTAGGTGGAAGAAGCTATACTGTCAGATTTGAAGAACCTGTAAATGCAGAGGAAGTTGAAGATGGTCTTACTGCCACCTTTGGAAGTATTGATGCAAAAACATACGGACAGGACAATCAGCTTAAGATCACTACAAAATACAGGATCGACGAAGAAGGTACTGCAGTAGATGAAGAGATCCAGAGGGAGTTATATGGAGCTTTGAAGACTTATTTGCCAGCAGATCTTTCTTACGAGGAGTTCGGTGTAAGTGAGGAGGGCGTAGGTGAGAAAATGGGGCTTTTACAAGTTGTAAAAGTAGGGCCAACCATTGCGGATGATATTAAACAGGCATCTGTATGGGCAATTCTAGCCTCCCTTGTGATCGTATTCCTTTACATCCTGATGAGGTTTAGAAAATGGCAGTATAGTGCAGGGGCTGTAGTTGCGGTCTTCCATGATGCCCTTTTTGTCATTGCAGTATTCTCTCTGACCTATAAGTTCATGCCTTTCAGTATGGAAATTGACCAGGCATTCATCGCTGCTATCCTGACCGTTATTGGGTACTCGTTGAACGATACGGTAATTATTTACGACAGGGTGCGGGAATACCTAAGGGAAGGTCACAGCAGCTGGAACATGGAGCAAACCGTGAACAATGCATTAAGTTCAACCCTGAGCCGTACCATTAACACGGCCCTGACCACCTTGCTGGTATTGTTTGCTATCTTCATCTTCGGAGGGGAAAGTATCAGAGGCTTTATGTTTGCCCTTATTGTCGGGGTGTTCGTAGGGGTTTATTCATCTCTTTTTGTGGCGTCAGGTCTTACATATGACACCATGAAAAAATTGGAGAAGGATGATAAAAAAGTAGAATAAGCTTTTATACATTAACATTATTATATAATGAGAAGGCCGCAAGTTTGCGGCCTTTTTCTTTGCTCCTGTTTCCATATAGCCGGATCCACTATTTTTCCGACCTGCTGGGAGGGAAGTGCTTATAGGTGCCGGCAGTATTCACTCCGGAGGAGTGCACCTTTGTAGAAAATGGCCCTAAGATTTGACCTAGCTCCAGCGGAGCGGTACCTGACAATCCTCTGATCCTATGGTGAAGGTAGGACTCCTCTTAGGCCGGGAATCAACGTTATGATCCAATAACCCTTTTTATTCTCCTATTTGAAATTCCAGCTTATCTCCCTGCTCAAGTTGCCATTCATCCGCAAGGCCTGCATTTACTTCAAGCACAAACTGAGCCGGTTCGCCGGAGGGTAGGGGGGTAAGGTCCTTTGGCTTTGCGTTCTTCTGAAAGCTGACGATCGTACTGTCGCTTCCAAAATATATAATGTCCAAAGGGATCAGGGTATTCTTCATATAGAAGAACCTGGGGGCCGCATCGTCAAAAATGAAAAGCATCCCCTGATTGTCCTCTATACTTTCGCGGTACATCAGGCCGGTTTCCCGTTCGTAATCATCATCCGCGATCTCAATATCCAGCTCTTTTACCAGTTCCCCTGAAGGTTTATGAATCTGCAGCTCCCCTTCTTTAGTGAAGACAATTGGATCAGTCTCTACAGGTTCTTTTTCAGAATCCTTTTCGCATCCTACGAAGAGGCCGGCGGTTAATATAAAACAAAGGAGGAATTTCGATTTATTCATTTTTCAGAAGCTTTGCTGGTTGACCTGAACATAAAGTAAAACCCAATGAGGATAAATGGAATACTTAACCACTGACCAGTATTAAGGGCCCAGGTGGCACGTTCCCCGACCTGCGGTTCTTTCAGGAATTCAATAAAAAATCTCACCGTCCAGAGCAGGACCATGAACAATCCGAAGAGATAGCCCAACTTTTTACGCTTTTCTGTTTTCCAGTAGGTCCACCACAGGATAATAAAAACAATTAAGTAACAAAAAGATTCATATAACTGGGCCGGATGTCTCGCAAAATCCTCCCCAAGATCCTGGAATACCACCCCAAAGTCACTGTTGGTGGGTTTTCCGATGATCTCGGAATTCATGAAATTTCCAATGCGGACAAAGATCCCTCCTGAAGCTACGGGAATAACGATTCTGTCGAGCACCCACAGGACAGGCTTGTCAAGCACATTCTTCTTATAAAGGTACATGGCTACTATAATTCCTATGGCGGCTCCATGGCTCGCAAGTCCCCGGAAGCCGGTAAATTCAAACTCAGGTTCAAATCTTACGGGTAGGAAGATCTCGAGCAGGTGATCCTGAAAATAATCCCAGTCATAAAAGAATACATGACCCAATCGTGCGCCCACAAGGGTTGCTATTACCGTGTATACGAACAGGGAATCGAGTTTTTCCAAGGGCACCCCTTCCCGGTTGTAAATGTTTTTCATCAGATACCAGCCGAGGGTAAAAGCGACGACGAACATCAGGCTGTAATAGTGAATGGTGAGAATTCCCAGATCAATGCCTTCAGGGGCATCCCAGTATATTTGATTGAAGAACATGAAGAATTTTTATGGTTGGATGTAAATATACGGATTTGTTGGTATCCTGAAATTATTTTCCATTGAAGTTCCTGTCGGAGAAACAAAGGGATGAGGAAAATAAAAGGTGTCTTTGAATCAGGGAACGGGATCATAGCCTGAACCTCCCCAGGGTTGGCAGCGGGCTATCCTTTTCAGTCCTAACCAGGTTCCTTTAAATGGACCGTGTTTCTGAAGGGCTTCCAGTGTATATTGGGAACAGGTTGGGGAATATCGGCAAACGGAGGGAGTGAAGGGAGAAATGAAATTCTGGTAAAATTTCACCAGCCCGATCAGCGGGTATGAGAGCCATTTTTTCAGCATTTTAAATTTCCAGATAAAAATAATCTTCTCCCCATTGCGTCCTTTGCGTTTCCTTCGCGACCTCTGCGTGAACTAAATTTCAGTTGACTGAGAAAACAGTCCCGTCCTTACCGTCTTTCAATTCTATCCCCAGTTGCGCCAGTTCATCTCTTATTTTATCACTGGTGGCAAAATCCTTGTTGGCACGAGCCTCGGCCCGCAACCTGATCAGCAATTCCACTGTCCCGGATAATTTTTCCTGAGAGGAATCATTGACCTCATTAATATCCACCAGCCCAAGCACCTCGAAAAGGAAATCTGACATGGTTTGTTTCAAATCTTTAAGGTCTTCCCCGCTGATACTGACTTTCCCCTCCTTAATGCTGTTTATCTGCTTCACCGCCTCGAATAGATGGGCGATGAGGATGGGACTGTTGAAATCGTCGTTCATGGCGTCATAGCACCTCTGTTTCCATTGAGGAACATCAAAAGAACTCGATTCAGCAGGCTTTAATTCGTCGAGAAGATGATAGGCATCCATAAGGCGGTAAAAGCCTTTCTCGCTGGCTGAAAGCGCTTCATTTGAGAAGTCGAGGATACTTCGGTAGTTGGCCTGTAACATAAAGAAACGGGCTACCGTAGGCAAATAAGGTTTGTCGAGGATATTGTTGTCCCCGGTAAAGATTTCGGTAGGCAGAATATTGTTCCCGGTGCTTTTGGCCATTTTCTTGCCGTTCAGGGTAAGCATGTTGGCGTGCATCCAGTATTGAACAGGGGTTTTCCCCGTTGCGGCTTCTCCCTGCGCGATCTCGCATTCGTGGTGAGGGAATTTAAGATCCATTCCCCCGCCATGGATATCGAATTCCTCCCCAAGATATTTCGAACTCATCACTGTACATTCCAGATGCCATCCCGGAAAACCATCACTCCAGGGTGAGGGCCAGCGCATGATATGCTGCGGTTCTGCCTTTTTCCACAAAGCAAAATCCTGCGGATTCTTCTTGTCGCTTTGGGCTGCGAGTTCTCTGGTGTTAGGGATCATGTCCTCCAGTTTTCGCCCGCTAAGCTTTCCATAATCATGGCTTTCGTTGAATTTAAGCACGTCGAAATACACCGACCCATTGGCTTCATAGGCATATCCTTTTTCCAGGATCTCCTTAATTATCTCTATCTGTTCCACAATATGACCCGTGGCGGTAGGCTCTATACTGGGGGGAAGGTTGTTAAATTTCTGAAGTATATTATGGAAGTCAACGGTATATCGCTGTACCACTTCCATGGGTTCTATCTGTTCCAGACGGGCCTTCTTGGCGATCCTGTCTTCCCCGGAATCCGCGTCATTTTCCAGATGCCCGGCATCTGTGATGTTTCTGACGTAGCGCACCTTATAACCCAAATGTTTTAAATATCGGAATACCAGGTCAAAGGAGATGAAGGTACGGCAGTTTCCGAGATGGACGTTGCTGTATACCGTGGGGCCGCAAACATACATGCCTACATGCCCTTCATTGATGGGTTTGAACTCTTCTTTTTCTCCTGAGATGGAATTGTAAATTTTTAAAACCTGCTGCTGGTAAAGTGCCATAAAGGAATTTGGGGTTACTTCAACTGAAAATCAAAAGTCGGTTTCTAGGTTAATATAATCAAGAAAATCGCGACGGGCTTCCGGATCCTTGAACCTGCCTCCGTATTCACTGGTCACGGTGCTGCTTTCGATATCGCGGATACCGCGGCTATTCACACATAAATGTTTGGCATCGATCACACAGGCCACGTCCTCTGTTCCCAACACCTCCTGAAGTTCCTTTACGATCTGCATCGTAAGGCGTTCCTGGACCTGTGGTCTTTTGGCATAATAATCTACGATCCGGTTCATTTTAGAAAGGCCTACCACTGTCCCGTTGGAAATATACCCCACATGGGCTTTCCCGACTATGGGAAGCAGGTGGTGCTCACAGGTGGAATACAGGGTAATGTTCTTTTCAACCAGCATTTCCCCATATTTGTATTTATTCTGAAAGGTGGAAGCCTTTGGTTTTCCTTTCGGATGCAGGCCTCCGAAGATCTCGTTGACGAACATTTTGGCAACCCTTTTCGGGGTGCCTTTCAGGCTGTCATCCGTAAGATCCAGTCCAAGAGTATTCATTATCTCCCGCACATTCTCCTGAATGAGTTCTATCTTTTCTTCGTCAGACTTCTCAAAGGCGTCAGGACGCATGGGAGTATCGGTATTGGGGCTCACAAAAGCATCCCCCATTTCTTCCAAAGCGTCGTCTATTATATCTTTTTCCATAACTGTGATTAAAAATAGCAGAAAACTATCGTTTAAGCTTGCAAAGATACATATTTTAAAGATTTTTATAGGGACAGAAAGCCTAGTGTTTCACGCGAAATGGCGCCTGACCAGTAGAAAGAAATAATCTGCGTAAAATCTGTGAAATCTCCGTAATCAGCGGGAACACTTTTACTGTAAGGTTAGAAAAAAAAACAGCCCTTTTGGAAGGGCTGTTTCTATTATAAGTTTGTAAATTTTCTTTTTATATGCCGAAGCTCAGAGTCAGGGTTACATTGGAATTTTCCTCATCTATATAAGCTCCGTTTGTGAAACTTGGAAAGAATTCATAATTCCTGTCCTGCTGGGAACGATCATAGGCTACATCCAGTTTAATATTTCCGAAATTATAACCCAAACCTAAGGAATATCCGGTCAGGTCTCCCATCATGTCCTCATCAGTATATGGACTTTCCTCCAGGCGATAACCTCCCCTCAGGCTGAAATCTTCGATCCTGTATTCCCCTCCAAGCCTGAAACTTGAGGCACCCTTGAGCTGACCGGCCATCAGGTCATTCTGGATTGCAAAATCAGGGTCTGAGGTGGGTTTGAATTTCATTGTGGAGTAGTCCTTATAGGAATAATCGAAACTTATCAAACCCTGGGTCCCAAACAGATAGGCTAAACTCCCGGTGTATTTTCCCGGAGTCTGCAGCTTGTAATCGGGATAGATATTTATAATTCTTGGGTCTACTACATCAGTAATTTCAATCGTACCATTAGAGTTTGCCACTCCACTTTCTAAATATTCAGTAGTTTCTTCAGAAATAGTATACCAGGTTGGTGATTCATATGCTGCTCCAATTCTTAAATTACTTCCCAATTTGGCAATCCCACCGAGTTGAAATGAAAATCCTGAACCAAGAGTACTTAGGCTGTTTTCGAAGTAAACCAAATTTGTTTCACTACCTTCATTAAAATTTATTTCTTCATAACTGGTGACCTTTTCATAATTAATAAAATGACTATTGAGGTTCGCTCCTAAATAAAGATTATCCCCATATTGGGTTGCAAAATTGAACGAGAACTTACCATTAAGGCCTGTTGCTGCATAATTATAAGTTTGGTCAAAATTTCCAGGAGCAGAATTAATTAAGGACCTATAAGTAGTTCCAGTGAAATCATCTGGATCTGTGGGCTGAATGACAAATCCCTGAACCCCCAGAAATGCTTGTTGAGCACCAAATCCCTGATTTTGCCCAAGATAGCTATATAAATCCGCTATTGACTCGTCAGCGAGGGGTACCAGAAGGTCCAGGGGAATTCCATTGGCATAGCCGAGAAAGTAATCGGCAATGGTGTTGTTACCCATTCCTGCGGCAAGGAAATCATTCTCGAAATTCTTGGTGGTTGAATAATTGAATCCAAGGGTGAATTTTCTCCAGGGATTTTCAGGATCGCCGTTGAATACAAACACTGCCCCGGCCTGGCCAAGGTTCACATTGGAATTGGAACTGTTGGTGAATCCGTCGAAGTAAACAACGTCATTCGACTTCTTGTCAAAGCCTAATGAAATGCTGGCAAAACTGTTCAGAAAAACAGCTGAACCCGCAGGGTTGACATCAAGTGCTGAAAGATCACCTCCCAGGCCTCCAAAGGCTCCACTCATGGCTCTGAAACGTGCAGTTCCAGTGAGGTCTGAGGTGGAATAACGCAATGCATCTCCTATATTTTGAGCCTCCACAGCCATACTGGTCATGGCTATGAAGGCTAAAAAAATCTTTTTCATATTATATGCAATTTATTAGTTGCCACGCCCTCTTGTGGATCGGGAGGAACCGCCCCCTCTAGAGGTGCTTCCTGATGATCGCACTGGTGATGACGAACGATAGGTTCCTGAATTACTGCTCCTGGTGCTTCTGGAAGGAGTATAAGTCTCTGTTCTTGTCCTTGCAGGAGGAGAATAGGTTCTGGTCCTTTCAGTGGAGCGAGTGCTTCTGTAGACAGGAGAGGAATCAGAACTGCGTGTTCTATAAGTCCTGTTGTCATTGGTAGCTCTGGTACTTCTGGTCACGGTATAATCACTATTGCTTCTGCTGGCCCTTACGTTGCTCGAATTGCTGTATCTCCTTGAGCTCGTGGCATCACTTCTTCTTATCGCGCTGTCGCTGTAATCTGAAGCGGAATACCTTCTGCTGTTATTATAGGCAGTGTTGGATCTTGAATAATAGCTGTTATAAGGATGATAATATCCGTAGTTCCAATTGTTATATCCATAACCATAGTGTCCGTAGCCATAACCCCAACCTACGCTGGCGTAACCCCAGGGTCCATAATGGTGCCCGAATCTCCAGGGGGAATAATAGTAGGGGTAACCGTGATGGTACCCATAGCCATAATACCAGGGGGAGTAATAAGGATTGTAAAACGGAGAATAAGAATAGTAAGGAGGATACATGAAAGGATCATTGTAAACATTGATGGCTATTTCATCTATCTCGTCTCCCCAGCCTCCGTAAGCTTCCTGATATGGATCTTCAACATAGACCTCGTCCTGATATATTCCGGAGGAGTAGCTGTCTATATCTGTGAAAATGGCGCTGCCCTGGGAAATTTCCCCGAACTGTTCTGCCTTTTGTGAGAACACCTGCTTGTAGTAAAGGGCATCTTCGTAGGATTCCTCATGGGCCTCTTCCGTATAGGTTTCAGCTACTGAAGTACCATCGGAATAGATCCCATCGTGATCGTAACCGGCATACTGATAAGAGCCGCAGGAAGCCAATATCAAAGCCAGTGGCCCAAAGAAGAGGGCTCTAAGAAATGTATGCTGGTAATAAGGTTTCATTTCGCTTGATTTTATGGTGGAACAATATGTAAAAATAGTATTTTTGTGCTTAATATATTATGTCTAATAAGGTACAACTTTTGTGCCAAATAACCGATTGATGGCAAAGAACTTAACAAGCAGGGCAGAGGATTATTCAAAATGGTATAACGAGCTGGTGGTGAAAGCCGACCTGGCTGAAAACTCCGCAGTTCGTGGCTGTATGGTGATAAAACCATATGGATATGCCATCTGGGAAAAGATGCAGGCGCAACTCGACCGCATGTTCAAGGACACCGGCCACCAGAATGCTTATTTTCCCCTGTTTGTACCTAAGAGCCTTTTTGAGGCTGAGGAAAAGAATGCAGAAGGATTCGCCAAAGAGTGTGCCATAGTCACTCATTATCGGTTGAAAAATGATCCTGATAATCCCGGAAAATTGATAGTGGACCCTGATGCCAAACTGGAGGAGGAGCTGGTTGTACGCCCAACTTCTGAAGCCATCATCTGGAACACCTATAAAGGCTGGATCCAGTCCTATCGCGATCTTCCCATCCTGGTGAACCAGTGGGCCAATGTGGTGCGCTGGGAAATGAGGACCCGCCTGTTCCTGAGAACTGCGGAATTCCTCTGGCAGGAGGGCCATACCGCCCATGCTACCAAAGGCGAAGCGCTTGCGGAAACCGAACAGATGAACAATGTCTACGCTGAATTTGCCGAAAAATTCATGGCAATGCCAGTGGTCAAGGGGAAAAAGACCGAGAGCGAACGCTTTGCCGGGGCGGAGGAAACTTATTGCATAGAAGCCATGATGCAGGATGGGAAAGCCCTGCAGGCCGGGACCTCCCATTTCCTGGGGCAGAACTTCGCCAAGGCATTTGATGTGAAATTTGCTTCAAAAGAAGGAAATCTTGAATATGTATGGGCCACTTCCTGGGGAGTTTCCACCAGGCTGATGGGCGCCCTAATCATGACCCACAGTGATGACAATGGGCTGGTACTGCCTCCAAACCTGGCACCAATCCAGGTTGTGATCGTACCGATCTATAAAGGGGAGGAACAACTGAACCAGATTTCCGAGGCTGCCGGGAAAATAACAGCCGACTTAAGGGCGGAAGGTATCTCGGTGAAGTATGACGACCGCGACACCCAGAAACCCGGCTGGAAGTTTGCCCAGTATGAATTACAGGGCGTTCCCGTTCGGATTGCCATTGGGCCCAAGGATCTTGAAAAAGGTTCTGTGGAGCTCGCCAGAAGGGATACCCTGAGCAAGGAGTTTGTCCCTCAGGCAGAAGTGGTAGGTAAGGTAAAAGGCCTGATGAGCGAGATGCAGGAAAATCTATATCAACGAGCCCTGAATTTCAGGGAAACCCACATTACTGAGGTGGAGGATTTCGAGGAATTCAAAAAAGTACTGGAAGAAAAAGGAGGTTTTATTGCGGCTCATTGGGACGGCACCGAAGAGACTGAAACGAGAATAAAAGAGGAGACAAAAGCCACAATCCGCTGTATTCCATTTGATAGGGAAGCAGAGGAGGGAAATTGCGTCTATACAGGAAAACCCTCAGCCGGGAGAGTGTTGTTTGCTAAAGCCTATTAATTTTCAAAAAAAATTAATCTAGATTTGCGGCATTCAAAAATAG
>CAMPJY010000016.1 GCA_946887025.1 uncultured Salinimicrobium sp.
TTTTTCTGTTAAAAGATTTGTTCGTTTTTATTTTTCTTATACTTTTACCACGTGAAAAGAATGATTCATATAATAAGGCACATCCCTTGCTTCCGGCCCCGCCGCTAAGCAACAAACCTCCGTGCCTCTTTTTATAATCTGAATCTGTAACTCTTGAACACTTTCCCCGAAATAATTATTTACACCAGCACCAGAATCAATTCTGAAACTGCTTCTATCCGCCATACTACACCCCGGCGCCTTGTGCGTCTATAACTTCTATGGAACTTAGGTGAGTCCGGTTCCCTTCCCACAGATCCCAATTTAATTTTTTCAAATAACTTAATCTTTTAGCAGATGAAAATTGTCATTGCTAACCTTACTCATGCTGATTATGCTGAGTTAATCTGTAATACCATAGAAGAATCGGCCAAAGTGCGCGGAACCGGTATTGCCAGAAGAACCCCTGAATATATCCTTACCAAAATGACCAATGGGAATGCAATTATTGCCCTGGATGGGGATAAGTTCGCAGGGTTCTGTTATATTGAAATCTGGGGACATGAAAAATTTGTCGCCAATTCCGGGTTAATTGTCCACCCCGATTACAGGAATCAGGGGCTGGCTAAAAAGATCAAGAAAGCAGTATTCGAGCTTTCAAGAAAAAAATACCCACAGGCTAAGATCTTCGGGATTACTACAGGGCTAGCAGTCATGAAAATCAATTATGAACTGGGCTACCAGCCGGTTCCATTTTCTGAATTGACGGATGATGAAAGCTTCTGGAAGGGTTGCCAGACCTGTAAGAACTATGATATCCTTACCCGTACTGAAAGAAAAATGTGTCTGTGTACCGGAATGCTCTATGATCCTGCAAAAAAGGAGATCAAGAAGAAGTCCGGAACCAGCGATAAAGGCTTCAAACGTTTAAAAAGTTTAAAGAACACCCTGGTGTATAAAAAAAGTTTAAAATGAGAAAATTAGTGTTAGCATACAGCGGAGGATTGGATACGTCCTACTGCGCAAAATATTTATCAAAGGAAGAGGAATTTGAAGTACATGCCGTAAGCATAAATACCGGAGGATTTTCGAAGGAAGAAATTCAGGCTATAGGCGAAAAGGCAGTCCAAATGGGAGCGACTACTTACAAGAATATTGATGCAGTTTCTTCTTTTTACCAGAAGGTAGTCAAATATCTGATTTTTGGCAATGTGCTTAAAAACGGCACCTATCCACTTTCAGTGAGTGCCGAAAGAATTGTACAGGCCTTGGAGATCATTGAATATGCCAGGAAGATAGGTGCAGGTTATGTCGCTCACGGAAGTACCGGTGCGGGCAATGACCAGGTGCGCTTCGATATGATCTTTCAGGTGTTGGCTCCGGAGATTCAAATAATCACTCCCATCAGGGATAAACAGCTCACAAGACAGGAGGAAATAGATTATCTGAAGGCCAACGGGGTTGACATGTCATGGGAGAAAGCCAAGTATTCCATCAACAGGGGTTTATGGGGAACCAGTGTAGGAGGGGAGGAAACCCTCACCTCTTCAAAAGCCCTTCCTGAATCGGCCTATCCTTCCCAGCTTCAGGAGAAGGAACCAAAAACTATTAGTCTCAGCTTCACTAAAGGCGAACTAACAGCGGTCAACGACGTGGAGAATTCTCCCGAAGAAAATATCGTGACCCTCGAAAAGATCGCTTCGGAATACGCTATAGGCAGGGATATTCATGTCGGCGACACCATTATCGGGATCAAGGGGAGAGTTGGTTTTGAAGCCGCCGCTCCTGCAATTATCCTGAAGGCCCACCACCTGCTTGAAAAACATACCCTGAGCAAATGGCAGCTCCAGCACAAGGAATCCCTTGCCAACTGGTATGGGATGCACCTGCATGAAGGACAATATCTGGAACCGGTGATGAGGGATTTCGAAGCTTTTCTTGAAAGTTCCCAGCAACAGGTTACAGGGAAAGTATCCATTACCTTACATCCTTTCAGGTTCAGTCTTAATGGAATAGAATCTCCATTTGACCTGATGAACTCCGGCTTCGGGAAATATGGTGAAGAGAATACTGCCTGGACCGCCGAAGATGCAAAAGGTTTTATCAAGATCAATTCCAATGCAGGGAAGATCTATCAACATCTAAAACAGAAATCATGATAACAGCAGGAATAGTAGGAGGAGCCGGGTATACCGCAGGGGAATTACTCAGAATTCTACTGAGGCATCCGGAAGTAAAGCTGGATTTTGTTTATAGCACTTCACAGGCTGGTAAACCCATTTCGTCTATACATCAGGATCTTCTTGGGGAGACTGACTTAAGTTTCTCGGGCACTGTAAATCCCGAGGTAGATGTTTTATTCCTTTGCCTTGGACATGGAAATTCTTCAAGCTTCCTTGACGAACACCAGTTTTCAGCAACCACCAAAATTATAGATCTGAGCACTGATTTCAGGGAATCCGGGGCAGATAACAAATTTGTTTATGGCCTTCCAGAGACCAATAAAATGGAGATTCAGGAAGCCCAGTTCCTTGCCAACCCAGGATGTTTTGCTACGGCTATCAATCTGGCTGTGTTGCCTCTGGCTGCTGAAGGGCTGCTGCAGGATGAACTTCATATTAATGGGGTAACGGGAGCGACCGGGGCGGGAACCTCTTTATCCTCAACCACTCATTTTTCCTGGAGGGACAATAATTTTTCGGCCTATAAGGCATTTGAACATCAGCATATAAAGGAGATTACCCAGAATGTGAACTTCCTCCAGCCGGATTTTAATTCGGAGATAAACTTCATCCCTAACAGGGGCAATTTCTCCAGGGGGATCCATATAACCTTTTACACCAGTTTCTCAGGAAGCCTGGAGGAGGCGAAGAAGCTGTATACAGATTTCTATGCTGATGCTGCTTTTACCTTTGTAGTAGAGGAGGAAGTGCATCTGAAACAGGTGGTCAACACCAACAAATGCCTTCTGCGACTGCAGAAATTCGGAAATAAACTGCTGGTGACAAGTGTACTGGACAACCTTTTGAAGGGAGCCTCGGGACAGGCGGTACAGAATATGAACCTGATGTTCGGTTTTGAAGAGACAACCGGTTTAAGACTAAAGGCAAATTATTTCTAAGGAACAGACATTTTAGCTGAAATACCAAATTCGATAAAAGAAGTAGAAATGGATTTATTTGACGTATATCCCCTTTATGACATAACTCCTGTACAGGGAAAGAATGTGTTTGTTTACGACGAGGAAGGGACCGAATATCTTGACCTTTATGGCGGCCATGCCGTGATTTCCATTGGGCATTCACATCCTGAGTATGTGTCCGCAATTTCAGATCAGGTTGGAAAACTGGGTTTTTACTCCAATTCCATTATTAATCCCCTTCAACAAACAGTTGCGGATAAGATCGAAAAGCTTTCAGGCTGTACCGGGTATTCCCTTTTTATGTGCAACTCAGGAGCCGAAGCCAATGAAAATGCTTTAAAACTGGCTTCTTTTCACACCGGGAAGAGCAAGGTCATTTACTTCAGCAAAGCTTTCCACGGCAGGACCTCTGCAGCAGTTGCCGTAACCGATAACCCCGCGATTCAGGCGCCCCTGAATTCACAGCACCAGACTACCAGGCTTGAGTTCGGAGATTATGATTCTCTGGAGAAAGAGCTTGAAAAAGGAGATGTGGCGGCAGTGATCTTTGAAGTAATTCAGGGAGTAGGCGGTCTGGAGGAGGCCTCAACGGAATTTTACCAGAAAGCTTCTGAAAGCTGCAGGAAATTTGGGACTGTTCTTATTGCCGATGAAGTTCAATCCGGATATGGTAGAACGGGTGATTTTTTTGCCTTCCAGAAACACGGTATCAGACCTGACATCATTTCGGTGGCCAAGGGGATGGGGAATGGTTTTCCTGTTGGAGGAATCCTGATCGATAAAGGAATTGAGCCAAAAATGGGGATGCTGGGCACCACCTTCGGAGGTAATCACCTGGCTTGCGCCGCCTGTATCTCAGTCCTGGAGGTCCTCGAGGAAGAAAAGCTTGCTGCCAATGCTTCCCGCCAATATGAATTCGTAAAGGAGACAGTGGCTGGTATCCCGGAAATAAAAAACCTGAAAGGAAGAGGCCTGATGCTGGGCCTCGAATTCGATTTTCCCATAGCCGGGCTTAGAAAAGAGCTTCTCTTCAAACATAAGATATTTACAGGGGCCTCTTCAAACAAGAACCAGTTACGGATTTTACCCCCACTCAGCATTAAAGAGAAACATTTCACAGCCTTCTTTGAGGCATTGAAAACCGCGCTTAAAGAAAACAGCTTCCAGAAATCTTAAATGACCCTAGAATGAAAAATTATATTCAATTATCCGATATCGAAGATTTGCCGGCCCTTCTTAAAGAAGCGGCCTCACTTAAAGTAGAAAACAAATATCTGGAATTGGGAAAGGGCAAAACCTTAGGGATGCTGTTTTTTAACCCCAGCCTAAGGACAAGGCTGAGTACCGAGAAAGCGGCGAAACTGCTGGGGATGGAGGTGATGATTATGAATGTAGGCAGCGATGGCTGGGCTTTGGAATTTGAGGACGGGCAAATTATGGATGCTGACAAGGCAGAACATATTAAGGAAGCAGCCGCCGTTCTTTCTCAATACTGTGATATCATTGCAGTAAGAGCCTTTCCGGAATTGAAAGATAAAGAAAAAGACAAGGCTGAAACTGTCTTGAACGGCTTCAGGAAATATGCGACTGTACCCATTGTCAATATGGAAAGTGCCACAGCCCATCCCCTGCAGGCCCTGACGGATGCGCTTACCATTGAGGAGTTGAAAAAGACAAAAAAACCGAAGGTGGTACTTACCTGGGCTCCGCATCCGCGGGCGCTCCCGCAGGCGGTTCCCAATTCATTTGTGGAAATCATGCAGAGAATGGAGGTGGAGCTGGTTATCACTAATCCCGAAGGCTATGATCTGGATCCTGAAATTACAAAGGAAAGCCCAATACTTCATGATCAGGAGGAGGCCTTAAAGGATGCAGATTTCGTCTATGTCAAGAACTGGAGCAGTCCTAAGGAATATGGCAGGATCCTTAGCCAGGATCCCTCCTGGACCTTTTCACAGGAGAAATTGAAGCTTACCAATAACGCCAAAGTGATGCACTGCCTTCCGGTTCGGAGAAATGTCGTTATTTCAGATGAAGTCCTTGACAGTGAAAATTCTGTGGTCATCCAACAGGCAGGGAACAGGACCTTCGCTGCTCAGGCGGTCCTTAAAAAAATATTGGAGTCATGAGTGCTGAAATAAAACAAGTCCTGAAGATCGTCAAGATAGGAGGGAAGCTGATGGAGGAGGAACAGCAGCTGCGGAATTTCCTCGCGGATTTTTCTGAAATGCAGGGGCCGAAAATCCTGGTACATGGAGGAGGAATCATGGCTACTCAGCTTTCGGAGAAATTAGGCTACCCTACGACCATGCTCGATGGACGAAGAATCACGGATGAGAATGCCATAAAGGTGATTGTCATGACCTACGCAGGGCTGCTCAACAAGAATATTGTGGCAGGGCTTCTGGCAAAAGGCGTTCAGGCTCTGGGCCTTTGTGGCGCTGATGGCGGAAGTATTATTTCCAGAAGAAGGCCGGCTACCCCCATCGATTATGGTTTTGTGGGCGATGTGGAGGAAGTAAATTCGAATTTTATAACTTCCCTGCTGAAACAGGGGATAATTCCAGTTTTTTCGGCAATTTCCTGTACCAGGGATGGGGTGCTGCTCAATACCAATGCCGATTCCATTGCCTCTGAAATTGCGAGCGCAATGGCCGGGGAATATGAGGTGCAGCTGTATTTCTGTATGGAAAAACAAGGCGTGATGCTGGATGTGAATGACGAAACCTCCGTAATTAAGGACCTGAACCCTGAAAAGTACAAAACCCTGGTAGACCAAGGAAAAATAACTGATGGAATGCTGCCCAAGCTTCACAATTGTTTTCATGCCCTTGCTAGGGATGTCTCGGCAGTTTACATTGGGAACGCCAGTTTAATTAAAGAAGAATCTACAGGAACAAAAATTACCTCATGACAACAAGCCCGCAACAGAAAGCCGCAGCTATTGAATCCCTCCAGAAGGAGGCGCTTCAGTTTTTGACAAATCTTATTGAGACCCCCTCTTTTTCAAAAGAGGAGGACAGGACTGCCGTTCTTCTCGAGAATTGGTTTTCCTCCCGTGGCATGAGCTACGACAGGCACAAGAATAATGTATGGGCTAAAAACAGGTACTTCGAAGAATCGAAGCCCAACCTGCTGCTGAATTCCCATCACGATACTGTAAAACCCAATTCAGCATACACCAAGGATCCTTTTTCTGCCATTGTGGAGGATGGGAAGCTCTATGGCCTGGGCAGCAACGACGCAGGAGGTTGTCTTACAGCCCTGCTGGCGACCTTTACCTACTTTTATGAGGCGGAGGACCTTCAATTCAATTTGATCTTTGCAGGGACTGCAGAGGAGGAAATCAATGGGGAAGACGGAATCGCCTGCCTTTTACCCCTTCTTCCGCCCTTAAATGCTGCCATAGTAGGGGAGCCTACGCTGATGTCTATGGCTATTGCGGAAAAAGGTCTGGTGGTATTTGATGCTTCGGTTAAAGGCACCCCTTCCCACGCGGCGCATCCCAATGATGACAATGCCATCTATAAAACGGCAGAGGTGCTGGACTGGTTTAAGAAATTCACATTTGAAAAAGTTTCTGAAACCCTGGGAGAAGTAAAACTTACCGTCACTCAGATCAATGCGGGGAGCCAGCACAACGTGGTACCCGCGCAGGTGGATCTGGTGATAGATGTAAGGGTGAATGACTGCTACACGAACGAAGAGATTGACAAAATCCTTCAGCAGGAGGCACCTGTTGATATCCTGAAAGCCCGCTCCCTTCGCCTGAGTTCCTCCGGCATTGCTAAGGAACATCCTCTGATTGAAGCGGGCGCCGAAATTGGAATGACATCCTACGGCTCGCCGACCCTTTCTGATCAGGCCATGTTGTCCTGCCCCTCCCTGAAACTGGGTCCCGGGGACTCGACCCGCTCCCATTCCGCTGATGAATATATTTATATTCAGGAATTTTTTGATGGAATTGCCACCTATATTCAGCTCATTGAAACAGCAAATAAAAACCTTAACGGGAAATCCCAATTCTGAGGATTTGCCGAAACAAAAACTTACCAGCTTATGAAACTTTGGGACAAAGGAATTTCAATAGACGAAAAAATAGAAAAATTCACTGTTGGCAATGACCGCGAACTTGATCTTTTCCTGGCGGAATATGATATACAGGCCTCAATAGCCCATGCGAAAATGTTGGGGAAAGTCGGACTTATCACTTCTGAAGAAGCTGACGATCTTGTACTGGAACTGGAAGTGCTGGCAGCCCAGGTAGCGGAGGGGAGTTTTGAAATAGAAAAGGACTTTGAGGATGTGCATTCCAAAATTGAATATGAACTGACAAAAAAGCTGGGGGATACGGGAAAGAAAATCCATACCGCCCGCTCCAGGAATGACCAGGTTCTGGTAGCCATGCAGCTTTATTTCAAGCACAATCTTGGCGAAATCATCTCGAAGTCAGAAAACCTCATCGACCTGCTTCTCAAGCTTGCCGAAGAGCACAAGGAAAAGGTTTTACCTGGCTACACCCATCTGCAGGTGGCAATGCCCTCGTCCTTTGGACTCTGGTTTTCGGCTTATGCAGAACTACTTATCGACGATCTATACCTTTTAAAGGCCAGCCTGAAGGTGGTGGACCAGAATCCCCTGGGCTCGGCTGCGGGATATGGCTCCTCGTTTCCCATTGATCGTGAATTCACTACCAAAGAGCTAGGTTTCAGCAGCATGAAATACAATGTGGTGGCAGCACAGATGAGTCGTGGGAAATGTGAACGTACCGTAACAGCCAATATAGGGGCTGTTGCCAATACGCTTTCGCGGTTCGCCATGGATATCTGCCTGTATATCAATCAGAATTTCAATTTTATCAGTTTTCCCGAAGAACTCACCACGGGATCAAGTATCATGCCCCATAAAAAGAATCCGGATGTCTTCGAACTCATCAGGGGGAAGTGCAATAAACTCCAGGCTATTGCCAATGAAATGGTCCTGATCACCAATAATCTTCCCAGCGGATACCACAGGGATTTCCAGCTGCTCAAGGAGAACAGCATCTACGCAGTTGAAAGTATGAAGGAGGTCCTGGATGTGTTTATCCATTCCATTGCGCTGATTCAGGTTAAGAAAGTAAACCTGCAGGATGAAAAATACAAGTACCTTTTCACCGTGGACAGTATTAATGAACTGGTTATGCAGGGTAATTCTTTCAGGGACGCCTATAAAATAATAGGGGAGCAGGTGCAGGCAGGAACTTATTCCGCTTCAGAACCAATACCACATCAGCACCTTGGAAGCAAGGACAACCTTGGACTTTCGCAGATAGCTAAAAAAAAGAGGGAGGTTTAGATTTTTACTTTCCCTCTTCTTTCTTTTGGGTAATGTTTTCATGAAGATTTGGAAGGTTTTTCGCCCTATCTCCTCCCAATCAAATAAGGGTTAAATAAGGGTCAAATAAGGGTTAAATAAGGGTTAACTAGGGGTTAAACCCTAATTTGACTCTTATGTGACTTTAATATGACTTTTATAAGAGCTTTAGATGACCTGGAGGAAGTCCGGATTCGAATGTTGGGAAGTTAAAAGTCTTAATGGACCTGTAGAGGAATTGGGGAAAGTTTATTTCAGGCAGGCATCCCAGACGGAATCAACGGGCGGAGGGGCTATTATATGGATCTCTTCTTTGGAAACCGGGTGGACCAGGCGAAGTTCGCGGGAATGAAGATGTATGCTGCCGTCCTTATTACTTCGGTCGAAGCCGTATTTCAGATCCCCTTTTATGGGGCAGCCGATGGCAGTTAGCTGGGCGCGGATCTGGTGATGCCGGCCCGAATGAAGGTTGACCTCCAGCAGGTACAGGGAATTCAGTTTTTTGAGAAGCTGGTACTCAAGGACCGCCCTTTTGCTTTCGGGAACTTCTTTTAAATGGGCGTAGGATTTGTTTTGTTTGGGGTTTCTTTTCAGGAAATGTACCAGGGTATCTTTTTCTCTGGGAGGAGGGTTTTTTACCACTGCCCAGTAGATCTTCTTCGCCTCCTTCTCCTTGAATAATTTATTGAGTCTTGGAAGTGCTTTGGAGGTTTTCGCGAAAACAACAATCCCACTGGTTGGCCTGTCCAGACGATGCACCACTCCCAGATAAACATTCCCTGGCTTGTCATATTTTTTCTTTAGAAAAGCTTTCACGACCTCGCTTAATGGCTCATCTCCCGTCTTGTCGCCCTGTACAATATCGCCGGGTCTTTTGTTGATGACGATCAGGTGATTATCCTCATACAGAACCTGCAGGTTCTCCGGAGTGGAAATAAGTTTTTCGGATGGGTCCAAGAGACTTTTTTGTTTTGGGTTTATAATGTTTGTTTGGGTTCACGCAGAGGTCGCGGAGGTTACGCAAAGAACGCAGGGTGAACTCGATTCTCTCTCAACTTTAAACTCTCAACTCTCCACTACGCTGGGTTTCCCGCCGATTATCGCGGATATCCTCGCAGATCCTCGCAGATTTTTTTCTTCCGACTTCGGACTCCGGACTTCGGACTCACTCAACTCTTAACTCCGACATCAATACTGTTCCTGATCGGATGGGAAATCCCGGCTCTTTACATCATCCCGGTAATTCTCAAAAGCTTTGGTCATTTCGGTGTGAAGATCGGCGTATCTACGGAGGAAGCGAGGATGGAATTCCTTGGTCATCCCCAGCAGGTCGTGGATTACAAGTACCTGCCCATCGACCCCGTTTCCGGCTCCGATCCCGATTACAGGAATGGTAAGGCTTTCGGCAACTTCTTTTGCCAGTTTGGCGGGAACTTTTTCAAGCACTATGGCGAAACATCCTGCTTTTTCGAGCAGCAGGGCATCTGATTTCAGTTTCTCGGCTTCTTCCTCTTCCTTCGCTCTTACGGTATAAGTCCCGAATTTATAAATGGACTGGGGGGTAAGTCCCAGGTGGCCCATTACAGGAATTCCGGCATGCAGAATTCTTTTTACTGAATCCTTGATCTCTTTTCCACCTTCAAGTTTTACTGCGTGCCCACCGCTTTCTTTCATAATTCGGATCGCGGATCTCAAGGCTTCCTTTGGATCACTCTGGTAACTTCCAAAGGGAAGGTCGACTACCACCAGGGCCCTTTCAATAGCCCGCACAACACTTGCGGCATGGTAGATCATCTGATCGAGGGTAATGGGAAGTGTTGTTTCATGCCCTGCCATTACATTACTTGCTGAGTCGCCCACCAGGATAACGTCAATGCCTGCTCCGTCTACAATTTGCGCCATGGAAAAATCGTAGGCGGTGAGCATGGCGATCTTTTCCCCGTTGGCTTTCATTTCCACCAGGGATTTGGTGGTAATACGTTTGTATTGTTTTTTGGCAACTGACATTGGCGCTGGTTTTAAATTCACGTAAAAGTACTAAATTAGGCTCCCACAATCAAAAACATTTCAAGATGAAGCTACTTGCCACTATGTTCTTTCTCCTTTTGGGGACAACCATTTACGCACAACAAAATTCAGAGGAAGAAGCCCTCCGGAAGACGGTGGATACGTTTTTTGAAGGATTTCACATGCAGGATTCCCTGAAGATCAGATCGGTGATGGCGGATTCGGTGATAATGCAGTCCATTGGAAAATCTAAAGAAGGAGAGACTGTCATCCACAATGAGGACTTCGGCAATTTCCTGAAATCTATTGTTTCCATTCCTTCCGAAACCTCCTTTAAGGAAAAACTTCATTCGTATGAAATAAGAGTTGATGGTAATATGGCCAATGTATGGACGCCTTATTCCTTTTATTTTGACGGAAAATTCAGCCACTGTGGCGTGAACAGTTTTCAGCTTCTGAAAGAGGAGGGGAGCTGGAAAATATTTTACCTGGTGGATACCCGCAGAAAGGATGGCTGCGATCAGGGAGCTGCTAAATGGGAGGAGACCATACAGAAATTTGAGGCTGCGGATGCTTCTGATATGCCTGGGCCGGGGGTAATACTTTTTACGGGGAGTTCCTCCATCGCAATGTGGAAAGGCCTTGAGGAAGCTTTTCCAGAGCATGCGGTTCTGAATCGTGGCTTCGGAGGCTCCGAGTTTTCTGATCTGCTTTATTACACCGACAGGATCGTATATCCTTACCAGCCGTCGAAGATCTTCATCTATGAAGGGGATAATGACCTTGCAGCCGGGGAATCCCTGGAGTCAATTATGTCCGAAGCCAAAAGATTACGTGAGGAAATAAGGCGAGAACTTCCCAATACCTCTGTCATTTTCATTGCTGCCAAACCTAGCCTGAGCCGATGGCACCTAAAAGAAAAGTATGAGGCGTTGAACAAGGCCCTTAAGGAATATGCAGAGGAGACGGAAAAGACTGAATTTGCCGATGTCTGGACTGCTATGATGGGGTCTGATGGGAAAGTCAGGGAAGACCTGTTCCTGGAGGATGACCTGCACATGAATGAAAAGGGATATGAGATCTGGAAAAAGGTGCTGCTTCCCTACCTGGAAGAATAGCATTTATGTTGGCCTAACTTAATGTTTTAAATTACAAAAATCAGAATATATGAAAGAGTCAGCCCGCATTAGCAAATTATTCAGGGACCTGTTTGACGGAGATCCCTGGCTGGGGGTGAATATTTTATCCACCCTGGAAGGGATCAGTGCAGAGAAAGCGGCTTCAAGGATCGCGCCCGGGCGCAACAGTATCTGGGAGATCGTAAACCATATGACCAGCTGGAGGCAGAATGTGCTTCGCAGAGTTCAGGGGGAGGTACTGACCAGTCCTGAACACAATTATATACTACCCGTGGACGTCACAACCGAGGATGCCTGGAAGGAGTCTATAGAAAAGCTCAGGGAATCGCAGGAACAGTGGCTGGTATTTCTAAAATCTGCTGATGAGGAAACCCTGGAATCATTTTATCCCGGAAACAAGGAAACCTATTATTATAATATTCAGGGAATACTTCAGCACGACGCTTATCATCTGGGACAGATCGTGTATTTGTCAAAACTGTCTTAGTGGAATCGTTTCCGGTAGACTGAGGTTTCTAGCAGTCGCTCAGATTCACCTGAACTGCCAGCCCGCCTTCTGAGGTTTCCTTATACTTTGAGTTCATGTCTTTTGCAGTTTCCCACATGGTGCCAATTACTTTGTCCAGAGAGATCTTGGCATGGCTGCCGTCGCTGTCGAGGGCCAGTTCTGCAGCGTTAATCGCTTTTATGGCACCCATGGAATTTCTTTCGATACAGGGAATCTGCACCAGTCCGGCGATAGGATCGCAGGTAAGTCCGAGGTGATGTTCCATGGCGATTTCAGCTGCCATCATTACCTGGGCGGGCGTTCCACCCATGACTTCTGTGAGGGCTCCTGCCGCCATGGAAGAAGAAACCCCTATCTCGGCCTGGCATCCCCCCATGGCAGCGGAGATGGTGGCGCCTTTTTTGAATAAACTGCCAATTTCGCCTGCCACCAGAAGGAATTGTTTTATTTTTTCAAATCCTGCGTCATGGTTTTCGATGGTCAGGTAGTACATCAGGACTGCGGGAATCACGCCCGCGCTTCCGTTGGTGGGGGCGGTTACGACCCGGCCCAGGGAAGCATTCACCTCGTTCACAGCTAAGGCATAACAGCTCACCCACTTCAGGATGGACCTGAATTTCACTTCAGTTTTCCTGATGGCCTCAATCCATTCCTCGGGAGTGTCGTACTCCAGGTCACCTATTAATTTTTTATGGGAATCGTAGGCCCTGCGTCGTACGTTGAGTCCTCCCGGGAGGGTTCCTTCTGTATGGCAGCCAAGGTACATTGACTCCAGCATTACATCCCAGATTGCTTTCAGCCCGGCGTCTATTTCAGCTTCACTTCTGAGGGACTTTTCGTTCTCGTATACGATTTCAGAGATCTTTTTTTGTTCTTCCGCCGTATATTTCGTCAGATCTGTACCTTTGACAATAGGAAAGGGGAATTCTTTGAATTTTTCCAGCTTTCTTTTGGCTATCCGTCTTTCCTCCTTGACCACAAAACCTCCGCCTATGGAATAAAAGGTGGAGGAGGCTTTTTTTCCGGTAGAAAGATAGGCCGTGAACTTCATCCCGTTAGGGTGGAAGGGAAGGAACTTCTTATTGAAGATGATGTCTTTTTTGAAGTCAAAGTCAATGTTGCGTTCTCCATTCAGATTCAGCCTGTTGAAGGTCCGAATGGTATTTATTTCCGGATCAATGTTTTCTATAGGCACACTAACAGGATCATATCCTAATAACCCCATAACGGTGGCAATATCGGTGGCATGACCTATTCCTGTCAGGGAAAGGGAACCGTACAGATTCACGACCACTCCCTCTACCAGATCAAACAATTCTGCTTTTTTAAGCTCCTCGATCCATCTTTCTGCGGCCCTCCAGGGACCAAGGGTGTGGGAGCTGGATGGGCCAACTCCTACCTTTAGCATGTCAAAAACACTGATACTTTCCATTCCTGCTACCTGATTCATTCCTATCCCATTTTAGGGTCTCGCAAATGTAATAAATGCCTATCACAAAAGAGAATATTATCACATCGCTTCCCGGGGGTTTTGGAAAGATGAGGCGAGGTAGTTTCATGGATTTATGACAACCTGTCATTAATTTTCTGCTGGCACAAAGATTGACTTTATGTGGTTGTTAAAAATTGAACACAAATAATAAACAACCTTATAAAGTTATGAGTAAAATAATTGGAATTGACTTAGGTACTACCAACTCGTGCGTTGCCGTAATGGAGGGGAACGAACCAACGGTAATTCCTAATGCCGAAGGTAAAAGAACTACCCCTTCTGTAATTGCATTTGTGGAAGGTGGCGAGATAAAAGTAGGAGATCCTGCAAAACGTCAGGCGGTAACGAATCCTACCAAGACGGTAGCATCCATCAAACGTTTTATGGGAAACAAATATTCTGAATCCTCCAAAGAGGCAGGACGTGTTCCTTATAAAGTGGTGAAGGGAGAAAACGACACTCCACGAGTAGAAATTGATGGACGACTCTATACCCCACAGGAACTTTCCGCCATGATTCTTCAGAAAATGAAGAAAACGGCTGAAGATTATTTAGGACAGGATGTTACTGAAGCGGTGATTACCGTTCCGGCATACTTTAATGATTCTCAGCGTCAGGCCACTAAGGAGGCCGGAGAAATCGCCGGTCTTAAAGTGCGTAGAATTATAAACGAACCAACGGCTGCGGCCCTTGCCTACGGACTTGACAAAAAATCGACTGATCAGAAGATTGCGGTATATGACCTTGGTGGTGGAACCTTTGACATCTCCATCCTGGAACTTGGGGACGGAGTTTTTGAGGTACTTTCCACCAATGGGGATACGCACTTAGGAGGGGATGATTTTGATGAGGTGATCATCGACTGGCTGGCGGATACTTTCCAAAAAGCAGAAGATGTGGATTTGAGAAAGGATCCTATGGCGCTTCAGCGATTGAAGGAAGCTGCAGAGAAAGCAAAAATTGAATTGTCTTCTTCAACCCAAACAGAGATCAACCTTCCTTATGTAACCGCTACGGCTAGTGGACCAAAACACCTTGTGGAAACTTTAACCAGATCCAAATTCGAGCAATTGGCCGATACTTTGGTAAAACGTTCCATGCAGCCGGTACAAAAGGCACTAAGCGATGCTGGTCTTTCAAAAAGTGATATTGATGAAGTGATCCTGGTTGGTGGTTCCACCCGTATTCCAAAAATACAGGAAGAAGTAGAGAAATTCTTCGGTAAAAAACCTTCAAAAGGAGTAAACCCTGATGAGGTGGTAGCCATTGGTGCTGCTATTCAGGGAGGAGTATTAACCGGAGAAGTTAAAGACGTTCTTTTACTGGACGTAACTCCACTTTCTTTGGGTATTGAGACCATGGGAGGAGTGATGACACGCCTGATCGAATCAAACACAACCATTCCGACTAAGAAGTCACAGGTATTCTCGACAGCGGCCGATAACCAGCCTTCGGTTGAGATCCATGTGCTACAGGGAGAACGCCCAATGGCGAGTGATAACAAGACCATTGGTAGATTCCACCTGGACGGGATTCCACCCGCACAGAGAGGAACACCTCAAATTGAAGTGACTTTTGATATTGATGCCAACGGTATCATCAAGGTAAGCGCTACAGATAAGGCTACAGGTAAATCTCAGGACATACGAATTGAGGCATCTTCAGGACTGACTGAGGAAGAAATCCAAAAAATGAAGCAGGAAGCGGAAGCTAATGCGGAAACTGATAAAAAAGCCAAGGAGAAAGTGGATAAGCTGAATGAAGCTGATGCCATGATCTTTCAGACCGAAAAGCAGTTGAGTGAGTTTGGTGACAAATTATCAGCTGATAAGAAACAACCTATTGAAGACGCTCTGGCTGATCTGAAGAAGGCTTACGAAACCAAAGAAGTGGAAACTATCCAGCCTGCCCTGGATAAGATCAATGAGGCATGGAAAGTAGCTTCTGAGGAAATGTATAAAGCCCAGGCTGAGGCCCAGGGTGGTGCTCAGGGTGCTCAGGGAGCAGCCGGAGGCCAGACAGGATCTCAGGATCAGGGAGGCGCCCAAGGCGGTGACGATGTTGAGGACGTTGATTTCGAGGAAGTGAAATAAGTCCTGGACTTCAATAATAATAGCAAGTAAAAAGGCTGTCCGGAAGGACGGCCTTTTTTATACCTTTACCACTGATATAAATTGAAAACCCATGACCAAAGAAGAAATTCTGGAGCTATCTAAAAAGGTATGTAAGAACACTCTCATGGAGACCCTCGAAATCGAATTTACTGAAGTCGGGGATGACTACCTGATAGCAAGAATGCCCGTGACGCCAAGAGTGCACCAGCCTGACGGCGTGCTCCATGGAGGGGCCAGTGTGGCATTGGCTGAAAGTGTCGGAAGCATGGCAAGTCATATTTTCCTGGACGAAAAGGAGTTTTTCATCAGGGGGATTGAAATTTCTGCGAACCATGTCAAGAGTATCAGTGAAGGTAATGTATATGCCAAAGCGACTTTCCTTCACAAGGGGCGGACCACCCAACTCTGGAACATCAGGATAACCAATGAAGAGGGGGAGCTTATTTCAGTTGTAAAGCTGACTACCATTGCCTTGCCAAAGAAAAGATGACATGACTCAGGAATCTTTTTTTTCCGAAATAAATGAGCAACTATTACAGGAGCTTCCGTTCGTGGTTTACAGGAAACCAGAGGAGTCTCTCATAAAGGCCGTCCTACAGGAAGATAGTTTAACCTATAACAGCAAAGATTTTAGCGAATCAGGTTTTATCTTGTCCCCCTTTGATGATCAGCGAGAGAGCATTCTTATTCCGTTTGATCATGCTCAGGTTTTGGAATTAAGTGTATTTGAATCTTCTATGGGACCTGAAATTTCACAGCCAGCTGCCCTGAATCTTTCCGATACCCTTGCAAAACAGGCTCATCTGGAGCTTGTGGAGAAAGCATTAGGAAAATTAACAGACGGAAGTCTCGAAAAGGTCGTTCTGTCAAGGAAAGAGGAAGTCGAACTGAAAAGAATGGAACCTGTAAAGGTTTTTACTGATCTGCTGCAGAATTACCCCAACGCTTTTGTTTACTGCTGGTTTCATCCTGAGACAGGATTCTGGTTGGGGGCGACCCCGGAAACCTTATTAAGTACAGAAGGTCTAAATTTCAGCACCATGGCCCTGGCGGGTACCCGAAAATTTACCGGGACCATGCAGGTAGATTGGGGAGAGAAGGAGAAACTGGAACAGAAATATGTGACTGACGCCATCCTGGAAAACCTGAATGAGCTAAAGCTGACTGAGGAACTGAAAGTAAGTGAGACCTATACCTCCAGGGCAGGGGGAGTAGTACACCTACGGACGGATATATCAGGGAAATTAGGTTCTGGTGGAAGTCTGGGAGAAATTGTGAAATCCCTGCATCCAACTCCCGCTGTCTGTGGACTTCCCAGGGAAAAGGCCAGGGAATTCATTTTGGAAGAAGAAAACCATGACAGGGAATACTATACAGGGTTCCTGGGGGAACTTAACTTTCAGGAAAAAACGACGAGGCCCCGGCACAGAAGAAATATGGAGAATCTTGCGTATGGGACTATGAGAAAAAAGACTGCTTTATATGTCAATTTGCGGTGTATGAAACTGAGCGGGAACAAGGCAGTGATATTCGTTGGAGGCGGAATAACGAAGGATTCCGTTCCGGAAGATGAATACCAGGAAACTCTGAACAAGGCACAGACGATGAAGAAGGTGATACAATAGGATTTCTTCAACTATATCATATGGGAAGCAGGATTTCTTCCCGCAAATTAGCCCCGCTTTCTTCCAAAACTCTTTGTATTTTTACAGTCATTATGAAATACCCCAAAATTCCCGTTGCCCAGTCGATTGTAGCACTTTGTGAAGCCAAGGAAATCAGGCATGTTGTGATTTCTCCGGGTTCCAGAAATGCCCCTCTGACCAATGGATTTGCCAGTAACCCTCAAATCAAGGCGTACAGTATAGTGGACGAACGCTGTGCAGGCTTTTTTGCCCTGGGGATGGCCCAGCAGCTTCAAAAGCCGGTGGCGCTTGTCTGTACCTCTGGCTCCGCCCTATTGAATTATTATCCCGCTGTGGCTGAAGCTTTTTATAGTGATATTCCCTTGATAGTGATATCGGCAGACAGGCCCATAGAAAGAATTGACATTGGGGACGGACAGACGATCAGACAGAAGAATGTCTTTGCCAATCATATTCTTTACTCAGCAAACCTACATTCTGAAGTGGTGACTGATAATACCGATCCCGTTGTTAAGAGGAAACAATTCGAGAGCCAGAAACACAATGAACGCGAAATAAACCTGGCACTTAATACAGCCATAGAAAAGAAGGGCCCGGTTCATATTAATGTGCCTTTCTACGAGCCTCTGTATGAGATGGTGGAGGAATCTTCAGTCAGGCCTCTACAGATATTTCCCGAAATAGAAGATCCGGTTATTCCTAGGAAGAATCTGCAATCATACGCCGATATCTGGAATTCAGCCGAAAGGAAGATGATAATTGTGGGGGTGAACCAGCCGGATTCTGTTGAACAGAAATATCTGGATGAATTAGCCAGGGATGATTCCGTTATTGTTTTCACGGAAACTACTTCCAATTTAAGTCATGAAGATTTTTTTACAAGAATTGATACCATTATTGGGCCCATTGAACAATCGGAGGACAGGGAGGCGCAGTTTAAGGCACTTCAGCCGGATATCTTACTGACTTTTGGTGGTATGGTGGTGTCAAAGAAGATTAAGGCATTTTTAAGGGCTTATCAGCCTAAACAGCACTGGCATATTGATGAAAAGAAGGCCTATAACACCTATTTCTGTCTCAATAAACATTTTGTTACCAGTCCCAATAATTTCTTTGCCCAATTTTTTCCTTTGACTACGAAGGTTGATAGTGCCTACAGAAAGAAATGGATTGAGGTTAAGGATATTCGCCAGGAGTTGCACGATAAATATGTGGAGGAAATTCCATTCTCGGATTTCAAGGTGTTCCAGGAGATTTTTAAAACCATACCTGAAAATAACCTGGTGCATTTAAGCAATAGTTCCACCATTAGATATGCCCAGCTGTTCAAGATGGATCCTTCTTATAAATTGTTCTGTAATCGGGGGACCAGCGGGATTGATGGAAGTACTTCCACCGCGGTGGGAGCCGCTGTCATTGCAAAGGAACCTACACTGCTTCTTACCGGGGAACTGGGTTTTTTCTATGACAGCAATGCCTTATGGAACAGTCATATTCCCAAAGACTTCAGGATCATAGTCATTAACAACGGGGGAGGAGGAATCTTTCGGATTTTACCCGGAAATAAGGATTCAGAGAATTTTGATCAGTTCTTTGAAACCGTTCATAACCTCAATGCAGAACCCTTGTGCGGAATGTACGGATTTGAGTATCAGAGTGCACGCACAATGGAGGAGGTGGAGGAGTCACTGGGGAGTTTTTTCAGCGAGAAGGAGAAACCTGCTTTACTGGAAATCTTCACGCCCCGAAAAGTGAACGATGAAGTATTATTGCAGTATTTCAAATTCATGAGGAATTTGTAAACCCCTCTTTCTGCACCAGAGGAACTTCAGATTCCGCAGGAAGTTTTATCTCAATTTTTTTCCCCTTATCTTTATCCAAATAAATTCAACTTCATGCTTACATTAGGTGAATACCATACATTAGTTATTGATCGCGATACTGAACCCGGCTTATTTCTTACAGATACTGAAGGAAATGAGGTGCTGCTGCCCAATAAATACAAACCTGAATCTTTTGAAATCGGAGAGGAAATAGAGGTTTTCATTTATCTGGATCACGAGGAGCGACCGGTGGCAACGACTTTAAAGCCTTATATAAAGCTTGATGAATTTGCGCTTCTGAAGTGCGTGGAGACAAATGAAATAGGTGCCTTTATGGATTGGGGGCTGGAAAAACACCTTTTCGTGCCATTTAAAGAGCAGGTGACTAAAATGCGTAAGGGAGACTGGTATCTGGTGTTCTGTTATCTGGATGATCTTACCGACAGGCTGGTTGCTTCCAGTAAAGTCAACAACTTCCTTATAAATACAGAACTTACCGTTGAACCTTTTGAGGAAGTGGACCTGATCGTCAGTAACCAGACGGATTTGGGCTGGAATGTGATTATTAATCAGCTTCACCTGGGGTTGATTTATAAAGATGACGTATTCCAGGAACTAAAAACCGGAGACAGACTGAAGGGCTTTATAAAGAAAACGCGTCCGGACGGAAAGATTGATGTTTCCTTACAGAGACCCGGCTACAGAAGCATTGAACCCAATGCTCAGGAAATCCTAACTGCCCTGGAGGTGAAGGGAGGTTTTCTCAGGCTGTCTGATAAATCCTCACCTGAAGAGGTCAAAAGGCAACTCCACATGAGCAAGAAGAGCTTCAAGCGAGCCCTGGGCAGCTTGTACAAACAAAGAATGGTGGAAATAAAAGAGGATGGGATTTATCTGATAAAAGGGGAGTAATAGTAGTTCCTTCCTCCGTAATAGGACCTGTACACGCTATTATAAAGTCGTGCCTGCATTTCCTGATATACCGGATTTTTCAGTTTTCCTGTAAAAACATCATAGTTTGAGCCTCTGCTGTAAAGCTGTACATTGTCGCTGACCTGGAAGGTTCCTTCCTTTTTTTCATGTCGGAAGATCGGAGTTTCGTATTCATTGCGCATTTCCTGCAAACGCTTTTCCCGAGCTACCAATCCCAGCATATTGATCTCCCTCTTTTCATTTTTTCCAAAAATATCTGGTTCAGTCAGATTAAAATGCATGGAAGGTACCAGAGGGGAAAGCCGGGAAAGTGAAGGAGGAGCTTCAGGTAATTCAATATAAATCCCTTCACTCTGGGAATAGAAATCCTCCTGGGAAATTCCAATAAAGGGAAAGCTGCCTAAAAACAGGAAAAGAAAATATTTCTTCATGAAGGGCCTTTACTTTAAGAGGATCAAAAACTGTGCAAAAGGTATGAATTTTTTCTCCGGGAGCAATCTTAATTCCGGTTCAAAAATAAAGCATTTAATACCTCTGATTTTAAAGATTTACTTCCCACAGGCGGAATGAAAAATTTAAAAAGGTTATTTTTACTCTAAATTATTTACAATGATCACACCGGAATATAAAACAGTTAAGGAGTACGAAGATATTACTTATAAAAAGAGCAATGGGGTAGCGAGAATCGCTTTTAACCGCCCGGAGGTACGCAACGCCTTCAGGCCTAAAACTACCAGCGAACTTTATGATGCTTTTTACGATGCGCAGGAAGATACTTCTATTGGAGTAGTCTTATTATCGGCCGAGGGACCTTCTCCCAAAGACGGAGTTTATTCCTTTTGCAGTGGCGGGGATCAGAAGGCAAGAGGGCACCAGGGTTATGTAGGGGAGGATGGTATGCACAGGCTCAATATTCTGGAAGTCCAACGCCTTATCAGGTTTATGCCTAAGGCAGTCATTGCAGTTGTGCCAGGCTGGGCTGTCGGCGGGGGACACAGTTTACATGTGGTCTGCGACCTGACCCTTGCAAGTAAGGAGCACGCGATTTTTAAACAGACAGATGCCGATGTAACCAGCTTTGATGGTGGCTACGGATCAGCCTATCTGGCAAAGATGGTAGGGCAGAAAAAGGCTAGGGAAATCTTCTTTTTAGGAAGGAACTATTCTGCGCAGGAGGCCTATGAAATGGGAATGGTGAATGCCGTTATACCTCATGAAGAACTTGAAGATACTGCTTATCAATGGGCGCAGGAGATCCTGGCAAAATCCCCGACCTCCATTAAGATGCTGAAATTTGCCATGAACCTGACAGACGACGGGATGGTTGGACAGCAGGTTTTTGCGGGAGAAGCAACCAGGCTGGCATATATGACTGACGAGGCGAAAGAGGGTAGAAACGCTTTTCTTGAAAAGAGAAAACCAAATTTTGAAAAGAAATGGATCCCATAAATCCGGAAATATTTCGAAACGACCAGTTAGCAGTTTCCACACTTCCGACCTTGGAAGAGGTTAGCTTTGACAAGCTTTCCCCAAAACTTCTCCTTAAGAAGAGCATATCCACCAGTATTTCCTTTATCTTATTTCTTGCCATAAGTGGAGCGGCTTTTTACGTATTTCCAGAATTTTTTAAGGGTTATTTTCCGTTGGTGCTACTGGGGATCTTTTTAATATTCCTCTGGAATTATATTAAAAACTGGCAATGGCAGAAAAGAAGTGGTTACGCTCTGCGGGAAAGGGATGTGATCTTTAAACGGGGCTTCCTGCTTGACAGGATTACGATCATTCCCTTCAACAGGATCCAACACGTGTCCACGGAACGAGGGGTACTCGACAAAATTCTGGGGATCTCCACCCTCCAGATATTCACTGCCGGGGGATCGGGCAGTGACATTTCCATTCCCGGGCTTACCCCTCCCTTGGCGGCGTCGCTGAAAGAAGCTCTTTCTGAAAGGATTGCCCGACATGTCTGAACTGGATTTCTTTAAGCCGCAACGCCAATCCCTTATTGGGATAGGCCTAATCTTTTCAACCGCGGTATTTCAGCTGGTGCGTAACTTTTGGGTACTGGCGGTTTATTTCCTGGTACGTGATATTGATCGTGACGTAATGCTCCTCAGTCTTTTCGGATTAATGCTGCTTTTGATTCTTACCCTGATATACAGTATTTTTTCCTATCTCCGGTTCCGGTTTTATATTGATGAGGATAAAGGAGAGTTCGTTTTGGAAAAGGGGGTATTCTCTTCCCAGGTGGTGAGTATTCCCTACAACAAGATACAGCAGGTTAATTACAAAAGAAACATTTTACAACGGCTCTTAGGAGTCTATAGTATTGCTATTGATACCGCGGGAAGCAAGGACAAGGAGGTGGAGATCAAGGCCCTTTCAAAAGTACAGGCAGATAGATTGGGGGAGACCCTGATGGAGCTGGCAGCCAGGGAGAAGGAAGAGATTAAATCAGAAGAGGCAAACCCTGAATCAGCAGGGGCTAATGAACACCAGGTGTTATGGGAACATAATTTAAGTTTTTCGACTTTACTCAAACTGGGCTTAACCTCTAATTATTTACGCGGACTCGCGATCCTCCTCACCTTTTATTTCTCGCTGAAGGAGCAGTTCCAGTATTCTGAGAACACTGATTTCATGCCTGAAATCCAGATAATGGAGGTAGTTTCCACGGGAATATTTATTTTATTGCTGATACTTGTCGGAATGCTGATCACCTTAGGAGAAACCTTTATTAAATATTATAATCTTTCCCTAAGGAGATTCCCCAAAGGACTACAGGTGGAGATGGGATTGAGGGAGAATACCAAAGTCACTTTAAGAGCGGAAAGGGTGCAGTTATTACAGCTGCTGACAAATCCTCTACAGCGGAAGCTGGATCTTTTTAAGTTGAAAATCTCTCTGGCCAGCAGTCAGGATGATGTAAAAAAAGACAGGATTCAGATCCCGGGCCTGCCTCAGGAGATCGTGCAAAAAGTTTTGGATTACCTTTATTTAAATGAAATTACTGAAAAACAACTGCTCCGACCCCACAGGTTAGGGCTTTTCAGAAGTATCTCCCAAGGAATGCTGCCTGTTTGGATAGGAGTGGTCGCAATACTGTTTAACCTGTTTTACGTGAACCTGGGATGGGTATTGACTGGCGGAATTCTGTATATTATCCTTATGGCAGGTTTCCAGTTAATGTATTTCCGTTCCCTGAAACTGGCTGTTTCTGAAAATTTCCTGATCAAACATTCGGGGGTCTGGATTAAGAAAAAGCAATACGTAGAAATGTATAAGCTTCAGTCTGTGTCCCTTTCCGAGCCTATCTGGTATAAGAAACGGCAACTCGTAAATCTTACTTTTCACACCGCAGGGGGAGATGTGGCTTTTAATTTTATTAAAAAGGCGGAAGCAGTTCCCCTGATGGATTATCTTCTTTACAAAATAGAAGCAACCAATAAAAAGTGGATGTGAATTTGAAGTTAAAGTGCTGTGAATCAAGTATTAAATGTTTTAATTTGCAGTATTAGTCTAAAACTCTCGGCCATGTCTCTTCGAAAACTACTCTTACCCGTCTGTGCCCTCGCTTTTTTTCATACATCCTGTGACCTTGAAACTTTGATTCCGGCACTTAATGTTCAGGGGGACAGTGGGTACACCTATTCCGAGAGCAGGTCGCTTTGGCTTCAGATGAAGGAAGACAACGGGGATTCCTATGAATATACCGTTGGTGTTTTATCCTGGACAGGGGATGGAAATAATACCATCATAACCATTGATGAAGGAAAGGCGGTGGCCAGGAAGTATCAGGAATTTTTCATGGACCCCGATACAGGGGTTAAAACCGATGGCTTTGGTTATTCTGAAACCGGGGCTGATGTAGGTATTAATGAAGCGGGAGCAAAAGCTATGACCATGGATGAACTATATGGTATCTGCCTCGCAGATTATCTTGTTGTAGACCCCGAGAACAATACGGTCAGATTTGAAACCGACGGGGTAGGTATCTTAACCTTATGTGGTTTTATCCCCAATGGTTGTGCAGACGATTGTTTCGTTGGAATTAACCTTTCCGATTTCAAATGGTTATAGAAACCCGGCCCTAATTTTAGTTAACTTTTTCCATCGTTTAAAATTGCATTAAATATTATAACTAAAAAAGCCACAACGGAAGTCGCTGTGGCTTTTTCTTATCTTTTATAAAAGATCAGTTCTATTTTAAAGCCGGGAAGGCTTCTGGATTGGCTTCGTTCATGATCTCATAAACTTTTTCAAATATATCCTCAGTGGAAGGTTTTGAGAAATAATCTCCATCAGTTCCGTAGGCGGGACGATGTTCCTTGGCAGCAAGGGTTTGGGGTTTACTGTCCAGATGCATCCAGCCATTCTGTTCTTCTACAATTTTTTGAACTATATAAGCAGAAGCGCCTCCGGGCACATCTTCATCAATTACCAATAGACGATTTGTCTTTTCAAGACTTTTCACAATATCATGGTTCAGGTCAAACGGAAGAAGCGATTGTACATCAATCACTTCAGCATTTATGCCAACCTCAAGCAATTCTTTTGCGGCTTGTTCTACCAATCTCAAGGTAGAGCCATAAGAAACGAGGGTGATATCTGTACCTTCCTTTACAATTTCAATGACCCCAATAGGCGTTCTGAATTCTCCGAGATTTTTTGGCAGCTTTTCTTTCAGCCTGTAACCATTGAGTGATTCAATGATCAACCCCGGTTCATCCCCTTCCAGTAAGGTATTATAGAATCCTGCAGCTTTGGTCATATTTCTTGGAACAAGAATATGAATTCCGCGCAGAAGGTGTAACAATCCTCCCATTTGGGAACCACTGTGCCAGATGCCTTCCAAACGATGGCCCCTGGTTCTGATGATAAGAGGTGCTTTTTGTTTTCCTGCAGTCCTGTATTGAAGGGTGGCTAGGTCATCACTCATTATCTGTAACGCGTATAGGATGTAATCCAGGTATTGAATCTCGGCTATTGGCCTTAAACCTCGCATTGCCATTCCTATACCTTGTCCAAGTATGGTGGCTTCTCTAATTCCTGTATCGGCAACTCGAAGTTTTCCATATTTGGCCTGGAGACCTTCCAGTCCCTGATTAACATCGCCAATTTCCCCGGTGTCTTCTCCGAAGATCAGGGTTTCCGGTATTTTTTCGAAAATTTTATCAAAATTCTCCCGTAACACCACCCTGCCGTCTACTTCCTCAGCTCCCTCGGAATACTCGGGTTTCACAGCTTCAACATATTCCGCTTTTCTATCGGATTCGCTATGCAGACAGCTGCTGTACTGGGCCTGGCTTTCTTTTATCAAATTATCGATCCAGGAAATAAGCTCAGCTTTGGCAGTTCCTTCCTCTCGGATGATATATCGCAGGACCCGGCGGGCGGCCGAAAGCAGATCCTTTTTTAAAGGTTCCTTATTTCCAGTAACTTCTTTAATAAGGGGAGTGATGGAAACTTTATTTGAGCTGTTTTCCGCCACTTTATCCATAATGGATAGGAATTCCTGCTTCTTCTTTTTAATTGGACTAATATGGGCCTCCCAGGCTGTCTTACGACCTTCTTTCACCTGATTTTTAATAGTAGCCTCCATTTCCTGAAGTTCATCTTCAGTTGCGATGTTACTGGAAAGGATCCAGTCACGCATCTTTAGGTTACAATCAAATTCCCTTTCCCAGGAAAGCCGGTCCTCACTTTTATAACGTTCGTGGGATCCGGAGGTAGAATGGCCCTGTGGCTGGGTGAGCTGTATGACATGAATGAGTACCGGGATATGAGATTCCCGTGCTATTTTTCCTGCCTTTTCATAGGTGTCTATCAAGCCAGGGTAATCCCAGCCCGGAACAGTAAATATTTCATAACCGTTCTTCTGACCCTCATCCCTCTGGAATCCTTTTAGGACTTCTGAAATGTTTTCTTTGGTAGTCTGATGTTTTGCATGAACGGAGATCCCGTATTCATCATCCCAGACATTCATAACCATGGGAACCTGCAGAACTCCTGCAGCGTTAATGGTCTCCCAGAAAAGCCCTTCACTGGTACTTGCATTCCCAATGGTACCCCAGGCTACTTCATTTCCATTATCCGAAAAATTCTCCGCAACTATTCCTTTGACATTACGGTAGATCTTTGAAGCCTGTGCAAGCCCTAATAATCTTGGCATCTGACCTGCGGTGGGGGAGATGTCTGCACTGGAATTTTTTTGGTTCATCAGGTTTTTCCAGCTGCCGTCCTCATTAAGACTATGGGTGGAAAAATGCCCTCCCATCTGCCTTCCGGCAGACATGGGTTCCTTTTCAATATCACAGGTGGCATATAGGCTGGCAAAGAACTGTTCAATACTTAAAGCCCCAATGGCCATCATAAAGGTTTGATCGCGATAGTATCCTGAGCGGAAATCACCATCCTTAAAAGCTTTTGCCCATGCCAGCTGTGGGACTTCCTTTCCATCCCCAAATATTCCAAATTTGGCTTTTCCGGTTAAAACTTCTCTTCTGCCGAGTAAACTGCATTCACGGCTGGTTACCGCAATCTTGTAATCTTCAATAATCTGGGTTTTGAAATCTTCAAAGGATATAGAGTTTTTTGATGATGTTTCGGCTTGCATGACAAGATATTAGAATAAAGACAAATGTAACAAAAACAAAGGGTAAATACAATTCAAAAAAAACCGCTAAAATTTATAATAATGCCACCAAAACGGATTTTTTTTGATTTATTTCTAATGAACCGAAACTTGAGTGGTTTTTATTAAAATCTACAGAATTAATGGATGAGATTGAACAGTATTATTACTGT
>CAMPJY010000017.1 GCA_946887025.1 uncultured Salinimicrobium sp.
CAAAACAAAATTTTTTGTTAACTTCCCTCCCTTTAATTCACAACCAATTTTACCCAACTCAAACTTTATGAAATTAAAAATTCTGTTTTGCCTCCTCTTCTGTGCCTCCCTCAGTCTACAGGCGCAGGAGTATTTCCCCAAAAACGACGGAGTAAAAGCCGGGAAGAACACCAATTACACGGTCTTCAAAAATGCGCGAATCCACGTTGATCCCACCACCATTCTGGAGAACGGGATGTTTGCCGTACGGGATGGTAAGATCACTGCCATTGGAAAGTCGATAGATGTCCCTGCCAATTCAATAGTCATCGATCTGGATGGAAAAGAAGTCTACCCTTCTTTTATCGACCTCTTTACTCATTTTGGGATAGAAAAACCTGAGAATGGCGGCGGAAGCCCCTACAGCGGGAATCCGCAGTACGACGCCTCCAGGGAAGGCTATTACTGGAACGATCACATCAGGCCGGAGACCTCCGCCCTGGAGAATTTCGACTATAGCCTGAATGATTCCGAGAAGTTGAGAAAACTCGGTTTTGGGGCGGTGAATACCCATACGCCGGATGGAATCATCAGAGGGACCGGGATGCTTGTCACCCTTAATTCCGAAGGAACTGCAGGAGACCGCATTCTGGATCAGGAATCCGCCCAGTACCTTTCCTTCGAAAAAAGTGCAAAATCGGAACAGGTTTATCCGACCTCCATCATGGGAGCCATGGCGCTGCTGCGACAGACTTACCTTGATGCCTCCTGGTATGCCAAAGGCGGAGCACAAAATAAGGATCTTGCTCTGGAAGCCCTCAACCGGAACAAGGACCTGGTCCAGATCTTCAAGACCGACGACCTGCTGGACGAATTCCGGGCTGATAAAGTGGGAGATGAATTTGGGATCCAATACGTGATCCTTGGAAACGGGAAAGAGTACCAGAACCTCGATAAGATTAAAGCTACCAATGCCACCTTCATAGTGCCGCTTAATTTTCCGGAGCCTTTTGATATGGAAAACCCTTACCTCAGCAGCTATGCGAGTCTGCAGGATATGAAGCACTGGAACCAGGCCCCTGCAAACTTAAAACTGCTCGCAGATAAGGGAGTACCTTTCGTATTGACTACGTACAATGCTGAAGATAATTTTAAAGCCAATCTTCTGAAAGCCGTAGAATACGGGCTGGACAAGAAGAAAGCTTTGGCTGCCTTGACAACAGTTCCTGCGAAACTTATTGGACAGGAAGGGAAGCTTGGGACCTTAAAAGAAGGGGCCTGGGCTAACTTTATTATCACCTCCGGGGATTATTTCGACAAGGAAACCCTGATCTACGAAAACTGGGTTCAGGGCGAGCGGTCTGTTATAGAGGACATAGATCTTGTAGACCTCAGCGGATCTTATGAAATTGCTGTCGGAGGCGAAACCTATAAGATGGAAGTTTCGGGAGAACCCTCCAAGCCGAAAGCAGAAGTCACTACAGGATCTTCTAAGATAGGCTCAGAGATAGAATATAAGGATAACTGGCTGACGCTGTTACTTTCTTCCCCGGACACCACGAAAACAGCTTATACCAGGCTGATCGTAAAGGTGGAACCTGAGGCAAGGGCATTGATCGGAAAGGCAATTCTTGCCGATGGTACGGAAACTTCCTTTACCGCCCTTAAAACCGCTGATGCTTCCAAAGAAGATGAAAAAGATGAAAAGGAGCCGGAATACCCTGAAGTTTTACCCGTTACTTTCCCTAACATGGCTTATGGCTTCACAGAACTTCCTGAACAGCAGGACCTGTTGTTCAAAAATGCAACTGTCTGGACCGGCGAGGATGCGGGAATTCTCGAAAATACGGATGTCCTGATTAAAAATGGAAAAATAGCCGCGGTAGGAAAAGATCTTTCAGCCGGCGGAGCCACGGTAGTCGACGCTACAGGCAAACACCTGACCGCCGGTATTATTGATGAACATTCACATATCGCAGCTTCTGCCATCAACGAAGCAGGCCACAATTCGTCCGCCGAGGTACAGATGGAGGATGTGGTCGATCCATACGATATTGGGATCTACAGAAATCTTGCCGGAGGGGTGACCACAATGCAGCTTTTACATGGTTCAGCCAATCCTATCGGGGGGCAGTCCGCCATCCTGAAAATGAAGTGGGGTCAATCCGCTGATGATATGATTATCGACAATTCCCCCAAATTCATAAAATTCGCTTTGGGAGAGAATGTGAAACAGGCCAACTGGGACAGCCATTCCAGATTCCCCCAGACCAGGATGGGAGTGGAACAGGTTTTTATTGACAACTTTACCCGCGCCCTGGAATACAAGGAGATGAAAGAAAGCGGGAAATCCTATCGCAAGGATCTTGAAATGGAGACCCTTCTGGAAATCCTGAATGGCGAGCGCCATATTTCTGCCCATTCCTATGTGCAGTCCGAAATCAATATGCTGATGAAGGTTGCGGAGCAGTTCGGATTTAAGATCAACACCTTCACCCACATCCTCGAAGGTTATAAACTGGCCGATAAAATGGCAGCCCATGGTGCCGGAGGTTCTACTTTCTCTGACTGGTGGGCCTATAAATATGAGGTTAAGGATGCCATTCCACAGAATGCTTCTATTATGCATAATGCCGGGGTGACAGTAGCCATAAACAGCGATGACTCGGAAATGAGCCGAAGGTTAAACCAGGAAGCTGCAAAAAGCGTGAAATACGGGAATGTCTCTGAAGAGGAGGCCTGGAATTTTGTAACCCTTAACCCGGCAAAACTGTTGCATATAGACGACCGTGTAGGTAGTATTAAAGTAGGGAAAGATGCTGATGTGGTGCTTTGGACTGACCATCCCCTCTCCGTCTACGCCAAGCCTGAAAAAACCATTATTGAAGGCGTCGTCTATTTCGATCTGAAAAGGGACGAGCAGCTGCGGGAGGAAATTGACGAGCAGAAAAACATCCTCGCCACCCAAATGCTCAAAGCCAAGCACGACGGCGTAAAAACCCAACCCGTGAAGGCTACAAAAAAGAAAGAAATGCACTGTGACACTGTTCACCTAAACTAATTCGGAATTCAATGAAAAATATAAAACATAGCCTTCTGCTGGCCCTGCTTACTTTATCAGGAACGGTTTCTGCCCAGCAGACGCCTGCACCGGCTCAAACTGAGCCCGTAACCATTGTTGGGGCCACCGCTCATATTGGAAATGGGGAGGTAATAGAAAACAGTCTCATTATTTTCCAGGACGGAAAACTGACCACCGTAGCGGAAGTGACATCAACTAAAATGCAATATCCCGGCACTATTATTCATGCTGAAGGAAAACATGTGTACCCGGGTTTTATTGCCCCTAATTCCTCGTTGGGGCTGGTAGAGATCGATGCAATCCGCCAGTCTGATGACGAAGACGAAATGGGCGACCTGCTACCCCACGTAAGGAGCATAATTGCTTACAATGCAGAGAGCCAGGTGGTGGAAAGCATGCGCCCCAATGGAGTTTTAACGGCCCAGATAACCCCACGGGGGGGACGAATTTCCGGGACTTCTTCAATAGTTCAGCTGGATGCCTGGAATTGGGAGGATGCAGTAATAAAGGAAAATGACGGAGTCCATATCAACTGGCCGAACAGCGTGAGACGCGGTCGCTGGTGGGAAGGTGAGGATCCGGGAATTAAACCGAATGACGGATATTCAGAAGAGGTGCAGGAACTCACTCAGTTCTTTAACAATGCCAGAGCATATCTTGCAGGGCCTAAAGAATTGGTCAATCTTCCCTTTGAAGCCATGGAAAGTGTCTTTTCCGGAGAAAAGAAAGTTTATATACATGCCGATGGAGAGCGCGAGATCATAGACATCATCAGCTTTAAGGAAAAGCAGGACCTGGAGAATCTGGTCCTGGTGGGAGGCTACAATGCCTATAAAGTTGCCAGCCAGATTAAGGACAGTAATATTGCGGTTCTCGTCGGGCGTCCTCACAGTACGCCAAGTGCCGATGACGACGATTATGACCTGCCGTATAAAATGGCAAGGCTCTTACATGACGAGGGAATTCTGGTAGCCCTGGAGAACAGCGGGGACATGGAACGAATGAATACGCGTAACCTGCCTTTCTATGCCGGTACAGCCGTAGCCCACGGAATGGATAAAGAAGATGCCCTGCAGATGATCACCCTTAATGCTGCCAGGATCCTGGGAATTGATGATTTCACAGGTACATTGGAAGTGGGTAAGGATGCCACCTTATTTATAAGTGAAGGGGATGCGCTGGATATGAGAACCAATAAACTCACCAAAGCCTTTATTCAGGGAAGGGATATTTCCCTGGAATCCCACCAGACAGAGCTTGCTGAACGGTATCGGGAGAAATATTCAGAGGAAGGATCTAAATAAATTTTATTAAGGACCTAACAGGTTTTAAAAATCTGTTAGGTCTTTTTTTTAACTACTTCACCTTAAAATTCTCCGAGTTCAACACTACCTGTGTTGATGGAGAATCCACATCCTGTTCCTCTTCTGCAGTAATAAAGAAGCAGATGGGTTTAAATGGGGTAACAGCCTCGATAGATCCGTTGAGTTTCCTGTTTATCTTCAAATTCCCCATATTGATGGTACCATTCCTTTCAGAAACCATCCACACTACATAGGTTTTTCTTGGAGGATTCAACCTGTCGGGTTGTGCCATGTTTTCGACTTCCAGTTTCAACTCGTAATTGTTGTTGTCGTTCTTATCTATCTTTACAACTGCATCGGCTGCGGGAAGCACCTGGGAGGTTGGGAATACCACCTTTTTTGCGCAGGAACTTAGCATTATAGCGGCAAAAATAAAACTGAGTATCTTAAAGGAATCCTGAATTGATAAAGTCTTTTTTCTGGTTTTCATTTCTTATCTTTTAATATGTGTAAAGTTAGTCAGGTTTATCACGATTTAAAAAATTAAACATATTCTTGTTAACTGCCGTAGTGAAAGGCTTTATTTATGTAAATTTTAACCCCCCGACCCCCTGAAAACAACAGGTTTTCTTATTGAATCAGGGGGTTGTTTTTGATTATATTTGCGATATGCATAAACAGATTAGCAGTTTACAGAATCCCAAAGTGAAGTGGTTGCTCCAGCTTCAGGAGAAATCACGTGCCCGGAAAAAAGAGGGACGTTTTGTGGTGGAAGGGGTCCGGGAAATAGAAATGACCCTGAAAGGAGGTTATTCGCTGGAAGAAATCTTCTTCTGTCCCGAATATTATTCTGTTGAAGAACTCGACGCTTTACTTCCCTCTTCCTTAACAATAACACTGAACGAAGTACCCAAGGCTGTTTATGAAAAAATAGCCTACCGCGGCAGTACGGAAGGAATCATGGCGGTAGGGCTTGCAAAGGATCTGAATCTTCAGAATCTGGAAATTGAAACGTCCAGCCCCTTGATTCTTGTTGCAGAAGCCCCCGAAAAACCGGGAAATATTGGTGCACTTCTGAGAACGGCGGATGCTGCAAATCTGGATGCCGTACTTATTGCCAATCCAAAAACGGATATGTTCAACCCAAATATAATCCGCTCCAGTGTTGGTTGTGTATTCACAAATAAAATTGCCACCGGCACCACTTCTGAGATCATTGCCTTTCTACAGGAGAACAATATAGCAATATACGGAGCGGCCCTGCAGGCTTCGGTGCCCTATCATTGTATAGATTTTAATTCCCCTTCCGCCATAGTGGTGGGAACTGAAGCTACAGGTTTGAGTGAAGAATGGCTGGAGAACACCAGCCGGAATATAATCATTCCCATGCAGGGCGAAATAGATTCGATGAATGTCTCGGTTGCCGCAGGAATCCTTATTTTTGAAGCTAAACGCCAGAGAGATTTTAACTGATCCAATTCCTACATTAATCCCCCAGAACTGAATGACCCCCGAAATCCTGTTTTACATCATAATAGCCCTTATCATCCTGGATTTTGTCGTCGACAAGATCCTTGACAGCCTCAACGCGAGTCGTTACGACGATCCTGTGCCTGAAAACCTGAAGGACGTTTTCAACAGTGAGGAATATGAAAAATCCCAGCAATACAAAAAAATAAACTATAAGTTCGGATTGATCACCTCCATCTTCTCCTTCGTGGTGCTGCTGGCGTTCCTTTTCGTGGATGGTTTTGCCTTTGTAGATGGGCTGGCAAGAGACCTGTTCGACAACCCTATTCTCATTGGCCTTACTTTCTTTGGGGTCATCATGTTTGCAAGTGATCTGCTTTCCCTCCCCTTCTCCTACTACGCCACCTTTGTTATTGAAGAAAAATTCGGCTTCAACAAGACTACCCGGACCACCTTCTTCCTCGACAAGCTCAAGGGCTGGGGAATGATGATCCTATTAGGCGGCGGAATCCTGGCCCTCATCATCTGGTTTTACCAATTGACAGGGAAAGATTTCTGGTGGTATGCCTGGATCCTGGTAAGTATTTTCAGCATTTTCCTGAATATGTTCTACGCCAGGCTGATCGTGCCCCTGTTCAACAAACAGACTCCCTTACCTGAAGGACCCTTGCGGGACAAGATTGAAACCTACGCCCGGAAGGAAGGTTTTAAGCTTGAAAAGATCTTCGTGATCGATGGTTCCAAACGCAGCACCAAGGCCAATGCCTACTTCTCCGGTTTCGGGAATGAAAAAAGGGTCACCCTTTACGACACCTTGATCAATGATCTTGAAGAAGAGGAAATAGTTGCCGTGCTGGCACACGAGGTGGGGCATTATAAGAAGAACCACATCATCATCAACCTAATTTTCAGCATCCTCACTACCGGGCTCACCTTATGGCTGCTGTCCCTTTTCGTGGGAAATCCCCTGCTTTCTCAGGCGCTCGGTGTGGAAGAACCAAGTTTCCATATCGGCCTTGTGGCTTTCGGCATCCTATACAGTCCCATTTCAGAATTAACGGGATTGATCATGAATTACCTGTCCCGGAAATTCGAGTACCAGGCCGATAATTTTGCCAGGAGAACCTACAAGGGAGAACCACTGGTCACGGGATTGAAGAAACTATCGAAAAACAGCCTGAGCAATCTCACCCCCCATCCGGCATACGTTTTTGTGCATTACTCCCATCCCCCGCTCTCCAAAAGACTGGGGAACCTGCAGGCTTAAAACTGTTGTTTCTTTTTAATCTTAATTGTACATTTATTTTATGATGACCGAAACAGCGATAGAGAAGGAAAATAAGGAGATTGCCCAGCAGTACAAGAAGTTACTGCGGATAAGTTACCAGACGCTTTCCGAGGATGACAAGAAACTTATACGGAAGGCATTTGATGTCTCGGTCGATGCCCATAAGGACCAGCGGCGAAAGTCTGGAGAGGCTTATATTTTCCACCCTATAGCCGTTGCCAAGATCGTGGCTTCGGAAATTGGACTGGACGCCACCTGTATAGCCGCTGCGCTGTTGCACGACACCGTGGAAGATACCCGCTACACTTTGGAGGATATCCGGGAACAGTTTGGGGAAACCGTCGCAAAGATCGTTGACGGGCTTACCAAGATCTCCCACCTGAAGAAGGATAAGGATGCTTCCCTGCAGGCTGAGAATTTCAGAAAAATGCTGCTGACCCTGAATGATGATATTCGAGTAATCATCATTAAGATCGCCGACCGGCTGCACAATATGCAGACCATGGATGCGATGCGGCCTGACAAACAGGAGAAGATAGCTTCTGAGACCTTATACATCTACGCGCCCCTCGCCCACCGCATCGGGCTTTACAACATAAAGACAGAACTGGAGGACCTTGGTCTGAAATACACCGAACCCGAGGTGTACAATGAGATCCTTACCAAAATAAGGGAAAGCAAGGAGGAACAGGATTCCTATATTCATGAGTTCACGAAGGTCATTCAGAATTCCCTGGACCAGGAGAACATTAATTACGATATCAAAGGCCGACCCAAATCCATCTACTCCATCCGTCGAAAGATGAAAAACCAGAATGTTTCTTTTGACGAGGTGTATGATAAATTTGCGGTGCGGATCATATACAAGACAGAGCCTTCCAATGAGAAATTCCTTGCCTGGAAGATATATTCCATAGTTACAGACCACTTCAGGCCCAATCCGACTCGGCTGAGGGACTGGATCTCCTCCCCTAAATCAACGGGTTATGAGGCCCTGCACATTACTGTCATGGGGCCCAAAGGGCGATGGGTGGAAGTACAGATCCGTAGCGACCGGATGAATGAAATTGCTGAAAAAGGCTATGCCGCCCACTATAAATACAAACAGGGCAACAAAGAGGATGGCCTGGAAGAATGGGTGAACAAACTTCAGGAAGCCCTTGAAAATTCTGAGGTGAGTGCGGTGGACTTTGTAGAGCAGTTCAAACTGAACCTCTACTCCAAGGAGATCTTTGTATTCACCCCTCAGGGGGACCTGAAATCCCTGCCTAAAGGAGCGACCTCGCTGGATTTTGCCTTCAGCATCCACACCGAAGTAGGTCTACACACCCGGGGAGCAAGGGTTAACGGGAAACTCGTCCCTTTGAGCCATGAGCTCCAAAGTGGGGATCAGGTGGAAGTCATCACTTCTGAAAAGGCCAAGCCGAATTCAAACTGGCTGGATTACGCTACCACTGCAAGGGCCAGGGCCAAGATAAAATCCTCCCTGAAAGAAGAAAAGAAATCCATTGCCGAGGAAGGAAAAGCTATACTTGCAAGAAAACTCAGGGCGCAGAAGATCCCTTATAACGAGAAGACAGTGAACGAACTGGTGGTTTTCTTCAAACTTAAGACCAGTCTGGATCTTTTCTACAGAGTGGGCTCCGGCACCATCGACAACCAGAAGCTAAAAGATTTTGCAGCCTCCAGGAGCAATGCCCTGGTAAGCTTCTTCAAAAGCAAAATTGGAAGGAGCAAACCTGTGGAGAACATCGACAGGGAAGAGATCACCGAGCAATATGACCAGCTGGTTTTTGGAAAGGATGAGGATAAACTGGAATACAAACTGGCAAATTGCTGTAACCCCATTCCCGGGGACAGTGTGTTCGGGTTTGTAACCGTAAGTGAAGGAATCAAGGTTCATAAAAAAGACTGCCCCAATGCCATTCAGCTGCAGAGCAACTTCGCCTACCGTATTATTCAGGCCAAGTGGATAGATTCCACCCAGGAGGAATTCAGGGCGGTGATCAGGCTGGCAGGAATCGACAATCTGGGCCTTGTTAACGACGTTACCAAAGAGATCTCCAACAACATGAACGTCAATATCAGAAACATCACTTTCGACAGTGTGGATGGGATCTTTACCGGTAAAATAACGGTTGTCGTCAATAACAACACGATTTTGAAAAGGTTGATGGAGCACCTTAAAAAAATAAACGGTATTGACAAGGTGACCCGTGAATAACTTTATACCTTTACAGCTTCATTATGAGTAAAAAAATAGTTGATAAAAACGACCAGGCGGTAGTAAAGAATGTCTTTACGAAATTCCTGGAAGAAAAAGGCCACCGCAAAACCCCAGAGCGTTTTGCCATACTTCAGGAGATCTACAACAATGAGGATCACTTTGATATAGAATCCCTATATATAAAAATGAAGAACAAGAAGTACCGCGTAAGCCGTGCCACCTTGTACAATACCATTGAACTGCTGCTGGAATGCGGACTGGTAAGGAAACACCAGTTCGGACAGAACCAGGCGCAGTACGAGAAATCATATTTCGACAGGAACCACGACCATATCATCCTCACCGATACGGGAGAGGTCATTGAGTTCTGTGACCCGAGAATACAATCGATAAAACAAACCATTGAGGAAGTGTTTGACATAAAAGTTACCAAACACTCCTTATATTTTTACGGAAACAAAAAAGAAACCGAATAATTCAGATTTTTATGGCAGTAGATTTACTACTTGGACTCCAGTGGGGCGATGAAGGAAAAGGAAAGATTGTTGATGTTCTCACCTCAAAATACGATATCATTGCCCGATTCCAGGGAGGACCAAATGCAGGTCATACCCTCGAATTCGATGGTATAAAGCACGTGCTGCACACCATCCCTTCCGGGATCTTCCACGACAACGCCGTCAATATTGTGGGCAACGGAGTGGTCATTGACCCGGTAATCTTCAAAAGGGAGCTGGACAACCTGCAGAAATACGATGTTGACTACACCAAAAAGCTGCTGATCTCCAGAAAGGCCCATCTGATACTTCCCACCCACCGCCTGCTTGACGCTGCCAGTGAGGCTTCCAAAGGAAAAGCGAAGATTGGATCTACGCTGAAAGGGATCGGACCCACCTATATGGATAAAACCGGGCGAAACGGGATCCGTGTGGGAGACCTGGAACTTAGCGACTGGAAGGAAAAATACCGCCACCTGGCCGACAAGCATGAGGCGATGATCAATTTCTATAATGTGGATGTGCAGTACGACCTTCCAGAGCTGGAAGCGGAATTCTTTAAAGCTGTGGAAGTGCTGAAGAGCCTTCAGTTCATCGACAGTGAAGAATATCTGTATCAGGCACAGCAGGAAGGAAAAACCATCCTTGCGGAGGGCGCCCAGGGATCCCTACTGGACATTGATTTTGGAACCTATCCTTTTGTTACCTCCTCCAACACCACCGCTGCAGGAGCCTGTACCGGGCTTGGAATTGCTCCCAACAGCATCGGAGAAGTGATCGGGATATTTAAAGCTTACACCACCCGTGTGGGCAGTGGCCCCTTCCCTACTGAGCTGTTTGATGAAGACGGAGCTACCATGGGGAGAGTCGGGAATGAATTTGGTGCCACTACAGGAAGAGCCCGTCGTTGCGGATGGCTGGATCTTGTAGCATTAAAATATGCCATTCGGGTGAATGGAGTTACCCAACTGACCATGATGAAAGCGGATGTCCTCAGCGGATTCGAAACCCTGAAAGTCTGTACTTCCTACAATTATCAGGGTGAGGAAATTTCACATCTGCCTTTCAATATTGATGCGGAGAATGTAACGCCGGTCTATACGCATTTCAAAGGATGGAAGGAAGACCTTACCAGGTTTACCAGTCCTTCAGATCTGCCAAAGGAACTTGAGGAATACATCAGCTTCATTGAAAAAGAGACCGGGGTGCCGGTAACCGTGGTATCTGTGGGTCCCGACAGAAAGCAGACCATTGTAAGATAAATATTTACTCTTTTGTGACTTAATAGGTGCCAGGTATTCCCTGGCACTTTTTTTTGAGGCAGGTTCAATGTGCTTCAATAATCTCCACTTTATAGGGCTCAAGGCTGGAATACAACAGTATTATTTGCGACTCATTTGCGAGTCATTCGCGAGTCATCTGCGAGTCATCTGCGACTTGAACTCGCAAATGACTCGGCGGTGCCTCGGAAAACCCCCAGAAATGAATCAAAGGAGTTTCAGGTCGGGTCCCTTTTTAAAGTTAGGAGTGCGTCGTCAATACTTACCAATACAGCTCAAAAACCTTCTAATAAGCAGGCTGCAAATTCTTTGCCCAAGCCCAACCTATTCTTTTAATATTCATTAATTTTGAACCAAACATTCTATCTTGAGCAAAAAAGGCTTCCTTGTCATTTTTTTCATTTTCCTCCTGATGGGGATATCGGCATCTGCACAGGAAGGTCGGGAGATCCACTATGAGAGTGACAGGACCATCACCAATGAAGAAAGGTATCCCGGAGCCCTGATTCTGAGCAAGGTGGAGAACCAGGTGCATTTTACACATCAGGGGATCGAAGTGTGGTGCGATCAGGCGGTGCATTATGCCGAGGAAAATTTCTTCAAGGCCTACGGAAACGTGAGGATGGAACAGGGGGATACCGTAACCATGAACAGCGAATATGCGGAATACAACGGGACCACCCAGTTTGCCTTTGCCGCTGGGAATGTGAAGATGCAGCAGCCCCAGTCATCCCTGGAAACCGACACCCTCTTTTTCGACCGTATCAAGCAGCAGGCCTATTACCGCAGTGGGGGTACCGTGCGCGATACTGCCAGTGTGCTTACCAGTCGCGTTGGGCGGTATTATCTTAATGACGACAGATATTCCTTCACTTCGCAGGTGGTGCTGACCAATCCTGATTATGTGATCAATTCCGCACAGATGGATTTCTATTCCGAATCCGGGAACGTTTTCTTTTATGGTCCTACCACCATTACCAGCGATGCCAGTACCATTTATTGCGAGCGCGGGTTTTATGATACCCGGGGGGACACCGGTTATTTTGTAAAGAATTCCAGGATTGACTACGAAAACAGGATCCTTGAAGGCGACAGTCTTTATTTCAACCGAAACACCAATTTTGCTTCGGCAACCAACAATATAAAAGTTACCGACACCCTCAATAACAGTGTTATCAAAGGCCACTACGCCGAGGTTTTCAGGGAGAAGGACTCGGTTTTTATTACTAAACGAGCTTTGGCGATCAGCGTACAGGACAGGGATTCGGTTTATATCCACAGCGATACCCTCATGATCACAGGCAAACCGGAGAACAGGATCATACGGGGTTTTTATGATGTACGGCTTTTCAAAAGCAATATGAGCGGCAAGAGCGACTCCATTCATGTGAGGCAGGCAACAGGACTGACCCAGATGCTCGGGGATCCCATCATCTGGTCGGGCAATAATCAGCTTACAGGGGATACCATCCATTTATTGAGCAATCCCGAGACAGAACAATTGGATTCCTTACGGGTTTTCCCAAATGCCTTTATGGTCCAGAAGGATAGTCTGGGCGGGTATAATCAGGTAAAAGGACTGGAGCTGATAGGGCTTTTCCTGGAGAATGAGCTGTATCAGGCCGATGTCATAAAAAATACCGAAACCATTTATTACACGCGGAATGAGGAGGGCGAACTTATTGGGATCAATAAGACCCTTTCAAGTTCCATCACCATTTTGTTTGAAGACCGGGCGGTGACGGATGTATATTATTACAACAATGTCGATGGCACCCTGTACCCCGAAGAGGAGCTCCCCCCAAATGCGCGCGAGCTTAAAGGCTTTCATTGGCGCGGGGAGGAACAGCTGCTTTCCAAGGAGGACCTTTTTGAAGGGGAACCCCCGCTGGAGCTGGTCAAGATCCAGGGAATCCCTTTACCTGAAGAGGAAGGGGAATTTTTTGAGGAACGCGAGGAAGGCGAAGGGCTCCTGCTGAATGAAAAATCACGTCTACAGCCGGAGGACCTTCAGAATGCGGTGCAGGACAGCATCCCCACAGACAGCGTTTCTCCAGCGATAGAACCTTTATTTCAAGAAGCCCGGGACAGTATTCCCGCCGACTCAATCAAGGTTCCCGACCCTGTTCTTAATCGGGCGGGCGACAGTATTCCCCCAGGAAACGAAGCAGTCAAAGAGGACACCATAGATCCTGAGCATAGACCAAAATAAATCCAAAGAAGAATTGAAAGCAGAATTCCTTAAATATCAGGCGCAGACATCGCCCCACCCGCTGGCGGTTGAGGTTTCGCATGCAGAAGGTTCGTACATATATTCCCGCGACGGAAAGAAATATCTGGATTTCGTGGCGGGGGTTTCGGCCTGCAGTCTGGGCCACAGGCATCCACGGGTGGTAAAAGCCCTGAAAGATCAGCTGGATAAATACCTGCACGTGATGGTGTATGGAGAATACGCTCAGGAGCCAGCAGTACAGCTGAGCAGACTTTTGGCTGAACAGCTGCCGGCCCCGCTGGAGAAAACCTATCTTACCAATTCTGGAACCGAAGCTATTGAAGGTTCCATTAAACTGGCGCGAAGAGCTACAGGACGAACTGAGATCATTGCCGCCAGACAAGCCTATCATGGTAACACCATGGGTTCCTTAAGCTTAATGACTTATGAGGAGCGACAGAAGCCTTTCAGGCCGCTGATTGGGGATGTTTCTTTTATCGACTTTAATTCGGAAAAGGACCTGGAGCAGATCAGTGAGAAAACAGCCGCTGTGATCCTGGAAACCATTCAGGGAGGGGCAGGCTTCATTCTACCTGTCGATGACTACCTGCAAAAGGTAAAGCGGCGGTGTGAAGAAGCAGGCGCTCTTTTGATCCTCGACGAGATCCAGCCAGGTTTTGGGCGTACGGGTAAACTCTTCGGATTTCAGAATTTTGATGTAGTTCCCGATATTGTCGCCATGGGCAAGGGTATGGGAGGAGGTATGCCCATTGGGGCTTTTACAGCTTCGGCTGCCCTGATGGACTGTCTGAGCGAAAATCCTGCCATGGGTCATATCACCACCTTTGGCGGAAATCCTGTGGTGGCGGCCGGAGCCCTGGCTACGCTACAGGAGATCCTGGAGACTGACCTGATGTCAGGCTGCCTGAGAAAGGAAAAACTCTTTCGGGAACTTCTCGTGCATCCCCTGATCAGGGAAGTCCGCGGAAAAGGACTCATGCTGGCACCTATCCTGGAATCAGCAGAAATCGCAAATGAACTGGTGCTCCGGGCGCAGGATAAAGGCCTGATCCTGTTCTGGTTGCTTTTTGAAAAGAGAGCCGTGAGAATTTCACCGCCCCTGACAATATCAGAAGAGGAAATAAAACAGGGCTGCGGCATTATTATTGATATACTGAATGGATTAAAGTAGCCCCAAAATCACTGTTAATTACTTTGTTAACAACAAAAAAAGGATTAACAGTGAGCGCTACAGAACATTTTTAACTTTAATACTGTAGAAATCAGTAACCATTCTCTTATGCAATTTAGCCATAACGAAGAAAATAATTTCTCTCTCTCCCGTTTTGAATCCATGCTTAAAACCAACGATGTGTTGTTTTTTGATTCAAGCGAATTTGAAAATATAATTCAGCACTACCTCGAAAACGGAAAGTTTGCCCTTGCTAAGAAGGCCATTAAAATGGGGCTCGCGCAGCACCCTAGTTCCACGAACCTGAAACTTTTTAAAGTGGAAATCCTGATCTTCGAGGACAAACTGGATTCAGCTGAGAATTTGTTGAACGAAGTATACGACCTGGAGGCTTCCAACGAGGAGATCTATATTCAGAAAGCAAATATACTTTCGAAAAAAGATCTGCATCAGGACGCGATTGAAATGCTGTTGAAGGCTCTTGAGATCACTCTTGATGAAGCGGATGTCTATTCCCTTCTCGGAATGGAATACCTGTACATCGAGGATTTTGAAAATGCCAAACAGAGCTTCATGCGATGCCTGGAGGCGGATGAACTGGATTACTCTTCCCTGTACAACATCATATACTGTTTCGAATACCTGGAGCAGAAAATGGATGCCATTGAGTTTCTCAATACTTTTCTGGACCAGCACCCCTATTCAGAAATCGGTTGGCATCAGCTGGGAAAACAATACTTCGACCTAAAAAAGTACAAGAAGGCCCTCGCAGCTTTTGACTTTGCCATTATCAGTGACGACCAATTCATCGGTGCCTATCTTGAAAAAGGAAAGGTGCTGGAGAAACTGGGGCGTTATAATGAAGCCATTGAAAATTACAATATCACCGTTGAACTGGATGACCCCACTTCCTTTGCATATCTGAGAATCGGACGATGCTATGAGAAACTGGGACTGGAAGACCTGGCGCTGAAATACTACCGGAAGACGGTCCATGAGGACCCTCTTCTTGATAAGGGCTGGATTGCGATCACAGATTTTTTCATCAAAAAGCTCAACTACAGGAAAGCCCTGTACTACATCAACAAGGCTATTGGCATTGATGAGGAAAATGTACTTTACTGGAAACGCTATGCCAAGATCAACCTGCGACTGAACCTGTATGAGGAAGCTGAGCGGGGATTCCGACGCAGTCTGGAACTGGGGAATTATGAACTGGAGACCTGGATCCACAGATGTGATAATCTTATAAAGCTGAGGGAATTTCCCGCGGCAGTGGAAAATCTTTTGCAAGCCATGGAATTTTACCCGGAAACCGCCGAAATCGAATTCCGGCTGGCAGGACTCTATTTCAGTATTGCCCAGGGGGAAAAAGGATATTTCCACCTGGACGCAGCGCTAAAACTGGATGCGGAATATTACTTCATCCTTGAGGAGCTGTTCCCAAAGATCTTTGCCCGCAAAACCATAAAAAGTAAAATAAGCTCCTTTCAGAATACCTGCAGTTAATTCTTTAACTTTGCGCACCCCAAAATAGTCTAAATGCGACGAAGTTTTTTGAATTACAGTTTTGTTACTCTTAAGGGATTGGCCATGGGCGCAGCCGACGTGGTGCCCGGAGTTTCAGGTGGGACTATAGCCTTTATTTCCGGGATCTATGAGGAATTGATCAAGACCATTGACAATCTGGATATGGGAATCCTTACCAAGGCCAGAAAACAGGGAGTCAAAACCGCCTGGAGAGACTACAACCTCTCCTTTTTATTTGCCCTGGTTTTAGGGATTGCAATAAGCATTCTGACCTTTGCCAAGGTGATCAGTTATCTTCTGGATAACGAACCGGTCATTCTCTGGTCCTTCTTTTTCGGTCTCGTGATCGCCAGTATCGTTTACATTTCCGGGCAGATCCAGAAATGGAACTGGAAAACCATCCTTGGACTACTTTTAGGGGCCGTGGTTTCTTATTTTGTAACCATCGCAGAACCTGTTACTTCGCCCGACAGTTACTGGTTTTTATTACTTTCAGGGTTTATTGCAATCATTGCAATGATCCTTCCCGGGATTTCAGGAGCTTTCATTTTACTTTTGCTGGGGTCTTATCACGTGGTAATTGGAAGCATCAATGAATTTACTTCTGCAGTTTTCAGCATGAACTGGAATGCCGCCCTACTGGCAGCAACAAAACTGGGAACCTTCGCTGTGGGGGCGCTTTTAGGAATAAAAGTGTTTTCAAAAGTGCTTACCTGGATGTTCGAAAACTATAAGAATATTACCCTTGCCCTTTTGACTGGTTTCATGGTGGGCTCGTTGAACAAGATCTGGCCCTGGAAAAAAGTCCTGACCACCTATACCAATTCCCACGGGGAGGTGGTGCCCATCCTTGAAAAGAGTATACTACCCGGACAATTTGAAGGCGACCCACAGATTTTGAGTGCCATCATAGCTGCAATTGGTGGATTTTTACTTATTTTCCTTCTCGAAAAACTGGCAGTCAGAAAGAAAGGTAAGATATAGAAATGCAACCCTCCCGAAGCTTTAGCGACAGAATCCTTTTGGTTATTAAAGGTATCGCTATGGGTGCCGCCAATAAGGTGCCGGGGGTTTCGGGAGGGATGGTAGCATTTGTTGCGGGCTTTTATGAGGAATTCATCTATTCCCTTCAGAAAATAAATTACAAGGCCCTGAAGCTCATCCTGAACGGACGCTTCAGCAGTTTCTTTAACTATATCAATGGCAGATTCCTCATCCTGCTCATTAGCGGGATGGTCATCAGCTACTTCAGTGTGTCCCTGTTGCTGGATTACCTGATACTGAGGTACGAGCTTTACGTCTGGGCTGCTTTTTTCGGAATGATCGTAGGTTCTATTTACTATGTCAGTAAAGATTTTGAGAACTGGAGCAGGAAAAATATCCTCCTTATGGTCTTCGGGCTTCTGATTGGGATTAGCCTCAGTTTTTTTGATCCGGCTAAAGAAAATGACAACCTGTGGTTCGTTTTTTTCTGTGGCATTATTGGAGTATCAGGGCAGACGCTTCCCGGCTTGTCAGGGTCCTTCATCATCATGTTGTTTGGGAACTACGTGCTCCTGCTGGTAGATTCCGTAAATGCGCTCTTTCTGACGGTCGTAGATATTCTTCAATGGGATTTTTCCTTTGTTTCGGATCCGGTGAGGACAAGGTTGCTGAAAGTGCTCGCTGTATTTTCTCTGGGTTCCATAGTTGGTCTGGTCAGCCTCTCCCACCTTCTGGGCTTCCTTCTGAAAAATTATAAAAATGCGACCTATGCCGTGATCATTGGTTTTATCACGGGATCCCTGGGCGTTGTCTGGCCCTGGAAAAATGAAATATACAGCTCAGACGAGAATGGCTCGCCTTTATTGGATAGTAGCGGGCAGAGGATCGTGGAAAGTTATCATCGTTATTTCCCCGAAATTGGTTCTCAGGAAACCTGGATGGCGATCTTTTTCATTTTTATAGGCATAATGATAGTGGTATCTTTGGAAATGTATGAGAAAAGAATTTCAAGAAAACCTGCGTAGATTTGGCCTGTTAGGGAGAAACATCTCCTATTCCTTTTCCAGGGGGTATTTCAGTCGAAAATTTGAAAGAGAGGGTATTAACGCCTCTTATGAAAACTTTGATCTGGCAGACATTTCTGAACTTCCAAAAGTGCTGGAAAAGAATCCTGACCTTAGAGGTTTGAACGTCACTATCCCCTATAAAGAAGATATTCTACCCCTTCTGGATGAAATTGACCCTATTGCCAAAAGAATTGGGGCGATAAATACTGTAAAAATCCTCGACAATGGAAAACTTCAGGGGTTCAACACCGATTACGTTGGTTTTTCTCAGGCTATTAAACCATTCCTTCGTCCCCATCACGAGAAGGCCCTTATTCTTGGTACCGGAGGTGCTTCCAAAGCTGTTGTTTTTGCCCTTAATGATCTGGGAATCATCCCAATTTCTGTCTCGCGTTCTCCGGAAAGCGGCAGGCTGACCTATGAAGATCTCGATGAAGAAATTCTCAGGGATCATTCCGTCATAATCAACTGTACTCCCCTGGGAACATCCCCGAGAACAGAAGAGTTCCCTCCTATCCCTTTTGATTTTATCAATGATCAGCACCTGGTCTTTGACCTGATATACAACCCTTCTGAAACTAAGCTGATGCAGCTGGCCTCGCAAAAAGGAGCCAGCGTAAGCAATGGTCTTAGGATGCTTGAACTACAGGCCGAAAAAAGCTGGGAACACTGGAATTCTCCTGCCTGAAAGTTTTTGCACGGACTAATACAAAAGCATTTAAAACCTTGTTAGGTTTTACGGGAGTTATTATCTTTCAGGAATAATTCATTAAGGAACCTTAACATTGAAAGATATGTCTGACAACGAAAAAATGCCCGACCAAAATCTTCCCAATCAGGATGAAAAGAAGCGTGACCAGGATCTGGAATCCCAGCATCAGGAGTCAACTCAATCTGCAGAAGAAAATGTAGCTTCAGAAACAGATAAATCCGGGGAGACTACCCCTAAAGAGGAAGTTTTTCCAAGTGAATCTGCTGGGGAAAAGGATTCGGAGTCCAAAGTTGAGCATGACGATACTGCAAATGTTGAGGAATCCTCAGCTGTTTCCAAAGAAGCTGAAAAAGAAAAAATTGAGGAAGAAGAAACTCCTTCGGAGGAGGAAATAATAGACGATCCTGAAGATCAGCCCGAACCAAGAGGCAAGAAAGATGCTCAAAGCGAACTGGATGACGCCGTTGCCGAACACAGCGAAGATGAAACAGCGAATGAGCGCCACGGGATAGAGAAGAAGGATTATCATGCCATGAACAAAGAAGCCCTGGTTGAGGAACTGGAAAAGCTCCTGAAAAAAGAGAAGGTGCAGGCTATTAAGGAGCATGTGGAGGAGATCAAAACTGAATTCAACGCCAAATTTGATGAGGAAGTAGAGGAGAAAAAGGAGGAGTTTCTGGCTGACGGCGGAAATATTATCGACTTCCACTACTCCACTCCCTTGAAGAAACAGTTTAATTCCCTGTACTTCGATTACAAAGAAAAGAGAAACAAATACTACCAGCAGCTGAAGCAGGACCATAACAAAAACCTGGAGAAGCGCCTGGAGATCATAGAAGAGCTAAAAGGCCTTATCGATGTAGAGGAAAACATAAACACTACCTACAGGCATTTTAAGGAGCTACAGGAGCGCTGGAGGATTGCGGGAGCAATTCCAAGGGACAAGTACAATAATGTATGGAACACCTACCATCACCACGTCGAGAATTTCTATGATTTCCTTCATTTGAACAGGGAATTCAGGGATCTTGATTTCAAACACAATCTTGAACAGAAACTAAAGATCATTTCCAGGGCAGAGGAACTTACTCAGGAGGAGGATACGAATCGTGCTTTCAGGGAACTGCAAATGCTTCATAAAATGTGGAAAGAGGACCTGGGGCCGGTGGAGAAAGAATATCGGGAGGATATCTGGCAGAAATTCAGTGAGGCAACCAGGAAAATCCATGATAAGAGGCAGGAGTATTTTGATCAGCAGGAAAAAAGTTACGAAAAGAACCTCGAAAAGAAACGTGAGATCATTGAACAGTTAAGGCAGATCTCCGATGCGGAATACAAGGTCCACAAGCAATGGCAACAGAAGATCCATGAGGTGGAAGCACTAAGGGAGCAATTTTTTAATGCCGGAAAAGTTCCAAGAGAAGTGAACGACAAGACCTGGAAGGATTTCAAGGAGGTCGTGAGAAACTTCAACAGGAACAAGAATGCTTTCTATAAAAACCAGAAAAAGGACCAGTATGAAAATCTGGAAAAGAAGCTTGCCCTGGTTCAGATTGCTGAAGACAATAAGGACAGCGAAGATTTTAAGGCTACTACTGCCCTGATGAAGAAAATCCAGGACGACTGGAAGACAATAGGACACGTACCCAGGAAGGACAGTGACAAGATCTGGAAACAGTTCAAAAATGCCTGTAATCATTATTTTGACAGGCTTCATGCCTCCAGAAATGAGGAAAACAAGGAAGAGGCTGAGGCTTTTGATAAAAAGAAAGAGCTTTTGGATGCCCTGAAAAATCTTGAATTCAGTGGAGACCGTAAAAAAGACTTACCTGAGATCAAAAAATTCATTGAAGACTGGAAGAATGCCGGAAAAGTGCCTCATGCCAAACGATATATAGAAGGCAAATTCAACAAAGCCCTTGATCAGGCTTTCGAACGACTGGATCTGGACAAGACGCAGACGGAAATGCTGAAGTATGAAAACAAGGTGCAGGCTCTGGAAGAAGCAGATGATAACAGGAAGATCAACAACGAACACTATTTCCTTACCAAAAAAATAGAAGAGACCAAGGCAGAGATACGGCAGCTTGAAAACAACCTGCAGTTCTTTTCAAATGTGGATGATGAAAATCCTTTAGTGAAGGAGGTTCACGCGAACATTCAGAACCACAAGGATCAGCTGGTCATCTGGCAGGAAAAACTGGAGAAAATTAAGACCTTGTATTAAAGAAGGATTTTGCCGAAATCAGTTGCCCGGGTTTTTAAGCCCGGGTTTATTGTTTTTAAAAAGTTTGGCTTCAGGTTAATTCCGCGGGAGTTTTTAAATTTTCTTAGCCTCTTCCCAGAAAACATCCATTTCCGCCAGAGTCATCTCCCGCAGAGTTTTATTCTGTTCCCGGGCCTTTGCTTCCAGATACTGAAAACGTTTAATGAATTTCTTGTTGGTGCGTTCTAAAGCATTTTCCGGGTTTATTTTAAGGAAGCGGGCATAATTTATCATGGAGAACAAAACATCCCCAAATTCGGCCTCCATGGCCTCCCTGTTCTCAGAATCCACCTCATGCTGTAGCTCCTCCAGCTCCTCTTTCAATTTTTCAAATACCTGCTGAGGTTCTTCCCAATCAAATCCGACCCCGGCTACCTTTTCCTGTATCCGGCTGGCTTTTACAAGCGCGGGCAGAGAGGAAGGTACCCCCTCCAGCACACTTTTCTTTCCCTCCTTTAATTTCAGACTTTCCCAATTCTTCTTGACATCTTCCTCATTGTCAACTTTGGTGTCTCCATAGATATGAGGATGGCGGTGGATCAGCTTTTCGCAGATCTCATTTGCGACATCGGAAATGTCAAAATCCCCGGTTTCACTCCCAATTCTCGAATAGAATACAATATGAAGCAACAGGTCCCCCAATTCTTTTTTCACCTCCTGCAGATCGTCATCAAGAATGGCATCGCCAAGTTCATAGGTCTCTTCAATAGTGAGGTGCCTGAGAGTCTGCATGGTCTGCTTCCTGTCCCACGGGCACTGCTCCCGGAGCTCATCCATTATTGTCAATAATCTGTCTAAGGCTTTAAGTTGATCTTTTCGGGAATTCATGGTTTCAGGTTTAGGAATGCAATTTAAGGAGCTTTAGGCAGAAATACGGCAATAAAAAAAGCTGAGCCTGTAACAGGATCAGCTTATATCACTTAAAAAGAAAATCACTATTCTTCCTCGTCCTTAGCTTTCTTTGCAGCAGATTTCTTTTTTGTCTTCTTTTCGTCAGCATCTTTAACCTCAGATTCCGCTTCAGAGGCTTCTGTTTCTGAATCCTGAGCTTCTGATTTCTGAAAACTGGTGACCCCTTTGCTTATCAAAAGGTTGTACCACTGCATGATCTTCTTGATATCACTGATGTAAACCCGGTCCACATCATAATCGGGAAGGATTTCAGCAAAATAATTTTCAAGTTTCTCCTTGGATTCCTTATGACTTATGGCCTCTCCCCCATTCTCTTTTTCATATATCTTCTGAAAAATTTCCCTCAATGGGACTTCTTCAGTATATGTATAAACCGCAATTTCACTCAGCAGGCTTACATTGTGGCGGATATTCACCGAGATTTTCTTTCCGTCAAGCATGGATTCTGCAACAAATCCTCCTCTGGTTTGAGCCTTCAGCTCATATAATCCCGGTTTACCGGAGATTGACAATACTTTATCTAATTCCATAATTTTCTTTTGTGGGAGGCAAATATCCAATCTCTGCCCAAATATTCAAAACTATTTAGCGTCCTTTTTTGATTTCAGGGAAACGCATCCTGTAATCCACACTAATCTTCCCTTTGGCAATATTGGTCAGCTTTCCTTTTATCAGACGCTTTTTTAGTGAAGAAAGTTTATCCGTAAAAAGGATTCCCTCTATATGGTCGTATTCATGCTGAATGACCCGTGCAGATAATCCGGTAAAGGTATCTTTGTGCTCCTCGAAATTCTCGTCCAGATATTCAATGGTAATATCGGATTTTCTGAAGACGTCTTCCCTTATGTCCGGGATGCTCAGACAACCTTCATTAAAGGCCCACTCATCCCCTTCTTCCTTCAGGATCCGCGGATTAATGAAAACCTTTTTCAGGTTCCTTAGCTCTGTTTTCTCTTCTTCCTTCAGTTCCTCATCTTCGGCAAACGGAGTTGCATCCACCACAAATAATCGGATAGGCAATCCCACCTGCGGGGCGGCGATCCCTACACCATAAGCGTGATACATGGTATCCCACATATTCTGAATAAGCTCGTCCAGTTTAGGATAGTCTTTATTGATTTCTTTCCCTTTCTTCCTTAAAACAGGATCCCCGTAGGCTACTATTGGTAACACCATTTTTTTCTAATATATATTTTTTGAATAAGGATCAATTTATTACTGGATATGATCCTTTTATTTTTTATTTATATAAATATGATTGCAGAATAATGGTAGCGCTTATCTCATCTACCAGACCTTTATTCTGTCGTTGCTTCTTTTTAAGGCCACTGTCGATCATGGACTGGAATGCCATTTTCGAGGTGAATCTTTCGTCAACCCTTTTTATCTCCCTTTCGGGAAACTTCTCCACAAACTGCTTTAGAAATTTCTGGATATCCACCTCACTCTCTGAAGCAGTATTATCCATCTGTTTTGGCTCCCCTATCAGGACCAGCTCCACGTTTTCTTTTGAAAAATAATCTTCGAGGAATTTCAGCAAATCATTGGTAGGTACAGTCGTAAGTCCCGAAGCAATGATCTGGAGTTCATCCGTCACCGCTATTCCGGTGCGTTTTCTTCCATAATCCAATGCCAAAATCCTTGCCATACAATTTTTCCGCAAAGGTAAGGTTTAAAATGAATCAGTCCAATATATTGGCCTGAAGCTAGTATCTTTGCCCAAAATTAAAGCATGACACATTTAGAACCTATTATCACAAAAGCCTGGGAGAACCGGGAACTTCTGAACCAAAAAGAAACCACCGACGCCATAAGAGAGGCCATTTCCCTTCTGGATGAGGGAAAAATACGGGTGGCGGAACCAACAGCTGAAGGCTGGCAGGTGAACGAGTGGGTGAAGAAGGCAGTGGTACTCTATTTCCCGATACAGAAAATGGAAACCCTGGAGGCGGGGATCTTTGAATATCACGATAAAATGCCGCTGAAGAGAGGCTATAAAGAAAAAGGTATACGGGTGGTACCTAATGCGGTAGCAAGACACGGAGCCTATATTTCGAGCGGGGTAATTTTAATGCCAAGTTATGTGAACATTGGGGCCTATGTCGATGAAGGGACCATGGTGGATACCTGGGCTACCGTTGGCAGCTGCGCCCAGATTGGAAAAAACGTCCACCTGAGCGGAGGGGTTGGAATCGGAGGGGTCCTTGAACCTTTACAGGCCGCCCCCGTTATCATTGAAGACAATGCATTTCTTGGATCCAGAAGCATCGTGGTAGAAGGGGTAAAAGTTGAAAAAGAGGCTGTTCTTGGAGCTAATGTGGTCCTTACTGCTTCCACAAAAATAATTGATGTCACGGGAGATGAGCCAATCGAAATGAAAGGAATTGTTCCTGCTCGCTCAGTCGTTATTCCGGGAAGCTATACCAAAAAATTTCCAGCGGGAGAATATCAGGTGCCTTGTGCCCTGATCATCGGGACACGCAAGGAAAGCACTAACAAAAAGACTTCTCTTAATGATGCTTTGAGAGAATATAATGTGGCTGTCTAAATTTAAACTTCAAACCTTTCAACCGAATTGAAGATCCTGGTAATACAGAACAAAATGATCGGGGACGTGCTAACGTCCTCGATCCTGTTTGAAGCCCTGAGAGCCAAGTATCCGGAAGCCGAACTGCATTACCTCATCCAGCCACACACAAGGCCTGTAGTGGAAAACAATCCCAATATTGATAACTTGATTCTTTTCGATCCGGAGGAAGAGTCCACGCTGGCCCTAGCCTTGAGGCTGAGGAAAGAGAATTACGATGTGGTAATTGATGTTTATGCCAAACTGAATTCCGCCCTGGTGACTCTGCTTTCGGGAGCCGGTAAAAAGATCTCCTATTATAAATGGTATACCTCCCCATCCTACACCCGGACATTTCATTTAAAGGAAAAACTGGACACTAATGCAGGATTCGCCATAGAAAACAGGATGCTCTTGCTTCAGGGACTTTCCCAAGATTTTCCAGTTGAAATAAAGCCAAAAGTTTTTTTAACTGATAATGAAAAGGCTGAAGCTCAGGAATTGCTGAAAAATGAAGGAATCTCATTTTCCAGGCCGCTGGTCATGGTTTCCATTCTGGGCAGTTCTCAGAGCAAGACTTATCCACCCCGTTTTATGGCGGAGCTGCTGGATTTTGCAGTAAGGAAATCAGATTCCCAGTTACTGTTCAACTATATCCCGAGGCAGCTAAAGGAAGCTGAGGAAATCTATAATCTCTGTTCTCCCCAAACAAAGGACCGGATCTTTTTCGAAGTATTTGGAAAGAACCTCAGAGAATTCATGGCCATAACCTCCCATTGCAAAGCCTTGATAGGAAATGAAGGTGGCGCAGTTAATATGGCTAAAGCCTTAAATATCCCTACCTTCTCGATATTTTCCCCTCAGATAAAAAAGGAAAACTGGAGCATTTATGAGGACGGGAAACAGAATGTTTCGGTCCATTTAAACGAATTCAGGCCAGAGTTTTTTGACAGTCTTTCAAAAGGAGCACTGGTGAAAAAAGCAGCTGAATTCTATGAACTGCTGGAGCCAAAGCTTATATTCGCAAAATTCGACAGCTTTCTGAAGGAAAATGTGACATAAAGCTCTAGAAAAGTCTTACAAAATTATTTTAATGAAAATTATCATTCTTGCCGCAGGTATCGGCTCCCGACTCGGAAATCCCTTCCCTAAACCACTGACCCCGTTGAATGACGGCAAAAGTATTATGGAAAACCAGGTCAGCAATCTTTCCACTCATTTTAATGAACACGATATTTCAGTAGTTGTCGGATTTAAGAAAGACCTGATTATGGAACGCTTCCCGGACCTCACCTATATCTACAATCAGTATTTTGATGCCACCAACACTTCCAAAAGTCTTCTGAAAGCATTGAAGAAGAACAGAAATGAGGATGTTCTCTGGCTGAATGGAGATGTGATATTTGATTCAGCCCTTCTCGAGGCCCTGAAAGAGGAAATTGAGGCACAGAACTCATTTGTATCCGTAAATCATTCAAGGGTAGCCGAGGAAGAGGTGAAATACACCCTAAAGGACGATTTCGTTCATGAACTCTCAAAGGAAGTTAAAAATGGATTGGGAGAAGCGGTGGGAATCAATTTCATCTCCAGAAAGGACCTTCCGGTCCTGATAGAACAACTCGAAATTTGTGATGACAATGATTACTTTGAAAAAGGCATTGAACTTGCGATCCAGAATAAAGGCATTAAGGTGAAGGCAGTGGATATTTCCAGTTTCAGGTGTATGGAAATAGATTTCAAGGAAGACCTGGACCAGGCGAATAAACTATTTTAAAAAAATGAAAGTAATCCTGTTTTGTCAGAATCCTTATGCCTTTGGGATCATGGAACCCATTATGGAGGTACTAAAGGAAAAAGGGCATCAATACCTTTGGTTCCTGACAGAAAACCTGCTCGGTAAATTCCCATTTACGGGAGAGCCTTCTACAAGTGACATTCAGGATTTAAAAAACTTTCAGACCGACGCTATCTTCTGCCCCGGGAATGAAGTCCCTCACTATCTGAGGGGCCTAAAGGTTCAAATTTTTCACGGGCTTGCAGGGGAGAAAAAAGGGCATTTCAGAATCCGCCATTATTTTGACTTATATCTAACCCAGGGCCCATATTTCACCGATAAATTTTTAGAACTAAAAGATAAATTCAGAGATTTCGAAGTAATAGA